>NZ_JAUSYK010000001.1:2406506-2707320 GCF_030816855.1 Arthrobacter sp. B3I4 | reverse complement strand
CCTGGGGAAACGGAGAACATCGTGGACGACGCGCTGGAACCAGCACCATCGATTGCCGTCCAACTGTTTGGACCGCTGGTGATCCGCCGCGACGGCACGACGCTGACCGCAAAGGATCTGGGTGGATGCAAGCCACGGCACATTCTGGAGATTCTCCTGCTTAGCCTTGGAAAGCCGGTTTCCAAGGTCCATCTGATTGAGATGCTCTGGGGACACAGTGCCGGCGAGGGGGCAGTGGCTACGCTGGAAAGCTACGTCAGTGGGATCCGCCGCGCCATCCAACCCGGGCAGACCAAGACAGGACCGCTGAGGACCGCCAACAGCGGATACCTGCTCGATCCCGGGTTGGTTGACCTGGATCTGTCGCGCTTCGCAGCGCTGCTCCGCGCGGCAACCCTCAGGAAACCGGACGAGGCGTACCCGCTCCTGGTGGAAGCGCTGGAACTGTCTGCTGAACCTTTGCTCGGATTCGAACTGGCTGCCGACTGGGCCGATGACGCCAGGACCCGGCACGCGGCGGAACGGGTGGGAGCGATGATCGCGGCGGCGGAGACAGCGTCTGTCCTCGACCGGCACCACGAGGCGGTCCGCTGGGCGCAGTTGTCCGTCCAGGCGGAGCCGCTGAATGAACGGGCATGGACGGCGCTCGTGACCGCCTACGAGAGGGCCGGGCTTCCGGCCGAAGGACTGACTGCCTACGAGCGTTGCCGCCGTCGCTTTGACCGCGACCTCGCCTGCACGCCGGGACCGGCGCTTCAGGCGGCCCATCTGAGATTGCTGCGACAGCGCGCAGACGCCAACCCGGAACTGTCCGAGGTGCTGGCGGCCTTGCTTTACCTCGGCGAACGGCTCAGCGGCGCCGGCGGGCGCGACGCCGGGCAGGGCACCGGGACGTACAACGGCGGGCAAGTCACCGGCAGGCAGGGCGGCGGGCAGGGTGCCGGCGGGCAAGGCGCCGGAGGGCAGGGCGCCGGAGGGCGCGACGCCGGGCAAGGTGACGGCGGCGAAGGAACCGGCGGGCAAGGAACCGCTGGGCGGGGCGCCGTCCAGCACCGGGCGGCGGAGCGCCGGCTGCACGAGGACGCCAGCCGGATCCTGGATTCCTTCCTGCAACGGGTCCGCGCGGCGGTCTGACCGTGGACACCGCGGCCGGCGGCTGCGGGTGGCTGTCGGTTGGGCCTGTCAGGCGGCCTTCACCACGGGCAGCTCGTCCCAGTGCGTTGTGTAGCGCGGGGACAGCATGTCGCGCTTCATCGTCCAGTCGGGACCGCCGCGGATGCCTGCATGGCCGAGGCCGATGGAACCCCTGCCGTATTTACGGCCGACCTCTTCCAGCAGCGGGCCGATGCCGCGTTCCTCATGCGGGTTCTCGAAGACGGCCAACGGTGCCTGGTTGGCGGTCGGGCGCAGATCGGTGACCATGATGCCCGCCCGCGCGTACTTCACGCCGTCCTCGATCCGGGGGAGCAAGGCATAGGCCGCCCGGGCCAGCAAGAGCGGGTCCGCGGTGGGCATCGGCAACCGGACGCAGGCGGACGGATGCGAGCTGTCCCGCGGGTTGTAGTAGGACGTTGCTGCGAAGGCGGTCAGGACTTTGGCCTGCAAACCGTGTCGAGCGAGCCGGGCGCTGGCTTGCTGGGCGTAGATCCCCAGGACCTGGCGGATTCCGGCCGCAGAGTTGATGGGGGTCGCGAAGGACCGGCTGAAAATCAGCTGGTCCCGGATTGCGCGCTCCTCTTCGAGCGGAATGCAGGCTGTACCACCCAGCTCCAGAACGGTGCGCATCAGCACCACCGAGAAGCGCTCGCGGATCCGAACCGGGTCCGCCCGTGCGAGGTCTAGGACGGTTTGGATTCCAAGTGCGTTCAGGCGCTTCGTGAGCCGGGTCGAAATTCCCCACAGTTCGATGACGGAAAGACCGGCCATGAGCCTGTCCCGCATTTCCGGCGGAATTGAGTCCCAGTGGCACACACCGTCGAACGCCGGGTTGTGCTTGGCCCACTTGTTCGCAAGCTTCGCCAGGGTTTTGGTGCCGGCGATGCCCACGCAGACCGGAACTCCAACATTGCGGCGGACCGCAGTCTTCATGGCGTGCCCGAGCCGGAGCAGCTCCTCGGGGCTGCCGCGCACACCAAGGAAAGCTTCGTCGATGCTGTAAACCTCCAGCCAGGCCGAATACCGGCCCAGCAGCTCCATAACGCGGGCGCTGATGTCCCCATAGAGCTCGTAGTTGCTGGACTTGGCAACCAGCCCCCATTCCTTTGCCCGGGGTGCAAGCTTGAACCACGGTTCACCCAGCGGGATGCCGAGGGCCTTCGCCTCGGCCGAGCGGGTGACCGCGCAACCGTCATTGTTGGACAGCACCACCACCGGCCGGCCCTCCAAGGAGGGATCGAAGGCCCGCTCCGCGCTGGCGTAAAAGCAGTTCACGTCCACGAGCGCTATGCTGCCGCTGCCAAAGCCGGAGTCAGACATGGTGCAGGCAGCGGGTGGCGACACCCCAGATGACAAGGTCAGACAGAGCCGCCACCGCAATGTCCGGATAGCGCGGGTTGTCCGCCTGCAAAATCACGCCGGAACCACTGATGCGCAGGCGCTTGACGGTCAATTCGCCGTCGAGGACGGCGACGACGACGGACCCGTCGCGGGGCTCCAGCGCCCGGTTGACGATGAGCTCGTCCCCGTCGCTGATGCCCGCGCCCTCCATCGAATCCCCGGACACCCTGACGACGTAGGTGCTGGTGATGTCCTTGATCAGGTGCTCATTAAGGTCGATCCGGCCCTCAAAGTAGTCCTGAGCCGGCGAGGGATACCCCGCCGCGACGGGCACCGGCGAGATCAGGACCGAGAGAAGGGAGGTGCCCGCGTCTATCACGCGGGGTCCGATGATTACGCCCACAACACACCTTAGTTCGAATATATGTTCGAATAAAAGTGTAGCCCCGGGGGCCGACTTTTAACCCGACCTTGTCCGATGGTCGCCGGTGCACGACCACCGAACCCGCGAGGGCGGTGGTTTAGCGTCCGGTCAGACTGACGAAGTACTCCTGCTGGACCGCGCGACGGTCCAGCTTCCGGGCAGTGCGCATTGAGGGCTGGTTCTCCGCGTGGATCTGGCCCCACACGGTGTCCGCACCCGAGCGTTGACCTGCCAGGAATGAAGACTGCACCGCGGCAGCCAGACCCCTGCCACGGAGGCGCTTCGACAGGAGGATGTCCAGCATGCAGAGGGCACGTCGGCCAAAGAGCGGGGAGATCGTGGCAGCCGCCAATCCCGCGAAGCCGTGGTCGTCCCGAAGCGACATCAACAGGCCCTGGTCCGCCGCCTCTTGAAGCCCCTCCAGGTCGGACTCCGAGACGAACGGGGCAAGTCCCGGGGCGTCTGACCGCCACGCCTGATGTTCGTGCTGGTAGTCGGGGAACACCTCACCCGCCGCTTCCGGCCAGGAGATCGTCAAAAACCCGGGCAGGTCCCGCTCGCCAGTTCGTGTTGCCGCGCTCAGGGACCCGGCCATGCATGTTGCCCAGCTCTCTGCGTCTAATTCTTCGAGGCCTGGCTGCTCCCAAAATGTAAAGCCACGCAGGTCAACGCCACGGTAGGCCCCGCTCACCTGGGCGGCCAACGCGTTAACGGCCGATAGGCCGTTCACCCGGGCAGTAGTCTTGACCGCCACGAACGGGAAGTCCGGATCGAGGTTGCGGTATCTGAGGCCTGAAACCACGGTGCGCTCATCGCTGGTTTCAAGCAGCCGCTCGGTCATGTCTTCAACGCTTACTTTGACGCCAAGCCGGGCAATCCTGGCCGCCGCCACGTTCGGAGACGCAAGAGTGGCGAGGGACCCGACGTCGTCGATCTCTGCCTGCTCCGCTTCCTCGGCGTCGAACCCCGCAGGAAGGTATTCCAAGACGGGGCGGGCAAACGCGGCGAGCTGGTGGTCCGGCAGTCCAAAGGGGTTCATTGATCCCTAGGCTACTGGAGCTGACCAGCTGAAAGAGGGAGCTATTCGTTCAAAAGCTACTCCGCAGGTAACCCGGCTAAGGTGCAGCAGCTGAGGCGGGATCGATCCAGTAGCGCCGCTTGCCGTTGCGGGTGTCCTCATAGGCGCCGCCGTTCCGTTCGATGGTCGCCCGGGAGGCCGCGTTCTCCTCGTCGCAGGTGAGAAGAACCCGCGGGATCCCCAGATCGCGGGCAAGCGGCAGGGCGGCGGCGAGGGCCTTCGCTGCATGACCGCGTCGCCGCGCGGAAGGCCTCACGCTGTAGCCGATGTGGCCCCCTTCGTTGAGCAGGAAGTCGTTCAGCTCATGCCTGATGGCCAGTGAACCGAGGAATGAGTCACCTTCCACGATCCACAGGTAGGTGCACGGCACGTAGCCCGGCTTCCGCGGGCTTTCCGGCAAAGCATCGTCGAGGAGGGCTTGGACGAAGCGTCGGAACGTCCCGGCGTCGCTGAGTTCTTGCAGGTCCCAGTCCTCCGCGCCCGCGCCGTCCCTGTGGGCGCCCTCAAATTCCGCCGAGCCTTCCAGCCATGAGGAGTGATAGCTGACGTCGGGTGCGATAAGCAGAGGCATCAGATGATCGTACGGGAGGGCGCTCCTATTCCTTCGCTACTCGAACCGGGACGGGTCGCCCATGCCGCGGCGCACTACCTCCGCGACGCCGCTGGAGAAATCAATGACCGTCGTCGGCTCCGCCCCGCAGTCGCCGGAATCGATGACGGCGTCGACCACGTGGTCGAGCCGCTCCTTGATCTCCCAGCCCTGGGTCAACGGCTCCTCTTCGTCCGGCAGCAGCAGCGTGCTCGACAGCAGCGGCTCGCCGAGTTCGGCCAGGAGCGCCTGGACCACCTTGTGGTCGGGGATACGGACGCCCACAGTCTTCTTTTTCGGATGGAGGAGCCGCTTCGGGACCTCCTTGGTGGCCGGCAGGATGAAGGTGTAGCTTCCGGGGGTCACGGCCTTGATGCTGCGGAACACGTCATTGTCGATCTGCACGAACTGGCCGAGCTGGGCGAAATCCTTGCATACCAGGGTGAAGTGGTGCTTGTCGTCGAGATGCCGGATGGCGCGGATCCTGTCCAGCGCCTCGCGGTTCCCCAGTTGGGCGCCGAGGGCGTAGCAGGAGTCGGTGGGATAAGCGATCAGTCCGCCGGACTTGAGCAGTTCCACCGCCTGGGTGATGGAACGCGGTTGCGGGTTGTCGGGGTGCACATCCAGGAATCTCGCCATGGCACGAGCTTACGCCCGGCCCTCGCCTCAAAGGGCCTCGTCGTGGTGGATCCGCTCGTCCAGGAACCGCAGAGGCTCGCCGCTGCCGCTCCACTGCTTGGCGATGATTTCAGCGGCGATGGACACCGCGGTCTCTTCCGGCGTCCGCGCGCCGAGGTCCAGGCCCACCGGGCTGTGGAGGCTGGAGAGCGCGTCCCCGCTGAGGCCGGCTTCGCGCAGGCGCCGGATGCGGTCCTCATGGGTCCGGCGTGAGCCCATGGCGCCAACAAACGCCACCGGATTCCCGCGCAGGGCCACCTCCAGGAGCGGTATGTCGAATTTTGGATCGTGCGTGAGGACGCAGATGACGGTCCTTTCATCCACCAGCCCGCGGTCCTGCTGTCCGGCGAGATAGCGGTGCGGCCACTCGTTGACCACCTCCGCGGCCTCGGGGAACCGGGCCGGGGTGGCGAAGACGGCGCGGGCGTCACACACGGTCACCCGGTAGCCCAGGAAAGTGCCCAGCCTTGCCAGCGCCGAAGCGAAGTCGATGGCGCCGAAGACGAGCATCCGCGGCGGCGGGGCGTAGCTGCTGAAGAAGACCCGCATACCGCTGTCCAGCCGTTCACCATCCGGCCCGTAGCTCAGGACGCCGGTCCGGCCAGCGGCAAGGTAGCCAAGGGTGTCGTCGCCGACTGCGAGGTTGGCACGCTCCGAGCCAAGGTTCCCTTCAACACCATCCGGCCGCACCACCAGGTGCCGTCCCAGCCAACTGTTGTCCGGGTGCTCAATGACCGTGGCGACTCCCACCCGTTTGCCGTCGGCGAGGTCCTGCCGGACGCGGTCGAGTTCGGCGAAGCGTTCCTGCGAGACCGGTTCGACGAAGATGTCAATGATGCCGCCGCAGGTCAATCCGACGGCGAACGCGTCGTCGTCGCTGATGCCGTACCGCACCAGCACCGGGATGCCGTCGTCCATCACCTGGGTGGCCAGGTCGTAGACGGCGCCCTCGACGCAGCCTCCGGACACCGAACCGACGGCCTCGCCGCCGGCGGTGACCAGCATGGCCGCCCCCGGCAGCCGGGGGGCGGACTTGAAGGTGCTCACCACGGTGGCAAGCCCGGCAGTCTCGCCCTGCTGCCAGCCCGGCAGGATGGCCGCCAGAACGTCCCGCATCGGATATCCCTACAGCCTTCCGCAAAGACGGAGCAGCCGGAACGCGGACCGCCGCCCCGCCCAATAGGCCAGGACGGCCACGGCCGCAACCAGGCCGGCTACCTTCCCCGGGCTGGAAAGCTGGTCGACGGCGATGCCCCGGGCGAGGGTGAAAGCGTCGAGACTCCCGGCCGGCGACGGTTGCCCGGGAAGCGGGGACGGTGACGGCGGCGGTGACGGCGACGGAAGCGGGGACGGGGACGGTGACGGGGTCGGTGGTTCGGGAACCGGTGACGGCGACGGCGGTTCCGCCGACGCCGCTGGCGCGGGGGACGGTGCCGCCGTCGTCCCGGTCCCCGCTCCGGCACCTCCGGACGCCGCGCTCGCCGGTCCTGGTGCCGCCGTCGTCCCGGTCCCTGCCGCCGTGTGTTCTTGTTGGCCTGGTCCGGTCCCTGCCCCGGGTTCGGCAAGCATGGCCTGCAGGTTGCCGGCGAAGATTCCCATCATTTGCTCCGTGACGCTCCCGATCACGCTTTTGCCCATCGCTGCCGCCTTGCCCGACAGTGCCAGCTCCGCGTTGACGGTCCCGCGCGTCGTGGTCCCGTCTTCGGTCAAGGCCAGCGTCACCGTGGCGTCGGCGGTGCCCTGGCCGCGGGTCTCCTGGGCCTTGCCGCCCAGCACCGCGCGGTGATCGGCGGCGTTCCGCTCCAAGACGGTGAGCAGCCCCCGGTATTGCATGTTGACCGGGCCCAGTTTGACCGTCATCCCGACCTGGTAGGCGTCGTCGGAGAGCTTGTTCAGGATCCGGGCGCCCGGCAGGCAGCCGGCTACCCGTTCAAAGTCCATCAGGGTCTCCCAGACCTTCTCGATCGGGGCGACCACCGCGAAACTGCTGTCGATCTGCATTGAGCTGCTCCTTAATCTTCCGATCCCTGGTCTACGGAGGTGTGGGCCTTGGGCGCATTGCCTTCAGGGGGCATGTCTTTCGCTGCTGGGTCCGACCGGCCGGCGGGGAGCCGGCAGGGGGCGGCATCCCGGATGGCGTCCGCCACTTCCGCCAAGGCGTCATAGCTGTGGCCGCTGACGAAAGCGTCACAAAACGGCAGCGCCGCGGCCATCCCGCCGGCCAGTGGCCGGTAGCCGGGTGCTGCCTTGCGGGGGTTCACCCAGACCACCCGATGGGCGAGCCGGCGTAACCGGGCCATCTGGACGCCGACTTGCTCCGGTTCTTCCTGCGCCCAGCCGTCGGAGAAGACCACCACCACAGCTCCCCGCGCCAGTCCGCGGCGTCCGTGTTCATCCACGAAATGCCGGATGCTCTCGGCCATTCTTGTGCCGCTGGCCCAGTCCGGTGCGGTGGCCGCCGCCCGGGCCAGTGCCAGATCCGGATCGCGTTGCCCAAGTTGCCGGGTCAGACGGGTCAGCCGTGTGGCGAAAACAAAGGCTTCGGCCCCGGAGTTGGCCACGGCGCCCTGCAGCAGCGCCAAAAAGATCCGGGAGTACGGATCCATTGAGCCGGACACGTCGCACAACAGCACGAGTTTGCGCCGCTGCTCCCGGCGTCGGGCGTACAGCAGTGTGGGGGAGTCGGACCCGAGGCGGCGGGCGGCCCGAACCGTGGCCCGGATGTCGAGCCGTGCGGTGCTGCGCGGGGAGGTGCGGATGCGCCGGCTCAGGCGCACAGGCGTTGCCAGCAGGACCCGGGCCGCCAGCCGGCGGATCTCTGCAGCTTCCGCCTCGGAAAGCGCCGCAAAGTCCATGCCGTGCAAGTGCTCCTCGGCGGATGCCATCGCCAGGACGGCCTCACGTTCGAGGCCGGTGGCGGTCCCGGTGTCATCTCCGGCCGAGGCAACCGCGGGATGGGACCGTTCTGGCCCGCCGGCCGGCTCGGTCGCGCGGCGGCTTTCCGCGGCAGGCCGGGCAAGTGCACTGCCGGTAGCAGGCGGGGCCGGGACCGGCTGCCCCGCGCCGCGGTCCAGCGCGGCGGCCGGATCGAAACCGCCGCCGAAAACCCTGGCAAAGACGGCGTCGAACACCGGCACCTGCTCACGGCTGGAAACCAACACAACCCGCAGGCTCCAGTACAGCCGCTGCGAACCGGTCGGCGGAACCAGCTGCAGCGCCTGGGCGAGCCGGGCCGCCCGGTCGGGGGAGCACGACAGGCCCGCTGCCCGCAGCGCCGTGAGAAAGGCCGCGGCGAACGATGCAGCCTCCACGACGGGCGCGCCCGCCCGCGTCGGGTCACTCATCTGGTCCGCCGATCAGCCGGGCCGCGCCCCGGGCGTTCACCAGTTCCAGATCGTCCCGGTTCTTGATGATGGAACCCCAGGTTTGTTCGGCCGTCGCGGCGTCGATCCGGTTGATGCCCAGCACCGCGAGCGCTGAAACCCAGTCGATGGCCTCGGCGATCCCGGGCGGTTTGGCCAGGTCCAGGGTTCGCAGCCGGGTGATGACAGCAGCGGCCTGCAACGCCATCGGTCCGCTACTGGCCGGCACCCGGCGCCGCACAATCTCGGCGATACGGGCAGGCCCCGGGTAGTCGATCCAGTGGTAGAGGCACCGGCGGGTAAGAGCGTCGTGGAGGTCCCGGGTGCGGTTGGACGTCAGGACAACTATGGGGGGATGGGTGGCCCGGATCGTGCCCAGTTCGGGGATCGTGACGGCGGCTTCGGCCAGCAGTTCGAAGGTGAATGCCTCGAACTCCGCGTCGGCACGGTCGATCTCATCCAGCAACAGCACGGCCGGCCGCGGCCCCGGGTGTTCAATGGCCTGCAACAGGGGCCGGCGCAGCAGGTACTGCGGGCCGAACAGTTCAGCCTCGCTGACCTCGGCATCGCGCGCCTCCGCCAGCCGGATCCCGAGCAGCTGGCGCTGGTGGTTCCACTCGTAGAGCGCCTCACCCGAATCGATTCCCTCATAGCACTGCAGCCGGTACAGCGGGGTGTCCAGCAGCTGGGCCAGCATCTTCGCGGCCTCAGTCTTGCCCACCCCGGCCTCGCCCTCCAGCAGGATGGGCTGCGGCAGCCGGAGCGCGAGGAAGAGCGCGGTGGCGAGCCCGGCGTCGGCGAGGTAATCCTGCCGGTCCAGGGCCGCCATCAGCGACGGAACGTCGGGGACCCGCCGCTGCACCTCTGCCTCGGCCCCCGCCCGGGCCGCGGCGCTCACCGCGCCCCCTGCAGCTCTGCCAGTACGCGCCGGTAGTCCTCCTCGGTGTCGACATCAAGCGGGACCCGGCCCGGCGTCGGGACCTCGACGACGTCGTCCGCCCGTTGCTCCAGCAGCTTCCACACGGCTTTGTCCCCATGCGTCCCGGCCAGGTCCGGCAGCAGCGCGCTGCTGAACGCGAGCGGATGGCCCACCCCGTCGTCGTAACGGCACACCGCGGCCGCCGGCCCCTCCGGCGCGGCGAGCGCCCGCAGCAGCGGCGGCACACTCTCGGCCCGGGCACCCGGCTGGTCGCCCAGCAACAGCACCACCGCCCTGGTCTCCGGCCGCAGCACTGCCAGCGCGGCCGTAATGGAGGACGAACATCCCTGCCCGTAGTCCGGGTTCAGGACCACCTCGCAGCCGGCGGTGTCCACGGCGGCCAGCACCGCGGCGGCGGACCCGCCCAGCGCCAGCACGGTCTGGGCGAAGCCGCAACGCCGGGCGGTTCCGATCGCGGCATCGAGCAGCACCCCGTTCCCGTAGGGCAGCAACTGCTTGGGCCGGCCCAGGCGCTGCGACGATCCGGCGGCCAGGATGATGGCGGCGGTGCCGGCAAGGAGCGGCGGTTCAGACACTGAGGGCATAGCGCTCCGGATCCTTGCGGAAGGCCGTACGGCAGCCGGAGGAGCAGAAGTACACAGTGGTGCCGTTGTACTCAGCGTGCAGGGACGATTCGACTGCGGGCACGGACATGCCGCATACGGGGTCCACGGCGGTTCCCGGCTGCGGGGCGGACGGGGCGGAAACCCCGGCTGCCTGATCGCCTTCCCGCGCACCATCCTTGGCGGCGGTCCGGGCGGCGGCCCGGGCCGCGGCCCGTTCCTGGACCAGCTGGGCCAGGATGGACAGGGCGATTTCCCCGGGCGTGCGCGCGCCCAACTGCAGGCCCGCGGGGGTGTACACCCGCGAGCGCAGCGCAGCGTCGACGTCGAGCGAGTCCAGCACCGCGCCGCCGCGGGCCTCGCTGGCCACGAGGGCAACGTACGGGACACCGGCGCGCAGGGCCGCTTCGAGGGCGGCTTCCTCCGCTTTGCCGTGCGAGGCGACAATCAGGGCCGCGTCGTCGGGGCGCGGCTGCGCGGCGTCGCCGTCGGCCAGTTCGACGTCGAACCCGACGCCGGGGCCCAGCGCGGCGAGCGCCTGCGCCACCGGGGCGGTCCCCACCACGACCACCCGGGGCGCCGGGAGGCGGGGCTGCAGGAAAATCTCGATCGCCCCGCCGCTCAGGCACGGGTTGGACACGTCCACGGCGCCCTCCTCCGCACGGCGGGACGGCTCCCCGGGCAGGACCCGGAGGAGCAGGGGCTCCCCGGAGGCGAGCACCTGCAGCCCGTACTCCCGGACCGAGGACTCGACGCATTGGCCCCCGACGAAGCCCTGGATTTCACCGCCGGGCAGCACCAGGGCGGTGTCTCCGGCGGTGGCACTGGTGGGGTGCTGGGCCCGCACCACCGTCGCGTGCACAAACGGCTCGCGTCGGGCCGCGAGGTCAACGGCCCGGGCGGCGAGGGATGCTGCGGCGGTAGTCATCAGATCGGCGGCGTCGGCCGGCCCTGCATGGCGGCCCAGACCCGGGCCGGTGTGCACGGCATGTCCATATGGACCACCCCGAACGGCGCCAGCGCGTCGACCACCGCGTTCACGACCGCGGGTGGGGACCCGACGGTGGCGGACTCCCCGATGCCCTTGGCACCGATCGGGTGGTGCGGGGACGGTGTGACCGTGAACCCGGTCTCCCAGTCCGGCACCTCCATCGCCGTGGGGATCAGGTAGTCCATGAAGGAGCCGCCCAGATTGTTGCCGTCGGCGTCGAACTCGATGATTTCCATCAGCGCCATGCCGACGCCGTCGGTCAGCCCGCCGTGCACCTGGCCTTCGATGATCATCGGGTTGATCCGGGTCCCGCAGTCATCCACCGCGACGAAGCGGCGCACCTTGACATGGCCAGTGCCCGGATCGACGTCGACGACGCAGATGTACGCGCCGAACGGGAAGGTCAGGTTGGGCGGGTCGTAGGTGACTTCGGCGTCGAGGTTACCGTCGACACCCTCCGGCAGCGTCATGGTGCCGTGCGCGGCCATGGCGATGTCCTCGATAGTCTTCCCGGCCGTCGGGTCGCCCTTGACGAACCAGCGGCCCTTCTCCCACTCCAGGTCCTCCGGGCGGGTCTCCAGCATGGCCGCGGCGATCAGCTTCGCCTTTTCCCGCACCTTCCGGGCCACCAGCGCCACGGCGCCGCCGCTCACCGGCGTCGAGCGGCTCCCGTAGGTGCCCAGGCCGAAGGGCGTCTGGTCCGTGTCGCCGTGGACGACGTCGATGTTCTCCGGCGGGATGCCCAGCTCCTCCGCGACGATCTGGGCAAAGGTGGTTTCGTGTCCCTGCCCCTGGCTTTGCACGGACAGCCGCACGACGGCCTTGCCGGTCGGGTGGATCCGCAGCTCGGCCCCGTCGGCCATCCCGAGGCCCACGATGTCGAAGTGCTTGCGCGGTCCGGCGCCGACGACCTCGGTGAAGAACGACAGCCCGATGCCCATCAGCTCGCCCCTGGCGCGTTTCTCCTGCTGCTCACGCCGGAGGTCCTCGTAGCCGGCCAGCTGCATGGACAACCGCATGGCCGCCTCGTAATTGCCCGAATCGTAGACCCAGCCGGTCTTGTTGGCGTAGGGGAACTGCTCGGGCTTGATGAAGTTCTTCAACCGCAGTTCCGCTGGGTCCATCTCCAGCTTCCGGGCCAGGACGTCGACCATCCGCTCGACCAGATACACCGCCTCGGTGACCCGGAAGGAACAGGCATAAGCGACGCCGCCGGGCGCCTTGTTGGTGTAGACGCCGGTGACCTTGCAGTGCGCGGCCTGCAGGTCGTAGCTGCCGGTAAAGATGGAGAAGAAGCCTGCCGGGTTTTTGGTGGGCTGCGCGGTGGCGTTGAAGGCGCCGTGGTCGGCCAGCACATCGGTCCGCAGCGCGAGGATTTTGCCGTCCCTGGTCGCGGCGATCTCGCCGCGCATGATGTAGTCGCGGGCGAAGGAGGTGGACATCAGGTTCTCGGAGCGGTCCTCCATCCACTTCACCGGGCGGCCGGTGACGATGGAGCCGACGACGGCGAGGATGTAGCCGGGGTAGATGCCGACCTTGTTGCCGAAGCCGCCGCCGATGTCGGGGGACACGATCCGGATCTTGTGCTCCGGGATGCCGGCCACGATCGCGAAGAGCGTCCGGTGGGCGTGCGGCGCCTGGGTCGTTTCGTAGAGGGTCAGGTTTCCGTCCACGGCGTCGTAGTCGGCGACGGCGCCGCAGGTTTCCATCGGCGCCGGGTGCACGCGCGGGTAGACCATCTCCTGGCTCACCACGACGTCGGCGCGGGCAAAGACCGCCTCCGTCTCCGCCGCGTCGCCCAGCTCCCAGTCGAAAATCCTGTTGTCCGTCCGGCCCTCGATCTCGTCCCGGATGACCGGGGCGTCGGCGTCGAGGGCCTTGCGCGCGTCGACCAGCGGCGGCAGCACGTCATATTCGACGTCGATCAGCTCCAGCGCATCCCGGGCGGCGTAGCGGTCCTCGGCCACGACGAACGCCACCTCCTGGCCCTGGAAGCGGACCTTGTCCGTGACCAGGACGGCCTGCACGTCCGCAGAGAGGGTGGGCGCCCAGGCGAGGTTGAGCCCCTCGAGGTCCTTGCCGGTGATGACGGCGAGCACCTTGGGGTGGGCGAGGGCGTTCGTGGTGTCGATCGACACCAGCCGGGCGTGCGCCACGGGGGCACGCAGGATCGCTCCGTGCAGCATGCCGGGCAGCACGAGGTCGTCAATATAGTGGCCCTTGCCGCGGACGAAGCGCGGGTCTTCCTTGCGCTGGATGCGGCCGTAGCCGATCGGCCGGTCCGCGTCCCCGGCGGCGGGGTTGCTCTCCCGCTCATGGATGACAGTCATGCCTTCACCTCTGCGTTGTCGGTTTCCTGGGCGACGTCCTCGACCGCGGCGTCCGTGCCGTCCAGAACTCCGCCGGCACTGTCTGAGGCACGTTCGTCCCCGTTCCCGGCGACGGCCGCGGGATGGGCGGCAGCCCACTGCACCGAGCGGACGATCGTGGCGTAGCCGGTGCAGCGGCAGATCTGACCGGAGATCGCCTGCCGGATTTCGCTGTCGTCCGGGTGCGGGTTCTTGTCCAGCAGCGCCCGGGCGGTGAGCATCATGCCCGGCGTGCAGAAGCCGCACTGCAGCCCGTGTTCCTCCATGAAGCCCTGCTGCACCGGGTCCAGGGTCGCTCCGGCAGCGAGCCCCTCGACCGTGCGGATATCGTGCCCGGCAGCCATCGCCGCGAGGACGGTGCAGGACTTTACCGGCTGGCCGTCCATCAGGACCACGCAGGTCCCGCAGTTGCTTGTGTCGCAGCCCCAGTGGGTGCCGGTCAGACCGAGCACCTCACGGATGTAGTGCACCAGAAGCACGCGGGGTTCAATGTCGGACGTTACTTCGTCGCCGTTCACGGTCATGCTGATCTGCATGCGCTTCAGCCTTCCTTGGTCTGGGCCGTCTGGGTTGCCTGTGCGGCGCGGGCGCAGGCCTGCCGCAAGACGCGACGGGTGAGTTCGTCGGCCAGATGCCGTTTGTAGTCGACCGGCCCGCGCTGGTCCGCGACCGGGTCGCAGGCTTCGGCGGCGAGGCGCCCGGCGTCGGCGAACAGTTCCTCGGAGGGCTGCTTGCCGCGCAGCAGCCCGGCGGCTTCGGCCACGGTGTGGTCCAGGCCCAGCGCCGTCAGCCCGACGGCGGCGTCGGCGATGCTGCCGTCTTCCGCGAGCATCACGGCCGCGCCCGCGGCTGCCACCGCCCAGTCGCCGACGCGGCGTTCCACCTTTTCGTAGGCGCTGCCGGAGCGCTGCCGGACCGGCAGACGGACTTCGCACAACAGTTCATCCGGGCCGACGGCGGTCTGGTACGGGCCGCGGTGGAAGTCCCGCATCGCCAGGACGCGCTCGCCGCCGGGACCGCGGATGACTGCGGTGGCGCCGAGAACGTCGCAGACCGTGGAGAGGTCCTCGGCCGGGTCGGCCTGGCAGAGCGAGCCGCCGATGGTGCCGCGGTTCCGCACCACGGGGTCGGCGATCACGAGTTCCGCGTCCCGGATGATCGGGAACAGCCGGGCCAGCTCGTCGTCCTCCAACAGGGCGGTGTGCCGGGTGAGAGCGCCGATGCGCAGTTCTTCGCCGTCGCGCAGGATGAAGTCCAGTTCGAAGAGGTCGTTGATGTCTATCAGCCGTTCCGGCCGGGCCAGCCGCAGCTTCATCATCGGAAGCAGGCTGTGGCCGCCCGCGATAATCCGGGAGTCGGGACCGTGGCGTGCCAGCAGCTCAAGCGCGTTCTCCACCGTGGCGGCGCGAACATAGTCGAATGGAGCCGGAATCTGCATGTCCCACCTCATTCCGAGGCGCAGGCAACGCCGCCAGCGCCGATTTAAGGCCAGTCTTGCCCTGCCAAAACGGGGGTGTCAATATCGGAATAAGCGAAAGGTTATGAAGCCGTGTCCATGACGCTGAACCAGTTGCGCACCTTTGCGCTGGTGGCACGCCTTGGCTCGCTCCATGCCGCCGCAGCAGCACTCGGTGTCAGTGAGCCCGCCGTTTCCGCGGCCATCGCCGCGCTGCGCCAGGACCTCGGTGATCCCCTGTTTGTGCGTTCCTCCGGCGGCATCAGCCTAACGCCCGGCGGGAGGGTGCTGGCGGAGTACGCCCAGGACATCGTCGGGCTCGCGGACCGGGCCCGCCGGGAGGTGGGCAACGCCAAGAACGACGCCGGGCGGCTAAGGATCGCCGCAACCGCGCCGTTTGCCGAGCACGCCGCCGGCCCGTTGCTGGACCTGTTCACCGCACGGGTCCCCGGGGCCGCGGTGGACGTCGTCGCTGAAGCCGCCGAAGAGCTGGCCTCCCTGCTGCTGGAGCGGGCCTACGACATCGCGCTCGGCGCCCGCCCGACCGCGCCGGGCGGCGGCCCCACGACTGTCCCCGGCCTGGAATCCGTTCCGCTGCTGCGCTACCAGCGGGTTTTTGTGGTGGCGCCGGGTGACCCGCTCGGGCGGCTGAGCGGACCGGTTGCCGTGGACCGGCTGCTGGGCCGGCCCTGGTTCACCGGCCCCGCGGGCATCCTGGACAGCTCAGAGGAAGGGCGCTGGCTCGCGCGCCTGGGCGTGGTGCCGGAGATCATCAGGCTTAGCAGCGAAACGGACGCGCTTGCCGCGGTGAGGGCGGGTGAGGGCACCATGCTGGCGCTGGGACACATCGTCCAGGCCGACGTCCGCAGCCGTACGCTGCTGCGGGTGCCCGTCGCCGGCACGCCGGTGCCCGGGCTGTGGTGGGCCAGCACCCTGGACCGGTACCGGACCACCACCATGACCCAGACGCTGCAGCGCTTCGTCGGTACGGCCGATGCGACGGCGGCGATGGTCGCCCGCGGCGGTTCCCGCGGGCTGGAACGCCGCGGCTCAAAGTTCCACGTCGCACTGTGGAGCTGATTGCGGCCGGGCCAATGCTGGCCGGTCTTCCTCGGGGCGTCGACGGCGGGGTGCGGGTTCCGTAGTATGTGCCCTACTTCGGCCGGCGTCGGCCGGGAGGCGAGAGGAGGGGCCATGACCCAGGAGCCGATCGGAGACCGCAGCGGCGGCAACGGTGGTCAGGGCAGCGGCACGCCAGGCGGCGTGCCCGAGGCACTGGCCGGTTTTACCGAATCCTCCTTCAGCCACGGCGGCATTCGCCATCAGGTGTTCCGGGCCGGCAGCGGGCCGGCGGTGGTACTGATCCACGAAATCCCCGGCCTCCACAAGGGAGTGGTGGAACTGGCCCACCGGCTGATCGACCGCGGCTTCACGGTCTACCTTCCCTCGCTCTTCGGCCGGCCCGGCGGCGAGCCCGGCGAGGGCATCGCCCGGGCCGTCACCCGGATCTGCGTCTCACGGGAGTTCCGGCTGCTGGCGGACAGTTCCAGTCCTGTCACCGGCTGGCTGCGGGCCCTGGCCGCTCAAGCGCACGCGGAGTGCGGCGGACCGGGCGTGGGCGCAATCGGCATGTGCCTGACGGGGAGTTTCGCCCTCGCCATGGCGCTGGAGCCATCCGTGCTGGCACCGGTGATGAGCCAGCCTGCCCTGCCCGCGCCCCTGTCAGCGCGCCGCCGGGCCGCCGTCGGGCTCGATGCCGGCGAACTGTCCCGGCTGAAGGAACGCACGGTGAACGAGGGACTGGGCGTGCTGGGCCTTCGGTTCAGCAGCGACCGGGGCTGCCCGGCGGAACGGTTCGCTACGCTGCGCCGGGAACTCGGCGACCGTTTCGAAGGCATCGAAATCGACTCTTCCCGGGGCAACGGCCACGGCATCCCGGAGACCGCCCATTGCGTCCTCACCGTCGATTTGGTGGACCGCCCGGGGCACCCCACCAGGGAGGCCCTGGACCGGACCCTTGACTTCATCGCCGAGCGGTTGCGCCCGGAAGAGGGCCGCTAAGGGGGAGTCAGTCCCGGCCGGCGGTGGCCAGCAGGTCCTGGATCTCCCGGCGCAGGACCTTGCCAATCAGCGAGCGCGGTAACTCGTCCAGGACGACGACCCGCCGCGGGACCTTGTACGCGGCCAGATGCCCGCGGCCGAACTCCTGCAGGCCTGCGGCGTCGACGGTGCTACCGGGCGCGGCCACGACTGCGGCCACCACGTCCTCGCCGCCGCCGGACCGGGGCAGGCCCACCACCGACACGTCGGCGATCCCGGGGTACTGTGCCAGGACCTCCTCCACCTCGGTGGGGGAGACGTTGAAGCCGCCGGTGATGATCAGTTCCTTGATCCGGTCCCGGATCGTGACGAAGTAGTCTTCGTCCACGGACACGATGTCACCGGTGCGGAACCAGCCGCCCTCCAGCAGCGCCTCTTCGGTTTCCTGCGGGCGGTTCCAGTACCCCGCGAACACCTGCGGGCCGCGGATGAGCAGCTCGCCCTCCTCGCCCGGGCCGCGGTTGATTCGGATGTTCTGCGGGTCCACGACGCGGATGTCGGTCAGCGGAAACGGCACCCCCACGGTGCCCGGCTTGCGGCTCGGGCCGAAAGGGTTGCCTATCGAAATGGGGGAGGTCTCGGTGAGCCCGTAGCCTTCGATCAGGTAGCCGCCGGTTGCCTTCTCCCAGGTCGCCACCGTCGACGTCGGCAGGTTCATCGCCCCGGAAATCGAGTAGCGGATCCCTTTCAGGCTCACGCCCTGGGCAGCGGCCGCGGCGGCGAGCCGGTCATAGATCGGCGGCACCGCCGGCAGGAACGTCGCCGGGGACTTCCGGTACGCCTTCAACACCAGGTCGACGTCGAACCTGGGGAACAGGACCAGCCGGGCGCCGATGCTCAGCGCGAAAGTCATGCACAGGGTCAGCCCGTAGGCGTGGAACATCGGCAGCACCGCGTAGACGGTCTCCCTGCCGTCCTTGAGTCCCGGCACCCAGGCCCGGCCTTGGGCGGCGTTGGCCTGCAGGTTTGCGTGCGTCAGCATGGCACCCTTCGGCGCCCCGGTGGTGCCGCTGGTGTACTGCAGCACCGCCAGGTCATCGGCCGCCGGTCGCGGGTGGCGTTTCTTCAGCTCGCCGGCGTCCAGCAGTTCGCGCCACGGCAGAACGGTGCGGAGGTGCGCGTGGGAGGCGTGCGGTGCCGCTTTGCCCGCGGAGAGGGCGGCCCGGGCCCGGCGCGCGGCCGGGAGCGGCAGCCGCAACGCGAGCCGATTGCCCAGCGGCATCGCGGGGATCAGGTCGACCGAGACGACGCTGCGCAGTCCGATGTCGGCCGGCAGTTGCAGTACCCGCTCCACCGCTTTGTCCCAGACAATGGCCACGGCCGCCCCGTGGTCCTCGAACTGGTGACGCAGCTCGCGGTCCGTGTACAACGGGTTGTGCTCGACGACGACGGCGCCCACGCGCAAGGCTGCGTGGAAGGCGATGACGTGCTGCGGGCAGTTCGGCAGGACCAGAGCCACCCGGTCGCCTGCCTTGACGCCGAGTTTCTTCAACCCGGCTGCCACCCGGCTGATCTGCGCGCCGAGCTCCCGGTAGCTGGTCCTCGCCCCGAAGAACTCCAGCGCGGTCCTGTTGCCGAAGCGCCGGACCGAGGCGTCCACCAGATCCACCAGGGAACCCTGGGGCAGCGTCAGGCCGGCGGGCACCCCGGGGCTGTAGTGCTTCGTCCAGGGCCGGTCCGCCCAGGGAAGGCCGGGAACCGCGGCGCCGCCGGTGGATCTCCTGCTGCCGCCGTTGAGGTTCTTCGTCATGCTGAGTCCTTGCCGCTGGTATGGCGGAGCCCGTAATGGCCCCTGCCCCGGAGGCCCCGCCCGCCGGGCGTGCCGTAAAAAGCCTACCGGTGCGGGCATCCCGCTCTGCAACCCAGGAGCGCCACCCTGCGGCCGCGGGCTGCCGGTGACTTTCGGCCCTAGGTCCGGGACCGGAATGCGCGGAGCGTGGGCCGTGACGGATTTTCGGATCGGAAGCACCATGAGAGCACCATGACACACGACCGGCCGACCCTCCGGTTCTTCGGTGCAACCGATACCGTGACCGGATCCCGATACCTGCTCGAATCCGGCCGCCGCCGGGTGCTGATCGACTGCGGACTGTTCCAGGGCTACAAACGCAGCCGGGAGCGCAACCGCTTGCCGTTTCCGGTCCCGCCGGCGTCCGTTGACGCCGTCGTCCTCAGCCACGCCCACCTCGACCACAGCGGTTACGTTCCGGCACTGGTCCGGGACGGGTTCGCCGGCCCGGTCTACGCCACCAGCGGGACCGCCGACTTATGCAAACTGATCCTGCCGGACAGCGGCTACCTGCAGGAGGAGGAGGCGCGCTACGCGACCCACCGTGGCTCCGCCAGCCACAGCCCGGCCTTGCCGCTGTACACCGCCGCGGACGCCGTCAAGTCGCTAAACAGCTTCACGATCCGGGACTTTGACGACCCGCTGGACCTGGGCGGGGGCATGGAACTGACCTTGGTACCGGCCGGGCACATCCTGGGAGCGGCGCAGGTCCTTGTCCGGTTCGGCTCCCAGTCGGTGCATTTCACCGGCGACCTGGGCCGTGCGGACGACCCGTTGATGTTTCCGCCCCGGGCCCTCGGGGAGGTTGATGTGCTCGTCACCGAGTCCACCTACGGAAACCGCGTGCACTCCCCGCTGGATCCCGAAAAGCAGCTCGGCGAGATCATCACCCGGGTCGCGAAGCGCGGCGGCGTGGTCATGATCGCCGCGTTCGCCGTCGGGCGGGCCGAGACGCTCATGCTGTACCTGTCCAGGCTCCGCCGGAAAAACGCCATCCCGGACATCCCGGTGTACCTCAACAGCCCGATGGCCATCGACGCCTCAGACATGTACCAGCGGCACCCGGAGGAGCACCGGCTGAAGCAGGACGAGTACGACAACATGTACAGCGTCGCCAAACTCACCCGCAGCGTTGACGAATCCAAGCTGCTGAACCTGCGGGGAGGTCCGATGATCATCATCTCCGCCAGCGGCATGCTCACCGGAGGCAGGATTCTGCACCACCTGGCCGCGTACGGCCCCGACCCGGCGAACGCCCTCATCCTCAGCGGCTACCAGGCCGGCGGCACGCGCGGCGCTGCCCTCGCCGCCGGCGAACGGAACCTGCGGATCTACGGCGAGGATGTGGCGATCCGGGCGGAGGTCATCCAGATGGAGAACCTGTCCGCGCACGCCGACACCGATGGGCTGATCAACTGGATGAAAGCCGCGCCGCGGCAGCCGCGAATGACCTACATCACGCACGGCGAACCGGAAGCCTCCGACGCGCTGCGGATACGGATCAAACGCGAACTGGGATGGCGGGCCCGTGTCCCCGAACATCTGGAACGCATCGACCTCGGAGACCCGCAGTGACGCCGGGCAACGTCGCCAAGTCAGCCGTGTTGGGGGAGATCCATTCCCTCGCACGGCAGTTGCGCAGCGACCGTGACCTCGACGGCGTCGTCCGCCGCGCTGCCGAGTGCCGTTACACCGCTATCGGGGAAGCCTCCCACGGCACCCACGAGTTCTACACCTGGCGGGCGACACTGAGCCGCCGGCTGATCGAGGAACAGGGCTACACCTGGATCGGCGTCGAAGGGGACTGGCCGGACTGCTGGCGGATCAACCAGTGGGTCCGCGGCCTGAGCGGACCCGACCAGGGCGTCCACGCGCTCCTCGCCGGTTTCCAGCGCTGGCCTACGTGGATGTGGGCCAACGAGGAGGTGGCCGGGTTCCTGGACTGGCTGCGGACCTGGAACCTGCAGCGGCCCGTGCCGGAACGGGTTGGTTTCTACGGCCTCGACGTCTATTCGCTGTGGGACTCGCTGCGGGAGATCATCACCTGGCTTGAAGAACATCAGCCCGACGCCGTGCCGGCCGCCCTGCGCGCCTGGCGGTGTTTCCTGCCGCACCACGAGGACCCGCACCGGTACGCCTGGAGTACCCGGCTGGTCCCGCAGTCCTGTGAGGCCGACGTCGTCGCCCTGCTGGCCGAGGTCCGGGGCCGCGTGTCCGGACTGTCCGGGCCCGGGGAGCACGACGCTGAAGCGTTTGACGCTGTCCAAAATGCCGAGGTGGCGGCCAACGCCGAGCACTACTACCGGATCATGGTCCGCGGTGACCGGCAGTCCTGGAACGTCCGGGACCACCACATGGCGGACACCATCGACCGGCTCAGCCGGCACCTGGGGACTGGATCGAAAGGCATCATCTGGGAGCACAACACCCACGTGGGCGACGCTCGGGCCACGGACATGGCACAGGACGGCCTCGTCAACGTCGGGCAGTTGCTGCGCGAGCGGCACGCCCCGGAGGGGGTCCTGCTGGTAGGCCTCGCCGCCCACCGCGGCACGGTGCTCGCCGCCGATGCCTGGGGTTCGCCGGAGCGGATCCTGCCGGTGCCGGTTGCGCGCCCCGGCAGCCATGAGGACTTCCTGCACGAGGCCCTGGGCGTGCCCGCGGTGCTGGTCTTCGGCGAGGACCGGAGCGGACCCTGGCTTTCGACCCGGCTCGGCCACCGGGCCATCGGGGTGGTTTACGATCCGGAGCGGGAGCTGGGGAATTACGTTCCGACCAAGATGGGGGAGCGCTACGACGCGCTGATCTGGCTCGAACACACGGCCGCGGTCCGCCCGGTGCACCACGAGGGTCCGCCGCGGGAGCCCGAGTTCGAGACGGAACCGACCGGCTTCTAAGCCCGGCGCAGCCCCGGCGCCGACCGGTCTTCCGGCAGGCGCGGGCCGACGCGTCGGATTTTCGGGCCGACGTGAAGGGCGCGCCGGGAGCGAGTGTGGGGCTTAAGGCCCTAACCAGGGCCCTTGCACCTTGGGCACACTGGGGTGTCGGCAGGGCCACGGTGCTGCCGGCGTTTCATGCCAGACAGCAGTGGCCAGAGCAAAGGCCTGCAGCGGCGGCAGGCAGCGGTCACAGAAGGGTGCGCTGCCGGGACCACTGCAGCGGGCAGGCGCAGGCCGCGATGGAAAAGAGCAGGGTTCAGCATGAGTAAACCAATCGTCGTCGGCATCAACGGTTCGACCGGCAGCGAAGCTGCGCTGACGTGGGCGCTGGAACGCGCCGCGCAGCAGAAGTCCCCGGTTCTGTGCGTCCACGCCGTGGACGACCGCTGGATGTCGCCGGACTTCCAGTATCACGAACTTATCCGCGACTCCGGGATGGAGTTGTTGGAGAAAAGCAAAGCCAGTGCGGCCAACCAGGCCCCGGACGTCGACGTTGACGTGCAGCTGCGGCACGGAAGCCCCGGTTCCGCGCTGCGCGAGGCGTCCCAGGACGCCTCCCTGCTGGTGGTCGGCGGTCATGACAAGCACTGGCTGGACGGCGGACCGATGACCGACCGGGCCTTGCAGGCCGTGTCCGCCTCGGACTGCCCGGTGGCCGTCATCCCCAGCGCGCGTGGCACGGGAAACCGCGGTGTGGTGGTCGGCGTTGACGGGTCGGAAGAGTCGCTGCAGGCTGTGGCATTCGCTGCAGCTGAAGCGGACCGCGGCGGCGACGAGCTGACCGTGGTCCTTGCCTTCCGCAGCCCGGCCCGCTGGATTGAACGCCAGCTTCCGTCCAGCGGACTGGCCGAGAGCATCGTTGAAGAGGACCGGATCGTGCTGGCCGAATCCGTGGCGGGGCTCCGGGACAAGTACCCCGACCTCGTGGTCAACCAGCGACTGGAGACCGACACGGAACCGGCCAAGGCGCTCGTGGAAGCGGCACGCGAAGCACGACTGCTGGTGATCGGCAGCCGTGGGCGGGGCGGTTTCTCCAGGCTGGTGCTCGGCTCCACGGCCCACGCCGTACTGCTGGACGTGCCATGCCCCACCGTCGTCACACGGGTGCACAAGGTCAAGCACGAGGACTGAGGCAGACTCTGCACAGCCGGCGGGAAGCCCCCTTTGCTTCGGGGCTTTCCGCCGCCCGAGGCCGGTGGCAGGATGATGACGTGGACTCCCTCTTCAATATCATCGGCCACAACTGGTGGATGGTGTTTCCGCTCAGTGCCCTCCTCGGCCATTGGCTGCGGACCTGGACCAACGCATCCGAACGCCGGCACCGCCGCAGGGTGGAGCTGTACCGCCTGAGGAACCAGCAGACCGCGGCAGAGCACGCCAGCCGGACTGAAGTGGAGGGCCTTATGGATGCCCATGACGCTGTCAACCGGCGCTGGCTGGACTACGAACTGGACGTCGGAAAGCTGATCGACTTTCCCGCGATGACCGACGTGCGTGAACCGCTGACGGTCGCGTTTCTCCGTGCGAAGCGCGAAGCGGACGGCCTGCGCCCCGGCGACCCAGGTCAGATCACGACGGCGGCGCGGCTCGCCGACTACCGGACTGCTGTCCGCGGCTTCGAACTGGCCTTCGACGTGGCCGAGCGGGAAGCGCGCCGGATCAAGGACAGCAACTTCACCGGCCCGGAACGCGAAAGACTCGCCACCGCCCGGAAGCTGCTGCGCATCGCCTCCGACGCCGCCGCCACCCCCGCGGAACGGCAGACAGCCTACAAACGGGCACGCCGGGAGCTGGACGGCTTGATCGTCCTGCCCGAGGCCACGCTCGCGGCCCTGGAACAGAAAAGTGCCGGCATGCTCGTCAGCCGGGGACTTAAGCCACCGGCTTGAGCCCACTGACCAGGCCGTCTCCGGCCGGCCGCCCGTCGCCCGTGGTGCAGCACACCATGTTTTGCCCTGCCCCCTTTCCCGCGTACGATCGATAGGGTTTCAGACAGCTTTGGTGTACGGCGAAAGTGACTCCGCCTTAACAACGGATGAACAGACCCAACAAGGCCGCCACGGGGATGAAACTGCTGACCGTCGACTCTGCAGATTGGGCAACAGGTGGAAATCACCGTAATGGTGGCGCTGGTTATAACGCTGGCGCTGTTTTTTGACTTCACTAACGGATTCCATGACACCGCCAACGCGATGGCTACCCCCATCGCCACCGGTGCCATCAAACCGAAGACGGCCGTCGCCCTCGCGGCGGTGCTCAACCTGGTCGGGGCGTTCCTCTCCACCGAAGTTGCGAAGACCGTTTCCGGCGGAATCATCCGGGAAGGTTCCGACGGCGTCCAAATCACCCCGGCCATTATCTTCGCCGGCCTGATGGGCGCCATCCTCTGGAACATGATCACCTGGCTGAAGGGTCTTCCCTCCAGCTCCTCGCACGCCCTCTTCGGCGGGCTCATCGGTGCCGCCATCGCCGGCATCGGCCTGCACTCGGTGAACTTCATCTCCGTGGTGCAGAAGGTTCTCCTTCCGGCCGTCTTCGCCCCGGTCATCGCGGCCACAGCGGCGTACGTGTGCACCAGGCTGGCCTACGCACTGACCTCCCGCCATGACCCGGAGACCGGCAGCAAACTCACGCAGAAACGCGGCGGCTTCCGCACCGGCCAGGTCTTCACGTCCAGCCTCGTGGCCCTCGCGCACGGCACGAACGACGCTCAAAAGACCATGGGCATCATCACCCTGGTCCTGATTTCGGCCGGCAGCCAGGCGCCCGGCTCCGGCCCGCAGCTCTGGGTCATCGCCGCCTGTGCCCTGGCCATCGCGGTCGGCACCTACTCCGGCGGCTGGCGGATTATCCGGACTATGGGTTCGGGCCTCACCGAGGTCAAACCGGCCCAGGGGTTCGCCGCCGAAACCAGCACGGCCGCCGCCATTCTGGCCTCCTCCCACCTCGGCTTTGCCCTCTCGACCACCCACGTGGCGTCAGGCTCGGTCATCGGTTCCGGAATGGGCCGCCGCGGCACCACAGTCCGCTGGGGCACCGCCCGGAAAATCGTGGTGGGATGGCTCTTCACCCTTCCGGCCGCCGGAATCGTCGGCGCCCTGACGGCGCTGCTGGTCCAGACCGGGACTGCCGGATTCATCATTGCCGCCGTCGCCGGCACAGCAGCGGTGGTCTACATGTTCGTCGCTTCCCGGAAGTCCCATGTCGGCCACCACAACGCCGTCGAGGTTGAAGAGGCAGGCCAGGCGATCCGGTTCGCGAAGAAGAAGGCAGCGGCGGTCAGCCGCAACAACAAATCCAAGGGTGGCCGGAAATGAAATGGCTTGAACTCGTCCTGGTAGCGGGGTCTACCCTCCTTGCCGCGGTTACCGTCACCGTTCTCTACGCACTGGGGGTCCGGCTCACCGCCATCGCCGGCGATACGCGGACCGCCCAGCCCGGATGGATCCGGCCGCTTTCCTACCTCTGCTTCGGCCTCTGCGGCCTCGCGGTGCTCTTCGGGCTGTACCTGATCATTCCGTACTTCAGTAAATAGGCTGCCCGCAGCGCGGCTCTGGGAATGACAGCCGGGACTGGCTACGCTGTGGCCATGCCTGGTTTCCAGTACTTCGTCGCGGCCTCCCTGGACGGCTTCATCGCCACCCCGGACGACAACCTCGACTGGCTGCTCCAGTTCGACGGTTTCGCCGGCGGGAAGGAAAGCTACGATTCCTTCCTGGCCGACGTCGGCTGCATCGTGATGGGCGGCGAAACCTACGCCTGGCTGGCAGAACACGCCGCCGGTGCGTGGCCGTACCACGGCACTCCCTGCTGGGTCTTCACGCACCACGAACTCGCCGCCCCGAACGGCACGGACATCACCTTTGTCCGCGGCCCGGTGCCGGAGTTCGCCGAGGACCTGACGGAGGCGGCGAACGGCAGGAACGTCTGGGTCGTGGGCGGGGGAGTCCTCGCCGCGCAGTTCGCCGACGCCGGGCTGCTGGGGGAGCTGATCCTCTCGGTCATTCCCGTGGTTCTGGGGGCCGGCAAGCCGCTGCTGCCCCTCGCCGGGCCGACCGCGCCGCTGGAGCTGCTCGCCTCACGGACCATGGGCCGCGGCATCGTCGAACTCCGGTACCGCTTCCCCGGCCGTTCCTGAGCGGGCCCCGCCGGCGCTCCGGCTGGCCGCCTGGCCCTACTTGCCTGGCCCTACTTAACTGGCTGCCCTACTTGACTGGCTGCTGAGTCACATCGCGGAGCATGTTGGTGATCCGCGCCGTGGACAACCGGCGGCCCTGCTCATCGGTCATAACAATTTCGTGGGTGGTCAGCGTGCGCCCCAGATGGATGGCCGTGCAGGTGCCCGTCACGGTGCCGGAGGCGATGGCGCGGTGATGCGTCGCACCGACGTCGACGCCCAGCGCCTGCCGCCCGGGTCCGGCATGCATGCCGGCGGCGAACGACCCCAGGGTTTCGGCCAGCACCACGTGGGCGCCGCCGTGCAGAATCCCGGCCACCTGCGTGTTGCCCTCCACGGGCATGGTCGCCACCGTGCGCTCCGGGCTCATTTCCAGGAAGCGGATCCCCATCTTCACCACCAGGGCGCCGACACCCATCCGGCCCAGCCAGTCGTGCAGTTCCGGGGGTACACCGGCGGCTTCCAGTTCGGCGGCGAACGGGGCGGGCGTGAAATTGTCGATCATGGGAACTAGGCTGGCACCTGTGAGCGAAACTACCAAACCGGCCCCTTCCCGATCCGCAGTGGACACCCTTCCGGCACCGGAACCGGAGGCGGCGCCCCCGGCGAAGCGTCCCGGAAGCCCCCGCCGGGCGGAGCCGGTTTCCGCCACAGAGGCACCCGTCATTCCGATCACCGACCAGCCGCGCCTGCTGGTGCTGGACGGGCACTCGATGGCCTTCCGTGCCTTCTTCGCGCTTCCGGCAGACAAATTCTCGACCGCCAACGGGCAGCACACCAACGCCATCCACGGCTTCACGTCGATGCTGATCAACCTGATCAAGGAACAGAAACCGACGCACGTGGCGGTGGCCTTCGACGTGTCGGATGAGACCACGCACCGGAAGGCCGAGTACGACGGCTACAAGGGCGGCCGCAACGAGACCCCGCGGGAGATGAGCGGACAGATCGACCTGATCGACAAGGTCATGACGGCGTGGGGCATCAAGACCATCAAGTTGCCCGGCTGGGAAGCCGACGACATTCTGGCCACGCTCGCCGCCCAGGGTGAGAAGGCCGGCTTTGAAGTGTTGCTGGTCTCCGGCGACCGCGACGCCTTCCAGCTGATCACCGACAACGTGTTCGTGCTCTATCCACGGAAGGGCGTCAGCGACATCCCGCGGATGGACGCCGAGGCCATCCAGGAGAAGTACTTCGTCAGCCCGGCCCAGTACTCCGACCTCGCCGCCCTGGTGGGCGAGAGCGCGGACAACCTTCCGGGCGTCCCCGGCGTCGGGCCCAAAACGGCGGCGAAGTGGATCAACCTGTACGGCGGTCTGGAGGGGGTGTTGGAAAACCTGGACGCCATCGGCGGGAAGGTCGGGGATGCCCTCCGCGAAAACGTCGAGGACGTCAAGCGCAACCGGCGGCTCAATAGGCTCCGCACCGACCTCGACCTGCCCGTCACGCTGGAGGACCTCGCGGATCCGCGGCCGGACGAGGCCGCGCTCGAGCAACTCTTTGACGAACTTGAATTCAAGACCATCCGGACCAGGCTTTTCGACCTTTACGGCAGTGAAGTCACGGAAGCTGAGCGGGAGACCCTCGACATCCCTGACTTTGTCACGCCGCAGGACGCCGCCGAGCTGCGCGCTTTCCTCGAGACCGGCGCCGGGCTGCGCTGCGCTGTCGCCGTCGACCTGGTGCCGGGCCGGATAGTCGAGGACGCCGCCGCGCTGGCTATCGTCCACGACAACGGTGCGGCCTACATCGACCTCGCAAGCCAGGATGCTGCCGCCGAGAACGTCCTCGCCGACTGGCTGCGGGATGCCGGTGCGGCCAAGGTCATGCACGGCTACAAAGGGGCCCTGAAAGCGTTGTCCAGCCGCGGACTGGCGCTGGAGGGCGTAGTTGATGACACGTCCATCTCGGGCTACCTCATCCAGCCCGACCGCCGCAGCTACGAACTCGCCGAACTGGCGCAGCACCACCTCAACATCGGCATCTCCAAGGAGGTCGCGAAGGCCGGGCAACTTGAGCTGACGTTCGACGGCGACGACGCCGCCGCCGCGGGCGAGCTGGTCCACGTCGCCGCCGTCGTGCAGGCCCTCAGCCGTTACTTCGAATCCGAGCTCAAGGACCGCAAGGCCCAGGACCTGCTGACCACCCTGGAACTGCCGGTCAGCCGGGTCCTTGCCGGCATGGAACTCGCCGGTATCGGCATCGATATGCCGCGGATGGACGAGCAGCTCTCGGACCTCGCCAAGGTCATCGACAACGCCCGCGAGCAGGCCTTCGCCGCGATCGGGCACGAGGTGAACCTCGGTTCGCCCAAGCAACTGCAGACAGTCCTGTTCGAGGAGCTGCAGCTGCCCAAGACGAAGAAAATCAAGTCCGGTTACACCACCGACGCCGCCTCGCTCAAGAACCTGCTGGAAAAGACCGGGCACGAGTTCCTCGTCCAGCTGATGGCGCACCGGGAATCATCCAAGCTGCGCCAGATGCTGGAGTCGCTGAAGAAATCCGTCACCGAAGACGGCCGGATCCACACCACCTACGCGCAGAACGTTGCAGCCACGGGCCGGATCTCCTCCAACAATCCCAACCTGCAGAACATCCCGATCCGCAGTGAGGAAGGCCGCCGGGTCCGCGGTATTTTCGTCGTCAGCGAGGGCTACGAGTGCCTGCTGTCCGCGGACTATTCGCAGATTGAAATGCGCATCATGGCCCACCTCTCCGGCGACGCCGGCCTGATCCAGGCGTACAAGGACGGCGAAGACCTGCACCGGTTCGTGGGCTCGAATATCTTCCACGTGCCCACCGACCAGGTCACCAGCGCCATGCGCTCCAAGGTCAAGGCCATGTCCTACGGCCTCGCCTACGGCCTGACCTCCTTCGGCCTGTCCAAGCAGCTGGAGATTTCCGTTGACGAGGCGCGGACCCTGATGAAGGACTACTTCGACCGGTTCGGCGCCGTCCGCGACTACCTCCGCGGTGTCGTGGAGCAGGCCAGGATCGACGGTTACACCGCCACCATCGAGGGACGACGGCGCTACCTGCCAGACCTGACGAGCACCGACCGGCAGCTGCGCGAGAACGCGGAGCGCATTGCCCTGAACTCGCCGATCCAGGGGTCCGCCGCTGACATCATCAAACGGGCCATGCTCGGCGTGGCCGGCGCGCTGGCCGAACAGGGGCTGAAATCGCGGATGCTGCTGCAGGTCCATGATGAACTGGTCCTCGAAGTCGCCGAGGGCGAACGAGAGACGGTCGAGCGGCTCGTCACGGAGCAGATGGGCGCCGCAGCGCAGCTGTCGGTTCCGCTTGAAGTCCAGATCGGTATCGGCACCAGCTGGTACGAGGCCGGGCACTAACCAACGACATTCCTTGGGGGAGAAGCACGTGGCAGAGCAGTACGAAGTCCGGCGGTTCAAACCTGCGGCCAAGGACGACCCGTCGTACCCGGCGTCCGTCGCCTGGATGCGCGCCGTGGCCTTCGGCTTCCACGACGCCCGCCGCAGCGAGGAGCGGGTGGACCGGGGCCTTGAGATGCAGCGCGCGGACGGGCGGGTGATGACCGGCGTTTATCAGACCGGGCCGGTCGCAGAGCACGCACTCCACGCCGACATACCGGTGGCGACGTTCGGCACGCTGGACAAGACGCTGAACGTCGGCTTCGGCCGGTTGCTTGACACCCGGCTCGTGACCGCCGTGACGGTGCGTACCTCCCACCGCCGCCGCGGGTTGCTGCGGCGGATGATGGCTGAGGAACTTGGCCTCGCACGGCAGGAGGGCCTCGCCATGGCAGCCCTCACCGCGTCGGAGGCGTCCATTTATGGCCGCTTCGGATACGGCGTCGCAACCTCCGAGCAGTCGATCAAGGTCGACACCAGTGCCCGCTTCGTCCTGGACCACACCCCGGCCGGCAGCGTCGAGGTGGCCGATCCCAAGGTGCTGCTGGAGCTGGCACCGCTGGTCTTCGACCGCCTGCACCGGCTGACGCCGGGCTCCATCGGCAGGCACGAGTTCTACCGGCAGTTCGCTTCGGGGTCCATCAGCAGGGACGACGGCGAGGACACGAAGGTCAAGGTGGCGCTGCACTACGGCCCCGACGGCGCCGTCGACGGCTACGTGTCCTACAAGTTCGGCGGCTGGGCCAGCACCCCGTACACGATGGAGGTGATCGACCTGGTCGCCGCCACCCGCGCGGCGTACCTGGAACTGTGGCAGTACCTCGGCGCCATCGATCTGGTGGAGCGCGTCACCTGGGAGGAGGCGCCCGTGGACGACCCGCTGCCGTGGGCCCTCAAGGATCCGCGCTGCGTGGACGCCTCGGCGTCGCGCGACATGCTCTGGCTGCGGATCCTGGATGTGCAGAAGGCCCTGGCGGCCCGCTACTACCCGGTCGACGGCCGGCTGGTGCTGAAAGTGTCGGATCCGCTCGGCCTGACGGGTGGGACGTTCGCCCTGGACGTCGTCCGGGGTGCCGGCGTCGTCACGGAAGACCGCGACGCTGAGGTTGACCTTGAGCTGGATGTGGCAGCGTTGTCCTCGATGTACCTTGGCGGCGTGCACCCGGCCACACTGGCCGCTTCCGGGCGGCTTCATGAGAAGTCAGCCGGTGCGGCGTTCCGCGCTGCCGGGATGTTCGCGGTCGAACGCCCGGCACACTGCCTCACGCACTTTTAGCGGCAGCGGTTCGCGTGGCCCCGGGCGCGGCGGTGACGCCCCCGCAGCGGCCCGGCGCGCTTTGACCCGCGTTGTCGTATCCGACTAGACTGAGCGGGCGTGTACTACGTGCGCGCAACCAAATCCACAAATCAGGATGGCCCGGCGAATCGCTGAGATTCGCCGTGTTCTTCACTCGCGTCGCCGACGCGTGTGTGACGGTCCGCCTGACCGACTAACTATCCACAACGGAGCCCCTACTACATGACCATCACCTCCACCGAGAAGCCCGGTACCCCCGTAGTCGCCATCAACGACATCGGTACCGCTGAGGACTTCCTCGCAGCAGTCGACGCGACCATCAAGTACTTCAACGACGGAGACCTCGTCGAAGGTACCGTCGTCAAGGTCGACCGCGATGAAGTCCTGCTCGACATCGGTTACAAGACCGAAGGTGTCATTCCCTCCCGCGAGCTTTCCATCAAGCACGACGTTGACCCCGGAGACGTCGTCTCCGTCGGCGATCAGGTCGAAGCCCTGGTGCTCACCAAGGAAGACAAAGAAGGCCGTCTGATCCTCTCCAAGAAGCGCGCTCAGTACGAGCGCGCCTGGGGCGACATCGAGAAGGTCAAGGAAGAAGACGGTGTCGTCACCGGTACCGTCATCGAAGTTGTCAAGGGTGGTCTTATCCTCGACATCGGCCTGCGCGGCTTCCTGCCCGCATCCCTCGTCGAGATGCGTCGTGTGCGCGACCTCGCTCCGTACATCGGTCAGCAGATCGAAGCCAAGATCATCGAGCTGGACAAGAACCGCAACAACGTTGTGCTGTCCCGCCGCGCCTGGCTCGAGCAGACCCAGTCCGAGGTCCGCTCCACGTTCCTCAACAAGCTGGAAAAGGGCCAGGTCCGTCCCGGCGTCGTTTCCTCCATCGTCAACTTCGGTGCCTTCGTGGACCTGGGCGGCGTCGACGGCCTGGTTCACGTCTCCGAGCTGTCCTGGAAGCACATCGACCACCCGTCCGAGGTTGTCGAAGTCGGCCAGGAAGTCACCGTCGAGGTTCTCGAGGTCGACCTGGACCGCGAGCGCGTCTCCCTGTCGCTCAAGGCTACGCAGGAAGATCCGTGGCAGACCTTCGCCCGCACCCACGCCCTCGGCCAGGTTGTTCCGGGTAAGGTCACCAAGCTCGTTCCGTTCGGTGCGTTCGTTCGCGTCGAAGACGGCATCGAAGGCCTGGTCCACATCTCCGAGCTCGCCGTGCGTCACGTTGAGCTGGCCGAGCAGGTCGTCTCCGTTGGCGACGAGCTGTTCGTCAAGGTCATCGACATCGACCTGGAACGCCGCCGCATCTCGCTGTCCCTCAAGCAGGCCAACGAGGGCGTCGACGCCGACTCCACCGAATTCGATCCGGCTCTCTACGGCATGGCCGCAGAGTACGACGAAGAGGGCAACTACAAGTACCCGGAGGGCTTCGACCCGGAGTCCAACGAGTGGCTTGAAGGCTACGAGACGCAGCGCGCCGCCTGGGAGCAGCAGTACGCTGACGCCCAGACCCGCTGGGAAGCCCACAAGAAGCAGGTTGTCCAGCACGCTGCCGACGACGCTGCCGCTGCAACCTCCGGTGAGAGCGACTCCGGCACCACCAGCTACTCCTCCGAGCCGGCTGCAGCCGAGTCCAACACCGGTGGCGGCACGCTCGCTTCCGACGAGGCTCTTGCAGCTCTGCGTGAGAAGCTGACCGGCAACTAATTGCCAACGGCCCGGATCGCTCCGGGCCAGCCACAGCGGGCCCCTGCCACAGGCAGGGGCCCGCTGTGGCTTAACCGAGAAGCCGGTCCGTGGCTGTATCGGGAACCCCGCCGAAGTACGTGTCGATGACTTGCTGGAACACCGGCTCACCGGGCGCGGCGCGGAGAAACAGGGTCGACGACGAGTGCAGCTTGCGTGCGTCGATGCTTCCGAAGATCTGCTCGGCGCTTCGTCCCTCGATTGCAAGGACCGCCCGGGCGCAGTCGAGCAGGCGGGGGCCCAGCACCGGGTGCTCCAGGTAGGCCCGTGCCTCGTCCAGCGACGAAATGGCATACCGGCGGGACGTGGGGCTCATGCCGAGGCCGGCGATCTGCGGAAAAACGAACCACATCCAATGGCTTCTCTTGGAACCGCTCTGCAGCTCCGACAGCGCGCGCTGGTAGGTGCCCGTCGAGTCCTGGGCTTCGGTGAAACGGGATAGCTCGAAGGGGTCGTCCACGTCGGTTCTCCTGTCCTGGTCCGGCTCGGCGCCGGACTGGTCACAGTCTCGCATGCGCCTGCGCCGGCGGTTAGCTGAGCGTGAAGCGCGCCGTGACCTGGGGGCCGTTCGTCGTGAGTTCCGCGCCGGCGGACCGCAGCAGGGCCTGCGCGGCCGCGTTGCCGGCTGTGGTTTCAGCTTGCAGCAGGTCTGCGCCGGCCGCCGCAGCCTCGGCCCTGACCAAACGCAGGGCCGCAACGCCGATGCCGCGCCCGCGGAAGCTGCGGCCCAGCCAGATCCCGGTCTCCAGGGTCCCGGTCCCCAGGGTCCCGACCTGCGCCTGCCCCGCCTGCCCTGGCGCCGGCCCGGCCTGCGGAAGCCGCCGCAGCCGGATGGAACCTGCGATCTCGCCGCCGGCCGTAATCGCCCAGGTCTTCTGCTGCGCCGGTCCGTCGAGGCCTGCCGCGGCAGCCAGGTGGTACTCCCGGAACCAGCTGATCCGCTCGGTGTTCCAGCCCCCGGCGGTGCCCAGCGGCGGGGCGACTTCGTCGGCGTCGGCGTCGTGCAGGGCGGCTGACAGCAGCATTTCCAGCACCGGCTCGGTGACGTCGACCAGCGCGACTCCGGGGTCCGGCTCAGTCGATTGGCACATCCATCCACTCCGTTTCTCCAGGCAGCAACGCCGCGCTTCCGGCCGTTAGGGCGGCAAGGCGCTCGGCTGCCTGCGCCAGGCCTGCAGGCTCGTCGGGCAGGGCCAGCCGAAGAACCGTCGTCTGCGCATCATAGCTGGCCCCCGCCATGACGTAGCCCGCAGCGCGCAGGTCGTTCTCGAGCCGGCCCGCAGCGGCGTGCGGCACCTCAACCGCGCAGATCCGCAGCCGCTGCCGCCGCACCAGCGGCGCCAGTTCGAGCGCGGCGGACACCGATTCGGAGTAGGCCCGGACCAGGCCGCCGGCACCGAGCAGGATCCCGCCGAAATAGCGGACGACGACGGCGGTCACGTCGCTGAGGTCCGCCACCCCGGGCGCGGTTTCGCGCCTCAGCAACGCCTCCAGCATCGGGATCCCGGCTGTGCCGGAGGGTTCGCCGTCGTCGTTCGACCGCTGCACGCCGCGGTCCGGGCCCAGCACGAAGGCCGAGCAGTGGTGCCGCGCGTCGTGGAACTCCCGGCGCAGCGACGCCACCAGGGACCGGGCGTCCTCCTCGTCGGCAGTGCGCTGCAGCACCGTGATGAAGCGGGACCGCTTGATTTCCAGCTCATTCCGGAACCCTGTACCGGCCGCCAGCGTCGTGTACAGCGGAGCCCCGCTGTGAAAGGAAACCGCGTCGTCTGGCACCGGTTCAGTTTAGTCTGGTGGGATGCTGAAGATCGGATTGACGGGCGGCATCGCCTCGGGGAAGTCTGTGGTGGCCTCGCGGCTGCGTGAGCTCGGTGCGGTCCTGATCGACGCCGACGCGCTGGCCCCGGGAAGTGGTGGAGCCTGGAACGCCGGGGTTGGCGCGGGTGGTGGAGGCGTTCAGCGCCTCCGTCCTGGCCGCCGACGGCGGACTCGACCGTCCCCGGCTGGGTGCCCTGGTCTTCGGCAACCCGGAGAGGCTGGCCGTGCTGAACGGCATCATCCACCCGTTGGTCCGGGAACGCGCGGCCGCCCTCGCGGCCGCCGCCCCGAAAGGCGCCGTCCTGGTCCAGGACATCCCGCTGCTCGTTGAGACCGGCCAGGGTCCCAGCTTCCACCTGGTGCTGGTGGTGGACGCCCCGGAGGACCTCCGGCTGCAACGGATGATTGAGCACCGGAAGATGTCGGCCGACGATGCCCGCTCCCGGATTGCCGCGCAGGCCAGCCGCGAGGACCGGCTCGCGGCCGCCGACGTCGTGCTGGACAACGCCGGCACCAAGGACGAACTGCGCGACGCGGTGGACCTGCTCTGGCGGCACCGGCTCGCGCCGTACGCCGAGAACCTGGCCAAGCGCAGAATCGCCGCGCGGCCCGGCGGGCCGGTGCTCACTGCAGCCAACCCCGGCTGGGCGCAGCAGGCCGCCCGGATCGCGGCCCGCCTGCTGGCAGTAGCCCCGCGGGAGGTTCTGGCGGTGGACCACATCGGCTCCACCGCCGTCCCCGGCCTGGATGCGAAGGACGTGCTGGACCTGCAGCTCACCGTCCGGGACCTGGCGGCGGCCGACCGGCTGGAGCCGCTGCTGGCCGAGGCAGGCTTCCCGCGCTGGCCGGGGACGGGGCCGGACAACCCCAAACCCGGGCAGCCGGACCCGGCCGCGTGGGACAAACGGGTGCACGGCAGCGCGGACCCGGACCGGGCCGTCAACCTGCACGTCCGTGCGGCCGGGTCGCCGGGCTGGCGCTATGCCCTGTGCTTCCGCGACTGGCTGCGCGACGATGCCGCCGCCCGCGCGGACTATCTCACGGAGAAACGGAAGGCAGCCCGTCGGCACGGTGTGGACAAGTCCACCGCGGCCTACGCGGCCGACAAGGAGGGCTGGTTCACCGGCTACGCCGCCCCCCGGATGGAGGAGTGGGCCACACACACCGGCTGGCAGCCGCCGTCGTACGCCGCGCCCTGACCGGACGCCGGCTCTGACCGCCGGGTACCGCACCGCCGGGTACCGCCCAAAGCTGAATTCCGGAATGCTGCCGGAGGGCGGCGGTAGATTAGATACATGAGCCTTGCCCAGCAAATCGGCCGCGTCGTGGCCCCCTTCGAAGTCATCAGCGAATTCCAAGCCGCCGGCGACCAGCCCGCCGCCATCGCTGAACTTACCGAGCGGATCAAGAACGGCGAAAAGGACGTGGTGCTGCTCGGCGCCACCGGTACCGGTAAAAGCGCGACGACGGCGTGGCTGATCGAGCAGGTCCAGCGGCCAACCCTGGTGATGGTGCAGAACAAGACCCTCGCCGCGCAGCTCGCCAACGAGTTCCGCGAACTGCTGCCCAACAACGCGGTCGAGTACTTCGTCTCGTACTACGACTACTACCAGCCCGAGGCCTACGTGGCCCAGACGGACACCTTCATCGAGAAGGACTCCTCCATCAACGAGGAAGTCGAACGGCTCCGGCACTCGGCCACCAACGCGCTGCTCACCCGCCGCGACGTCGTGGTCGTCGCCACCGTTTCCTGCATTTACGGCCTCGGCACCCCCGAAGAGTACATCGCCGGGATGGTCACGCTCCGCAAGGGAGCGGAGATGAACCGGGACCACTTGCTGCGGAAGTTCGTGTCCATGCAGTATGCCCGCAACGACATGGACTTCCACCGCGGGACCTTCCGGGTGCGCGGCGACACGGTCGAAATCATCCCGATGTACGAGGAACTCGCGATCCGGATCGAGTTCTTTGGCGACGAAATCGAGAACATTCAAACCCTGCACCCGCTGACCGGAGAGGTGCTCCGGGAAGAAGAGGAGATGTACGTCTTCCCGGCCTCGCACTACGTCGCCGGGCCCGAGCGGATGGCCAAGGCCATCAAACGCATCGAGGACGAGCTCGCGGACCGGCTGAAGGTGCTGGAAAGCCAGAACAAGCTCGTGGAAGCCCAGCGGCTCCGGATGCGCACCACCTATGACCTTGAGATGATGCAGCAGATGGGCTTCTGCAACGGCATCGAGAACTACTCGTCCCACATCGACGGCCGGGCCCCCGGCACCGCCCCGCACTGCCTGCTCGACTACTTCCCGGATGATTTCCTGCTGGTAATCGACGAATCCCACGTCACGGTCCCGCAGATCGGCGCTATGTACGAAGGCGACATGTCGCGCAAGCGGAACCTCGTGGACTTCGGCTTCCGGTTGCCCTCCGCGATGGACAACCGCCCGCTCAAATGGGACGAGTTCCTCGAACGGGTGGGCCAGACCGTCTACCTGTCCGCGACCCCCGGCAAGTACGAGCTCGGCAAGGCGGACGGCTTCGTCCAGCAGATCATCCGGCCCACGGGCCTGATCGATCCCGAGGTCATCGTCAAACCGACCAAGGGCCAGATCGATGACCTGCTCGGCGAAATCCGCACCCGCACCGAGAAGAACGAGCGCGTGCTGGTCACCACCCTGACCAAGCGGATGGCCGAGGACCTCACCGACTACCTGCTGGGGCACGGCGTGAAAGTCGAGTACCTGCACTCCGACGTCGACACGCTGCGCCGCGTGGAGTTGCTCCGCGAACTCCGGATGGGTGTCTTCGACGTCCTGGTCGGCATCAACCTGCTCCGCGAGGGCCTCGACCTTCCGGAGGTGTCGCTGGTGAGCATCCTCGACGCGGACAAGGAAGGGTTCCTGCGCTCGGCGACGTCGCTGATCCAGACCATCGGCCGTGCCGCCCGCAACGTCTCCGGCGAGGTCCACATGTACGCCGACAAGATCACGGACTCGATGGCCCAGGCCATCGACGAGACGAACCGCCGGCGCGCCATCCAGGTCGCCTACAACACCGAACGCGGCATCGACCCGCAGCCGCTGCGGAAAAAAATCGCCGACATCACCGACCAGCTGGCCAAGGAGGACGCCGACACCCGTGAGTTGCTGGCGACCGCCGGCAAGGCGAAAGGCAAGAACAAGGGCAACGCCAAGGTCCGGGCCGACGGCCTCGCCGCGGCCCCGGCGGAGGACCTGGTCGGACTAATCGAGCAGCTCACCGAGCAGATGCACGCCGCCGCCGGCGAACTGCAGTTCGAGCTCGCTGCCCGGCTCCGCGACGAGGTCGGCGACCTCAAGAAGGAACTGCGCCAGATGCAGTCCGCCGGGCACGCCTGAGGTAAAGTGGAACAAACGTAGGGGAGTATCCCAAGCGCTACGATCGTCAACACGCAGGGCACAGATGCCCTGCCGGGCGTAGCGGGCAGTGAAGCAGCACCAGGTGGCCATGGCCCCGGAGCAGCGGTCCAGCCGGAGAGACTTACACCGCTTAGCTGTGCCCTGCGAAAGGTATCTTCGTGCCCGAACTTCCCCTTTGGTTTGAGATCGGCTCCTTTGTCGTTCTCGGGATCATCCTCCTTATCGACCTGCTCCTGGTCGTGAAGCGCCCGCACGAACCGTCCATGAAGGAAGCCGGACTCTGGGTTTCCTTCTACATCGCCCTGGCCTTGGTCTTCGCCGGCGCTATGTTCCTCTTCACCGGCCCGGAATACGGCGGACAGTTCATCGCCGGCTGGGTGACCGAGTACAGCCTCAGCATCGACAACCTGTTCGTCTTCATCATCATCATGGCGCGCTTCTCGGTACCCCGTAAGTACCAGCAGGAAGTGCTCATGGTGGGCATCATCATCGCCCTGATCCTGCGCGGCATCTTCATTTTGCTCGGCGCGCTTGTGATCGAACAGTTCAGCTGGGTCTTCTACATCTTCGGTGCGTTCCTGCTCTGGACTGCCTGGAAGCAGGCCCAGGACGACGGCGAGGACGAGGAGGACAAGGAAAACCCGCTGATCGCCCGGATCCGCAAGGTATTGCCGATGTCCGAGAAGTTCGACGGCGGCAAGCTGCGCACCGAGGTCAACGGCAGGAAGGTCTTCACCCCCATGGTGATCGTCTTCGTGACCATCGGCATGACGGACCTGTTGTTTGCGGTGGATTCCATCCCTGCGATCTTCGGCCTCACCCAGAGCGCCTTCATCGTGTTTACCGCCAACATCTTCGCCCTGATGGGACTCCGTCAGCTGTACTTCCTGCTCGGCGGCCTGATGACCCGGCTGGTCTACCTCAAGCACGCCCTCTCCGTCATCCTCGCCTTCATCGGTGTCAAGCTGGTGCTGCACGCGATGCACGTCAACGAACTGCCGTTCATCAACGGCGGCAAGCACATTGAATGGGCCCCCGAGATCCCCACCTATGTCTCGCTCGCGGTGATCGTCGGCACCATCATCGTCGCGGTGGTCGCCAGCCTGCTCAGCTCCAAGGCGTCCAAAGCCAAGCTGGACGCCCGGCTCGAAGAGGACTCGCGCAAGAGCCTGACCGACGCCGAGTAACCGGCCCGGCAGGGCCAGCCGGGCCAGGTTTCCCCGGGCTCGCTGCCGGCCCTCCCGGGCGGGCGCCGGCACCGGCTAAGCTCGGACCGTGAAAAGCTTTGATGCCGCTGCGGCGGCCGCTACGGCGCTGCACCCGCAACAGGTGCAGCGCCGTACTGTCGTGGTGCTCAGCACCGCCCAGCTGCTCAGCGGCGTGGGCAGCGGCGCGAGTCTTTCCGTCGGCTCGCTGCTGGCCGTGCAGCTCTCCGGCTCCAACGCCTGGGCCGGTTCGGTCACCACCACGATGACGCTGGCGGCCGCGCTGGCGGCCCTTCCGCTGGCCGGGCTCGCCGGACGGCGGGGACGACGGTCCGCCCTCGTCACCGGTATTTTCTCCGCGATGACCGGCGCCCTTCTCGTTATCCTCGCCACAGTCACCGAGGTCTTCCCGGTGCTGCTGCTGGGCGCGGCGCTGCTGGGGCTCGGCACCGCAGCCAACCTGCAGGCCCGGTTCGCCGCCGTCGACCTCGCCGACCCCGAACACCGGGGCAGATCCCTGGCGATCGTGGTATGGGCCGTGACCGTCGGCGCCGTCGCCGGACCCAACCTGATCCAGCCCGGGGCGCTGGTGGGCCAAGCCTTAGGGCTGCCGGCGATCGCGGGCCCGTTCGTGTTCTCCACCGCCGGGCTCGCCCTCGCCGGGCTGCTGCTCATGATCGCGCTGCGCCCGGACCCCCTCCTGCTGGCCGCCAGGCTCCGAAACGGCGCCGGGGACACGGAGGCCAAGGGCACCACTGGCACCCGCGGCAGGCATGCGCTGCGGAACGGGCTGCGGGCAGCCCGCTCCTCGCCGCGGGCCAAACTGGCACTGCTCGCGATCGTCGCGGCGCACGGCTGCATGGCCGCCGTCATGTCCATGACCCCGCTGCACCTGCAGCTGCTGACCGAGGGACCGCTGGCCGGCCAGGCCGCCGGCCACACGCACGCCGCCAGCACGGACGTCTTTGTGCTGATCGGCTTCACCATTTCACTACACATCGCAGGCATGTACGCCCTCTCACCGGTGATGGGCTGGCTCACCGACCGGACCGGGCGGCTGCCCGTGATCCTGCTGGGCCACGGGCTGATCCTGGTCTCGGTCTGCATCGCGGGCTTCGGCCAGGCCCAGCCAGCCTTGGTCACGACGGGGCTGGTGCTGCTGGGCCTTGGCTGGTCCGCGGCGACGATCGCCGGTTCCACGCTGCTCGCCGAAAGCGTCGCCGCCGACGACCGGGTCCTCGTCCAGGGCGTGTCCGACACGCTGATGGGGGCCGCCGGGGCCGTCGGCTCCGGCTTCGCCGGGCTCGTGATGAGCGGAGTGGGTTACCGGGGGCTGAACCTGACAGCGGCCGTGGTGGCCCTGGTTGTGCTTGGCGTGGCCGGGGCGGCACGGCCCCGCGTCAGGACCTGACGCCGCGGACCATGCCAAGCAGCCGCCCGAAGATGGCCTCCCCGTCGTCCGCGATACCGTCGTGGTGGAACTTGTCCGTCTCCCACACCCGCAGGCCGCGCACGCCGGCGGCGGTTTCCAGCGACAGGTCCCGGTCCACGTAAATGTCATCGCTGTACACGGCGGCGGCCACCGGAACGGTGTTGAGCGCGAGCCGTTCCGCGTCGTACAGCGGCTTCCAGTCGTTTTTCTCCGCGAGTAGCTGCGCCACCGTCCGCAGCGGCTGCAGCGCGGGGTCCTGGTCGAAGTACCACGGATAGACCATTTCCCCGGTCAGCAGCGGGGCGGCGGCGTCCGGGCGGAACTCCGGGTAGTCCTGCAGCACCCGCAGCGCCGCCCAGTCGGTGGCCTCGTCCTGGCCGTAAATCGACTCGTGCAGCAGTGCGTACAGCGGGTTGGCGGCGCGGGAAACCAGGCCGCGGACCTGCTCCAGGAACGCGTCGGAGAGACGGTCGCCGCCGGGGGTGCTGACGAACGCATCCTCCAGCAGGTGGTGCAGCCCGTCCACCCGGGTGTTGCCGCCCAGGTAGGAGCCCACCATCTGGAACCGCTCCACGGTGAGCGGGCTGCCGTCGGGCAGCACCTCCTCGGTTTCGCGCAGGTGGCGGGCGATCCGGGTCACGAGCTCCCGGTCCTGCGGGTACCGGCCGAAGTACTCGGCGTTGCGCGCCGCCACCCGGCGGAACGTCGCCTGGTAGACCCGGTCGGCAGGGCCGGCCAGGGGAGCCAGGCCGCCGGTGATCAGCGCCTCCCGCACGCCTTCAGGAGCGAACGAGAGGTAGCTCAGCACGCAGAAACCGCCGAAACTTTGTCCGTAGACGGTCCACGGCGCGGCGCCGAGGGTGCGGCGGATGGCTTCCGCGTCGGCCACGATCGAGTCGGCCCGGAATCGCTCCAGATACTGGGCCTGGTCCCGGTCACTGCCGCGCAGCGGCAGGGTCTTGCGGTCAGCGGGGGAGGAAAGCCCGGTGCCGCGCTGGTCCAGCATCAGGATCCTGAACTCTTTTGCCGCGGCTTTGCCCCAGCCGCCGAGGCCGGAGAAACGGTTGCCCCGGCCGCCCGGGCCGCCTTGCAGGTACAGCAGCCACGGCAGTTCCGCCGCGGCTTCCTCGGTGTGTTCGGCCGAGACGTACTCGCGTGCGAACACCGTGATGGTTTCACCCTGGGCGTCGGAGTGGTCCAGGGGCACCTCGAAGTAGTGCTCCGCGGTGCGCATCCCGCGGTACTCGTGCCGGGCCTTGACGGTGTGGGGAACACCGCCGGGCACGGTTCCCCCCGGGCGTCCCGCGCCGGAGAGGGCAGCCCGGTCCGGGCGGCCCTCTCCTGCCAGGGCCGCCTGCCCAGCCACGGCCGCCTGCTCAGCCACGGATGTCAGCTGTCTGTGTCCCGCCGAACGCTTCCAGGGCGCCGCCGGTGAGCCGGAAGGTGGACCAGTCGTCCATGGGAGCGGCACCCAGGTTCCGGTAAAAGGCAATCGAAGGCTCATTCCAGTCCAGCACGCTCCACTCCACCCGGGCGTAGCCGCGTTCGACGGCGGTGCCGGCGAGGTACTGCAGCAGCGCCTTGCCGTGGCCGGCGCCGCGGGCCTCCGGCTTGACGTAGAGATCCTCCAGGTAGATGCCGTGCACACCTTCCCAGGTGGAGTAGTTGAGGAACCACAACGCGAACCCTTGGACGTCGCCGGAACCGTTCTCAGCCATCGTCGCGAAGACCCGCGGGTCGGCGCCGAAGAGCACCTCCGTCAGCATCTCCGGGGTGTTCCGGACGGCGTCCGGTTCCTTCTCGTAGACAGCGAGGTCGTGGATCATCTGCAGGATGGCGGGGACATCGGCGGCCGTGGCCGGACGGATTACACTCATGGGCGCCAGTTTACTAGCGGCTACAACCGGTTCACGTCGACCACCCGCACGACGGCGGTGCCGCTCTCATCCGAGGCGGCCAGATCGACCTCCGCGGAGATTCCCCAGTCGTGGTTGCCGGCCGGGTCATCGAAGATCTGCCGGACTTTCCAGCTGCCGGGCTGCTCGGTGATGATCAGCAGGCCCGGCCCGCGGGCGTCCGGGCCGGTGCCGATGTCCCCGTGCTCTTCGAAGTAGTCGTCCAGCGCATCCTCCCAGCGCTCAGCGTCCCAGCCGGCGCCGCCGTCGAGCTCGCCCAGCGCCGTGGCGGCTTCATCGGCGAACAGTTCCACCCGCCGGAACATTTCGTTGCGGACCATCACCCGGAAGGCCCGGATGTTGGACGTCAGTGACGGCGGCGGGGGCGGTGGCGCGTCATGCGGGGTCGGGGCGGCGCCGGACGTGAGCTCCTCCCATTCGTCCAGCAGGCTGGAGTCGACCTGACGGACCAGCTCGCCCAGCCAGGCGATGAGGTCCTCCAGATCCTCGCGCAGCGCATCCTGCGGCACGGTCTGCCGGAGCGCCTTGAAACCATCGGCCAGGTACCGCAGCACAATGCCCTCGGAGCGGGCCAGCCCGTAGAACTGCACGAACTCGCCGAAGTTCATCGCACGCTCGTACATGTCCCGGACCACCGACTTGGGCGCCAGCTCAAAGTCGCCGATCCACGGCGCGGCCTTACGGTACACGTCGAACGCCTCACCCAGAATCTCCGCGAGCGGCTGCGGATAACTGACCTCCTCGAGCAGGGCCATGCGCTGGTCATACTCGATCCCGTCGGCCTTCATCGCGGCAATCGCGTCGCCGCGGGCCTTCTTCTGCTGTGCCGAAAGGATCTGCCGCGGCTTCTCCAAGGTCGCCTCGATCACCGACACCACATCGAGGGCGTACGACGGCGACTCCGGATCCAGCAACTCCAGGGCTGCCAGTGCGAAGGGGGAGAGCGGCTGGTTCAGGGCAAAGTTGGCCTGCAGGTGCACGGTGAGCCGGACGGTGCGCCCGTCCGGGCCCTGCTCCGCCGGCGGGATCCGCTCGACGACGCCGGCGGCCAGCAGTTCGCGGTAAATGCCCAGGGCCTTCTTCATCAGCTGCAGCTGGACGGCGCGGGGTTCGTGGTTTTCGGTCAGCAGGCGGCGCGCGGCCTTGAACGGGTCGCCCGGGCGCTCCATCAGGTTCATCAGCATGGCGTGCGTGACGGTGAAGCTGGAGCCCAGCGGATCCGGCACGGAGTCCACGAGTCGTTTGTAGGTCGGTTCGCCCCAGGACACGAAGCCTTCCGGCGGCTTCTTCTTGACCACCTGGCGGAGCTTTTTCTGGTCATCGCCGAATTTGGCGGTGGCCTTGGCCATCGCTTTGACGTTCTCAATCACATGCTCCGGGGCCTGCACCACGACAGTCCCGGCGGTGTCGTAGCCGGCGCGGCCGGCCCGGCCGGCAATCTGGTGGAACTCGCGGGAGTTCAGCAGCCGGGTGCGGACGCCGTCGTACTTGCTCAGCGCGGTGAGCAGCACGGTGCGGATCGGGACGTTGATGCCGACGCCCAGGGTGTCGGTGCCGCAGATGACCTTGAGCAGGCCGGCCTGGGCCAGCTGCTCGACGAGCCGGCGGTATTTGGGCAGCATGCCGGCGTGGTGCACACCAATGCCGTGCCGGACCAGCCGGTTGAGGGTCTTGCCGAAGCCGGCGGCGAAGCGGAACCCGGCGATCAGTTCCGCGATCTTGTCCTTTTCCTCCCGGGTGCAGACGTTGATGCTCATCAGGTTCTGGGCCCGGTCGATCGCCTCGAGCTGGCTGAAGTGCACCACGTATACCGGGACCTGTTTGGTGGAGAGCAGCTCCTCGAGGGTCTCGTGCACGGGGGTCTGCTGGTAGTAGAAGTGCAGTGGAATGGGCCGCTCGGCCGAACTGACCGTCGTCGTCGGCCGGCCGGTCAGGGCGGTGATGCCGTCTTCGAAGCGGCTGACGTCGCCCAGGGTGGCGGACATCAGCAGGAACTGGGCCTGCGGAAGCTCCAGCAGCGGCACCTGCCACGCCCAGCCGCGCTGCGGATCGGAGTAAAAGTGGAACTCGTCCATGATCACGGCGCCGAGCTCCGCGTCGGAGCCCTCGCGCAGGGCGATGTTGGCCAGGATCTCCGCGGTGCAGCAGATAATCGGCGCGTCCTGGTTGACGCCGGAATCGCCGGTGATCATGCCGACGTTTTCGGCTCCGAAGATCTCGCACAAGGCGAAGAACTTCTCCGAGACCAGTGCCTTGATCGGCGCGGTGTAGTAGCTGCGCGCACCGCGGGCCATCGCCTGGAAATGCGCGGCGATCGCCACGAGGGATTTTCCTGATCCGGTGGGCGTGGCCAGAATGACGTTGGCACCGGCGGCGAGCTCCATCACGGCCTCGTCCTGGGCGGCGTAGAGGGCCAGCCCGCGGCTCTCCGTCCATTCGACGAACCGGGTGTACAGCTCATCCGGATCGAGGCCTGCCCTGCCGGGGACTCGGGCGGCCGGGGCGGGGAGTTGATCAACAAGTTTCATTGCCTTCCAGCTTAGTGGCCCCCGGCCGGGGTTAGGCTTCGACTGGAAGCGGAGGAAGCGCATGCAGTGGGACCCAGCCAAGTACGTACAGTTCGGGAACTATCGGGACCGGCCGTTCTTCGACCTGACCGGCCGGGTCCACGCGGAGGCCCCGGGGCGCGTCGTCGACCTCGGCTGCGGGCCGGGCAACCTGACCGCAACGCTCGCGGCCCGCTGGCCGGACGCCGCGGTGCAGGGGCTCGACTCCTCCGCAGAGATGCTTGAAAAGGCCGGCCGGCTAGCAGCCGGGAACCTCTCCTTCGGCGCCGCGGATATCGCCGCCTGGATGCCGGCTCCGGACACCGATGTGGTGGTCACGAACGCCGCCCTGCAATGGGTGCCGGGGCACCGGGAGCTGCTGCCGCGCTGGCTCGAGGCACTGCGCCCCGACGCCTGGTTCGCGCTGCAGGTCCCGGGAAACTTCAGTGCCCCTTCCCACTCGCTGATGCGCGGCCTGGCTGACTCGGACGAGTGGGCCGGACGCCTGGCCGGCGTGCTGCGCCACGACGGCGCCGTCGCCGAACCCGCAGACTACCTCGCCCTGATGCTCGACGCCGGCTGCGAGGCCGACGCCTGGGAGACCACGTATCTTCAGCTGCTGCCGGGACGCGACCCGGTCCTTGAGTGGGTGCGGGGCACCGGGCTCCGGCCGGTGCTGGCGGCGCTCTCAGCCGAGGAAGCCGAAAGGTTCGAGGCGGACTACGCACGGCTGCTCACCGAGGCCTACCCGCCGGGAGCCCACGGAACCGTGTTTCCCTTCCGGCGGATCTTCGCGGTCGCCCGGAAGCGCGGCTAGTCCGGCCAGCGCTTTGACGGACGTGACAGGCCGTATGACAAGATGCAGCGTGTGACGTGCCTTACAATGACAAAGCGGCCTGGGGGCGGCCGCCTGGTCCGTATCCGAGCCCTGCGGCGATGATGGAGGTTCGGTGCTGCCAAGACTGCTGGGTCGGCTGCTTTCTCCCCACCGAACGACCGTCCTGGCCATCGCGTGCCTGCAGCTCGTCCAGACCACGGCGAACCTCCTGCTTCCCACCCTGAACGCCGCCGTCATTGACGACGGCATCGTCGCGGGGAACACCGCGGAGATCCTGCGGCTGGGTGGTTGGATGGCCGGCGTCGCGGCGCTTCAGGTGGCCGCCGCCGTCGCCGCCGGCTACCTCGGCGCCGTCGTCGCGATGCGCGTCGGCCGGGAGTTGCGCCAGGAGCTGTTCGCCACGGTGCAGACGTTCTCCTCACAGGACATGAGCGTCTTCGGGGCGCACAGCCTCGTCACCCGGGCCACCAACGACGTCACCCAGATCCAGAACCTCACCGTCCTGGTCTTCACCATGCTGGTTGCGGCGCCTGCGAGCTTTTTGGGCGGGATCGCCCTGGCGGTACACCAGGACCTGCCGCTGGCGGGGATCGTGCTCGCGGTGATCCCCGTGCTCGCCGTCATCATGGTCCTCATCGTGCGCCGGCTCATCCCGCTCTACCGGCAGGGCCAGGACCTGATCGACCGGACCGGCCGCGTGCTCCGGGAACAGATCATCGGCGCCCACGTCATCCGCGGCTTCGTCCGGCAGGACCACGAGATCCGCCGCTTTGACGCTGCCAACAAGGAGCTCACCCGGAACAACCTGGACTCCGCGCTGCTGGTCGCCGGCATGAACCCGATGATCATGGTGGTGGTCAACCTGTCCTCCGTCGCAGTGGTCTGGTTCGGCGGCCACCGGATCCAGGCCGGGGACATGCGCCTGGGTGCCCTCACCGCGTTCATCGCCTACATCCTGCAGATTCTGATCGCCATCATGATGGCCATGTACGTCCTCACGACGGCGCCGCGTGCTGCCGCCTGCGCCGAACGCATCCAGGCTGTCCTGGCCACCGTGCCCTCAATCGGCAGTCCGGCCGCCACCGGGAGCCCGTCCGCCACTCGGAGCCCGCCCGCGACCGGGAGTCGGGAACCGGACGGCGCCCCGCGTGCGCAGAGCCCCGCGCCTGCCGGCACTGTGGAGTTCCGCGGCGTGGCGTTCGCCTACCCGGGGGCAGAGGCTCCGGTCCTGGCCGGAGTCAGCTTCACCGCCGCGCCGGGAACCACGACGGCGATCGTCGGCGCCACTGGCAGCGGCAAAACCACGCTGCTGAACCTGCTGCCGCGGCTGCTGGATCCGACGGCAGGCACCATCAGCATCGGCGGCCGCGACGTCCGTTCGCTGCCGCTGGCGTCGCTGCGCAGCCTGATTGCCCTCGTTCCACAGCACTCCTACCTTTTCTCCGGGACGGTGGCGGAGAACCTGCGGGTCGGCGGCCCGGACGCGGGCGAGGCAGAGCTGTGGCGCGTGCTGGAGGCAGCCCAGGCCGCCGACTTCGTCCGGGACCTGGCCGGGGGACTCGACGCTCCGGTCAGCCAGGGGGGCACCAACTTCTCCGGCGGCCAGCGGCAGCGCCTGTGCATCGCCCGGGCGCTGCTGCGGCCGGGTCCCGTCTACGTCTTTGATGACAGCTTCTCCGCCCTGGACTACGGCACCGACCGGCGCCTGCGCGGCGCGCTGGAACGGCTGCTCCTCGGGGCCACGTTGCTGGTCGTCGCCGAGCGGGTCTCCAGCATCGTGGATGCGGACTTGATCCTGGTGCTGGAGGACGGGCAGCTGGTCGCGCAGGGCACCCACGAGGCGCTGCTGGAGTCCTCGCCGACCTACCAGGCCATCGCCGCCTCGCAGCTCGTTGTGGAGGAAACCCTGTGACCGCAGGCCCAGCAGCGCCGGGCCGGGGCGCTTCCGGAACGTGGCTGATCGCCGCACGGCTGCTGGGGCTTCTCCGGCCGGTGCGGCTCCGGATGGCCGCCGCGCTTGCCGCGACCTGCGGCTTTGCTGCCCTGAACGTCGCGGCACCCAAATACCTCGGGGACGCCACCGACGTCGTGGTGAAAAGCGTGGTGGGCGGGACCTTTGACGAACAGAAGCTCGGCCTCCTGCTGCTCGCGGTGGCGCTGATGTACCTGGGCGCCTCGCTGTTCAGCTGGATCCAGGGTGCGCTGACCGCGACGGCCGTGCAGCGGCTCAGCTACGGGCTGCGCGCCGCGGTGGAACGGAAACTGCATGTGCTGCCGTTCAGCCATTTCGACGACCAGCACCGCGGGGACGTGCTGAGCCGGGCCACCAGCGACGTCGACAACGTCTCCCAGGCCCTCAACCAACTGCTGAACCAGCTGATCATGTCGGTGCTGATGCTCTCCGGCGCCCTCGCCATGATGGTCTGGCTGTCCCCGCTGCTGGCCCTGGTGGCGCTGGCCTCGGTTCCGCTCTCCACCTGGATCACCGTGCTCGTGGCGCGGAAATCACAGGCCCATTTCACCGAACAGTGGGCCAGTACCGGCACCCTGCACTCACACCTCGAAGAGTTCTTCACCGGGCACGAGGTGATCAAGGCCTTCGGGCGGCAGGACGCCGCCGCGGCAACCTTTGCGGACAGCAACCACCGGCTCTTCCGGGCAGCGTCCAGCGCCCAGTACCTGTCCGGCGTCGTGCAGCCCCTGATGATCTTCGTTTCCAACCTTAACTACATCGCGGTCGCGGTGATCGGTGCGCTGCAGGTCATCGCCGGTGCCATGACTGTCGGCGGTGTGCAGGCCTTCATCCAGTTCAGCCGGCTCTTCAGCCAGCCGATGGGCCAGATCGGCGGGATGCTCACCCTGATGCAGTCCTGCCTGGCTTCCGCCGATCGAGTCTTTGGATTGCTGGACGCCCCGGAGATCCCCGACGACGCGGGAATCTACGACGGCGCCGCGGGAATCCCCGACGACGCCGCGGGAATCCCCGACGACGCCGCGGGAATCCCGGCCGGCGCCGCGGGAATCCCGGCCGGCACCGTGCGCCCCAGCGGGAGAGCCGGGGGGAGTGCCGGCTCGGCTCCCGGCCGCGTCACCTTTGAACGGGTGAGCTTCGGCTACCGCGCCGGCGACCCCGTGGTGCAGGACCTCTCCTTCGTCGTCGAACCCGGCCAGACCGTGGCGATCGTAGGCCATACGGGGGCCGGCAAGACCACGGTGGTCAATTTGTTGATGCGCTTCTACGAACTGGACGGCGGCCGGATCACGGTCGACGGCGCGGACATCGCCGGGCTGCCGCGGGACCGGCTCCGGTCCGTCTTCGGGACCGTGATGCAGGAAGCCTGGCTCTTCACCGGCACCATCCGGGAAAACATCGAATACGGCCGGCCCGGCGCCAGCGACGCCGAGATCACCGCCGCGGCGCAGGCAAGCCACGTTGACCAGTTCGTCCGTGCCCTGCCGGCCGGCTACGCGACGGTGCTGGGCAACGACGGTGACTCGCTCAGCCGCGGCCAGCGCCAGCTCATTTCGATTGCCCGCACGCACCTGGCCGGCCGGAGCATCCTGATCCTCGACGAAGCGACCAGCTCCGTGGACAGCCGCACGGAAGTGCAGATCCGGGAGGCGATGACCGCGCTGCGGCAGGGCAGGACAAGCTTCGTGATCGCGCACCGTTTGTCCACGGTCCGGGACGCTGATCTAATTCTCGTTATGGACCACGGACGGATTGCCGAACAGGGGAACCACCAGGAGCTGATGGCCTCCCGGGGGGTATACACGGAGCTTTACCGCGCCCAGTTCGCCGGCCGCGAACAACCCGAGGGCATTCTGGAGCCGGAACTGTGACATCGGACGCGAACCGGACCCGGCCGTTCCCCGGCAACTGGAAACCCAACGCCGAAAGCTCGGTGCCGCTGTTCGAGCAGCTCCGGCTCCATATCATCGAGCGGGCCGACGACGGCACCCTCGCGCCGGGGACGAGGCTCCCGGCGGTCCGCAGCCTCGCAGCCGGGCTTGGCGTCGCGCCGCACACCGTGGCGCGCGCCTACAAGGAGCTGGAAGCTGCCGGAGTCGTGGCCACGCAGGGCAGGAATGGCACTGTTGTGTGCGCCCGGGACGAGGCGTGGGGTTCCCTCGCGGCCGCCGCGGCGCAGTTCGCCAGCGCCGCCCAAGCCCAGGGCGCCAGCTTCGCCGAGGCGGTCCAACTGCTGGCCGCCGCCTACGACCGGCACTGACCATTGGCCGCTAACCATTGGCACCTGAATAAACGCGTTCGCCATTAGCACATTCGCCGCCCGAATGGAGATTCGAAGAAGTTTTCGATTAGCATTGGAGGCGTGCCTAAAGCCGTAGCTGAAGAACCCGCCGTCGATATCCAGCCCCTTGCCATGCCGGTACCGGCCGAAAAAACGGCCACCCGCCGGCCCTCCGGCCCCGCCTCACCGGGTGCGGAGCTGGTCCGCCCCGACCTCTCCCGCCTGGTCGTTAAGGGCGCGCGGGAACACAACCTGCGCAACGTCGACCTGGACCTGCCCCGCGACGCCATGATCGTCTTTACCGGCCTGTCCGGTTCCGGGAAGTCATCGCTGGCCTTCGACACCATCTTCGCTGAAGGCCAGCGGCGCTACGTCGAGTCGCTCTCGGCGTACGCCCGCCAGTTCCTGGGCCAGGTGGACAAACCCGACGTCGACTTCATCGAAGGCCTGTCACCGGCGGTGTCCATCGACCAGAAATCCACCAGCAAGAATCCGCGCTCCACGGTGGGCACGATCACCGAGATTTATGACTACATGCGCCTGCTGTGGGCCAGGGTGGGACGCCCGCACTGCCCGGTCTGCGGTGAACCGGTCACCAAGCAGACCCCGCAGCAAATCGTCGACCAGCTCCTCGAACTGCCCGACGGCACCCGCTTCCAGGTCCTGGCGCCGGTGGTGCGCGGCCGCAAGGGCGAGTTCGTCGATCTCTTCAAGGAGCTGACCGCCAAGGGCTACTCCCGGGCCAGGGTGGACGAAAAACTGATCCAGCTCAGCGACCCGCCGAAGCTCGGCAAGCAGTTCAAGCACACCATTGAGGTGGTGGTGGACCGCCTCGTGGTCAAGGAAGGCATCAGCCAGCGCCTGACCGACTCGGTGGAAACCGCCCTCGGCCTGGCCGAGGGCCGCGTGCTGGCCGAATTCGTCGACCTGGACGCGGATGACCCGGAGCGGATCCGGGCGTTCTCCGAACACCTCGCCTGCCCCAATGAGCACCCGCTCGCGATCGACGAGATCGAGCCGCGTTCCTTCTCCTTCAACAACCCCTTCGGCGCCTGCTCCGCCTGCTCCGGCATCGGCACCAAGCTCGAGGTCGATGAGGAACTCCTCATCCCCAACCCGGAGCTGTCCCTGTCCGAGGGCGCCATCGCACCGTGGTCGCTCGGCACCGCCACCACCGAGTACTGGAACCGGCTGCTCAGCGGACTGGCGAAGGACATCGGCTTCTCCATGACCACCCCGTGGGAGAAGCTTTCCAAGGATGCGCGGCAGACCGTGCTGCACGGCAAGGACCACAAGGTCGTGGTGCAGTACCGCAACCGCTTCGGCCGGGAGCGCAAATACAGCACCGGCTTCGAGGGCGTGGTCCAGTATGTGCACCGCAAGCACACCGAGACCGATTCGGACTCCGCCAGGGACCGCTATGAGGAGTACATGCGGCAGGTCCCGTGCCCGGCCTGCAACGGTGCCCGCCTGAACCCGGCGTCGCTGTCGGTCCTGATCAACGGCAAATCCATCGCCGAGGTCGCCGGACTGCCGATGCGCGAATGCGCCCGCTTCCTGGACACCCTGGTCCTCACCGGCCGCGAGGCCCAGATCGCGCACCAGGTGCTCAAGGAAATCCAGGCCCGCCTGACCTTCCTGCTCGACGTCGGCCTGGAGTACCTCAACCTCGAACGGCCCTCCGGCACGCTGTCCGGCGGCGAGGCGCAGCGCATCCGCCTCGCCACCCAGATTGGTTCCGGGCTCGTCGGCGTCCTTTACGTCCTCGACGAGCCCTCGATCGGCCTGCACCAGCGCGACAACCGCCGCCTGATCGAGACCCTCACCCGGCTCCGCGACCTCGGCAACACCCTGATCGTGGTGGAGCACGACGAGGACACCATCCAGGAAGCCGACTGGGTCGTGGACATCGGACCCGGCGCCGGCGAGCACGGCGGCAAGGTCGTGCACTCCGGCTCCTACCAGGACCTGCTGAAGAACACCGAATCGCTGACCGGTGACTACCTGTCCGGCCGAAAGTCCATCGCGGTGCCCAAAAAGCGCCGCAAGTACGACAAGAAGCGTGAACTGAAGGTCGTCGGCGCCAAGGAAAACAACCTCCTCAACGTCGACGCCGCCTTCCCGCTGGGGCTGTTCACCGCCGTGACCGGCGTCAGCGGCTCGGGCAAATCCACCCTGGTCAACGAGATCCTCTACAAGGTGCTCGCCAACAAGCTCAACGGCGCCAAGCAGGTCGCCGGCCGGCACAAGAGCATCCAGGGCCTCGAGCACCTGGACAAGGTGGTGCACGTCGACCAGAGCCCGATCGGCCGCACCCCGCGCTCCAACCCGGCCACCTACACCGGTGTCTTCGACCACATCCGGAAACTCTTTGCCGAGACCACCGAAGCGAAAGTCCGGGGCTACCAGCCCGGCCGGTTCTCCTTCAACGTCAAGGGCGGCCGCTGCGAAGCCTGCTCCGGCGACGGCACGCTGAAGATCGAGATGAACTTCCTGCCGGACGTGTACGTGCCGTGCGAGGTGTGCCACGGCGCCCGGTACAACCGCGAAACACTCGAGGTCCACTACAAGGGCAAGACCATCGCGGACGTGCTGAACATGCCGATCGAGGAAGGCGCGGAGTTCTTCGCGGCGTTCTCACCCATCGCCCGGCACCTGCGCACCCTGGTCGACGTCGGGCTCGGCTACGTGCGGCTCGGCCAGCCGGCCACCACCCTGTCCGGCGGCGAGGCGCAGCGCGTGAAGCTGGCCGCCGAGCTGCAGAAGCGTTCCAACGGCCGCAGCATCTACGTGCTCGACGAGCCCACCACCGGGCTGCACTTCGAGGACATCCGCAAACTGCTGATGGTCCTGCAGGGCCTGGTGGAAAAGGGCAACACCGTCATCACGATCGAGCACAACCTCGACGTCATCAAGAGCGCTGACTGGATCGTGGACCTCGGGCCCGACGGCGGCTCCGGCGGCGGCCGGATCGTCGCCTCCGGCACGCCCGAGCAGGTGGCCAAGTCAAAGGACAGCCACACCGCGGCGTTCCTCGCCGAAATCCTCAGCTAAGGACCACCGATATATGCCGCAGCGGGAATGCGGTTTTCCCGCTGCGGCCGGCTCGTGAGAAACTACACCGGTGAATACGCCAGATTGCCGGAGCCGCTGCCGGGCCGCCGGGATGCGCCGCAGTAGGCTGGGGCAGGCCCGGCCCCTGACCACCGACGCCCCGCAGCTGAATGAGGTGCACACTATTGGCAATGTTTGACGCGATCCGCTGGACGACGCGCGGGCTCATTTCCTCGACCTGCCGTCCCACCGTGATCGGCCTCGAGAACGTGCCCGCCGAGGGCCCCTTCATCGTGGCGCCGAACCACCTCTCCTTCCTGGACAGCGTGATCGTCCAGGCCTTGATGCCCCGCCCGGTGGCCTTCTTCGCCAAGGCGGAGTACTTCACCACAGGCGGCGCCAAAGGCCGGATGATGAAATCGTTCTTCGAGGCCGTGGGCTCCATCCCGGTGGAGCGCGGCGAACAGGCGGCGAGCGTCCAGGCCCTGAAGACGCTGCTGGACATTCTCGAGGCCGGCAAGGGCGTCGGAATCTACCCGGAAGGCACCCGGTCCCGGGACGGCATCCTGTACCGCGGCCGCACCGGCGTCGGCTGGCTCGCCCTCACCACGGGCGCCCCGGTCATCCCGGTGGGCCTGATCGGTACCGAAAACCTGCAGCCGGCGGACAGCAACAAGGTCAGGCCGCAGCACTTCACCATGAAGGTCGGCGAGCCGCTCTACTTCGACCGCACCGGCCCGGACCACTCGCTGCCCGCGCGGCGCCAGGTCACCGACCGGATCATGGACGCCATCGCCGAACTCAGCGGCCAGCAGCGGGCCACCACGTACAACCAGAGCAAGAGCGTCGACTGACCAGGGCACCCCGGCCGGGGCGCCGGCCGCGGCTCGGTTCCCCGCCGTCGGCTCAGTAGAATAGACCAGTGGCAAATCCAGCTAGTTACCGTCCCCGGACCGGGGAGATCCCGACCAACCCGGGCGTGTACCGCTTCCGCGACCCGCACGGGCGGGTCATCTATGTGGGCAAGGCCAAAAACCTCCGCTCCCGGCTGAACTCCTACTTTGCCAACCCCTCCGGCCTGCTGCCCAAGACCCACGCGATGGTGCACACCGCCAGCAGCGTGGAATGGACCGTCGTCGGCAGCGAACTGGAATCCCTCCAGCTCGAGTACACCTGGATCAAGGAATTCAAGCCGCGGTTCAACGTCATGTTCCGCGACGACAAGTCCTACCCCTATCTCGCCGTCACAATGGGGGAGAAGTACCCCCGGGTGCAGGTCCTGCGCGGGGAACGGCGCAAGGGCACCCGGTACTTCGGCCCGTACACGGCCGGGGCTATCCGCGACACCATGGACACCCTGCTCCGGGTCTTCCCGGTCCGCAGCTGCAGCGCCGGGGTCTTCAAACGCGCCGAAGCCAGCGGCCGGCCCTGCCTGCTGGGCTACATCGACAAATGCGCCGCGCCCTGCGTGGGCCGGATCTCGCCGGAGGACCACCGCGGCCTGGCCGAGGACTTTTGCGCCTTCATGGGCGGCGAAGCGAAGCGCTTCGTGTCCCGGCTGGAAAAGGACATGGCCGCCGCCGTGGCGAAACTCGATTACGAACGCGCCGCCCGCGTCCGCGACGACATCGTCGCGCTGAAGAAAGTGTTCGAACGCAACGCGGTGGTCCTGGCCGAGGACACCGACGCCGACGTCTTCGCCCTGCACGAGGACGAACTGGAAGCCGCGGTCCAGGTCTTCCACGTCCGCGGCGGCCGGATCCGGGGCCAGCGCGGCTGGGTCGTCGAAAAAGTCGAAGACACCACCACCCCGGACCTGGTCGAACACCTGCTCCAGCAGGTCTACGGCGAAGAGGGCGAGAACCAGGGCAGGTTGCCCCGGGAGGTGCTGGTCCCGGCAGAACCGAGCAACGCCGAGGAGCTTGGCCAGTGGCTCAGCGGGCTGCGCGGCGCGCGGGTGGACATCCGGGTGCCGCAGCGCGGCGACAAGGCCGCCCTGCTCTCCACCGTGCGGGACAACGCCGAACACGCCCTCAAACTGCACAAGTCCCGGCGCGCCGGCGACATCACCGTGCGCTCCCAGGCCCTGCAGGAGTTGCAGGAGGCGCTGGACCTTCCTGTCGCACTGCTGCGGATCGAGTGCTTCGACATTTCCCACGTCCAGGGCACCAACGTGGTCGGTTCCATGGTGGTGGTCGAGGACGGCCTGCCCAAGAAATCCGACTACCGCAAGTTCTCGGTCACCGGCGCCGCCGCAAACGACGACACCGCGGCCATGCACGACGTACTGACGCGCCGCTTCCGGCACTACCTCGACGACCAGGCGGCGCAGGCCGCGGCTGCGGCGAAACCGGCACACCAGGCGGCGCTGGAGGCCGCTACCGCCGCGGTCCTGGCGGACACGACGACGCCGGCCCCGCGGGCGAAGTTCGCCTACCCGCCCAACCTGGTCGTCGTCGACGGCGGCAAGCCCCAGGTCAATGCGGCGGCGCGCGCCCTGGCGGAACTGGGCATCGACGACGTCTTCGTCGTGGGACTCGCCAAGCGCCTCGAAGAGGTGTGGCTGCCGGACAGCGACTTCCCGGTGATCCTGCCGCGCGCCTCCGCCGGGCTGTACCTGCTCCAGCGGATCCGCGACGAAGCCCACCGCTTCGCCATCACCTTCCACCGGCAAAAGCGTGGCAAGGCCATGACCGTTTCCGCCCTCGACGGCGTCCCTGGCCTCGGCGACTCCAAGCGCAAGGCGCTGCTGAACCAGTTCGGCTCGGTGAAGAGCATCAAGGCCGCCAGCGTCGAGGAACTCACCGCCGCCAAGGGCATCGGCCCCGCCCTGGCCGGTGCCATCGTCCGGCACTTCAGTGCCGGGGACGAGGCGGACGGACCGGCGGCGCCTGCGATCAACATGACGACCGGCGAAATCCTCGAAACTTAGCTAGCTCCGGCAATGTTGGCTAGGGTAAGAAGCTGAAGTACGACGCGCGGCCGGCAGCCTCTGCCCCGCGCGCCGTGCTGACAGCAGAGCGCACAGCAGAGATGGGGCACGACGAATGGCAGAGTCAACGGAGGGATCCGGCACGGAGGCGGACGGGCTGACCCCGGTCAAGCCGGTGGAAGCGGAACTGCTCGTAGTGACCGGGATGTCCGGCGCCGGCCGGAGCACCGCCGCGGACGCCCTCGAGGACCACGGCTGGTACGTCGTGGAGAACCTGCCGCCGCAGATGCTGGGAACCCTCGCGGAACTCGTCTCGCACGCCCCGGGGTCCATCTCCAAGCTCGCCGTCGTCATGGACGTCCGCAGCAAGGACCTTTTCGCGGACATCCGCACCGCGTTGCGCAACCTGGAGACCAGCGGCGTCACCTTCCGGGTGCTGTTCCTGGACGCCAGCGACGACGTCCTGGTGCGCCGCTTCGAGCAGGGCCGGCGGCCGCACCCGCTGCAGGGCGGCGGCAGGATCCTCGACGGCATCGCCGCCGAACGCGATCTGCTGCAGGAGCTGCGTGATTCCTCCGACATCGTCCTGGACACCTCCACGCTCAACGTCCACGGCCTCGCGACCGCCATCACCGAGCTGTTCAGCGAAACAGGCCCGGTCGCGCTGCGGCTCAACGTCATGAGCTTCGGCTTCAAATACGGGCTGCCGGTGGACGCCAACTTCGTCGCCGACGCCCGCTTCATCCCCAACCCGCACTGGGTGCCGCAGCTGCGCCCGCACACCGGCCTGGACAAGGACGTCAGCGACTACGTGCTTGAGGCGGAGGGCGTGAGCAACTTTGTGGAACGCTACGTGCTCGCGCTCGAACCTGTCCTGGACGGCTACCGGCGCGAGAACAAGCACTACGCGACCATCGCGGTCGGCTGCACCGGCGGCAAGCACCGCTCCGTGGCCGTGGCCGTGGAACTGTCGCGCCGGCTGGCGCAGTACCCCCGGGTCACGGTGACCACCACGCACCGGGATCTGGGCCGCGAGTAATGGCGCTCCTTACCGGGCCGCTGCCCTTGGTTCCGGCCGCCAGCGCGGTCTCCGCCGGCCAGCAGGACAAAGGCCCCTCCGTGGTTGCCCTCGGCGGCGGACACGGTCTCTCCGCGTCGCTCTCGGCACTGCGCCTGCTCACCTCCGAGCTGACCGCCATCGTCACGGTCGCCGACGACGGCGGTTCCTCCGGGCGGCTGCGCGAGGAGTACGGCGTCCTGCCGCCCGGGGACCTGCGGATGGCGCTGTCCGCTCTCTGCGATGACACCGACTGGGGCCGGACCTGGCGCGACGTCATGCAGCACCGCTTCCGCCCCGGCGCGGGCCGCGGCGGGTCCCTCGACGAGCACGCGATGGGCAACCTGCTGATCGTCACGCTCTGGGAACTGCTGGGGGACACGGTGGCGGGCCTGCAGTGGGCCGGCGCACTGCTGGGCGCCCGCGGGCAGGTGCTGCCGATGTCGACCACCCCGCTCACCATCGAAGGCCGGGCACGGGTCGCGGGCCCGGACGGCACGCCGGTGCTGGAAACCGTCCGCGGCCAGGCCAAATGCGCCGTCGCCGGCTCGCTGGAAGGGGTCCGGCTGCTGCCCGAATCGGCTCCGGCCTGCGTCGAGGCGCTCACCGCGATTGAACTGGCGGACTGGGTGGTCCTGGGCCCGGGCTCCTGGTACACCTCGGTACTGCCGCACCTGCTGCTGCCGGAGATGCGTGCCGCGCTGTGCACCACCGAGGCGCGGCGCTGCCTCACGATGAACCTGGCAACGGACACCAAGGAAACCCTCGGCATGTCCGCCGCCGACCACCTGCGGGTGCTGCGGGAGTACGCCCCGGATTTCGGCGTCGACGTCGTCCTCGCCGACCCCGCGTCGGTGCCGGACGTGCAGGACTTCGAACGGGCCGCCGGGATGCTCGGAGCAGAGGTGGTCTTGGGTAAAGTTAGGGCGTCGAGCCGCCGGCCGATCCACGACCCGCTGCGTCTGGCAACGGCGTACCACGACATTTTCGGGAACAGGTAGGAAAGGTGCCATGGCACTGACAGCATCAGTCAAGGAAGAACTTTCCCGGCTGGACATCAAGAAATCCTCGGTCCGCAAGGCCGAGGTGTCCGCCATGCTCCGGTTCGCCGGCGGCCTGCACATCATCTCCGGCCGGATCGTGATCGAAGCCGAGGTGGACCTCGCCTCCACCGCCCGGCGGCTCCGCGCCGCCATCGCCGAGGTGTACGGCCACCAGAGCGAAATCATCGTCGTCTCCGGCGGCGGCCTGCGCCGTGGCAGCCGCTACGTGGTCCGGGTGGTGCGCGACGGCGAGGCCCTCGCCCGCCAGACCGGGCTGCTCGACGCCCGCGGCCGGCCCGTCCGGGGCCTGCCGTCCGTGGTCGTCAACGGTTCCGCCGCCGACGCCGAAGCGGTCTGGCGCGGTGCGTTCCTGGCCCACGGCTCGCTCACCGAACCCGGCCGCTCCTCGGCGATGGAGGTCACCTGCCCCGGCCCGGAGTCGGCCCTCGCACTCGTTGGCGCCGCCCGGCGCCTCGGCATCCAGGCCAAGGCCCGCGAGGTCAGGGGAGTGGACCGCGTCGTGATCCGCGACGGCGACACCATCGCCGCGCTGCTGACCAGGATGGGAGCGCACGACGCGCTGATGGTCTGGGAGGAGCGGCGGATGCGCAAGGAGGTCCGCGCGACGGCAAACCGGCTTGCCAACTTCGACGACGCCAACCTGCGCCGTTCCGCGCAGGCGGCCGTCGCCGCCGGCGCCCGGGTTGACCGGGCCCTGGAAATCCTGGGCGACGACGTCCCCGACCACCTGAAGTACGCCGGGGAACTGCGCGTCGCGCACAAACAGGCGAGCCTGGACGAACTCGGCCGGCTCGCGGATCCGGTGATGACCAAGGACGCGATCGCCGGCCGGATCCGCCGGCTCCTGGCGATGGCCGACAAGCGTGCCCAGGACCTGGGTGTCCCGGGCACCGACGCCAACGTGACACCGGAAATGCTCGACGAGTAGCCACGCCCGCCGAACAGGGCCACAATCGGATCCAGCGGCCGGGAATACTCCGGCGGTACCGGAGGCTATGCCCACTGGATCAACATCCACATTCTTCCGGGTGTCCAACCATCCGGATGCACAATCCGAGAGTTAGCAAAACCGGACGAACCGTCCACGACATTGGAGGATTTTGTGACCGAATACGTACTGCCTGACCTTGACTACGATTACGCCGCGCTGGAACCCCACATTTCCGCGCGGATCATGGAGCTGCACCACAGCAAGCACCACGCCACCTACGTTGCCGGCGCCAACAACGCACTGGCCCAGCTGGCCGAGGCCCGCGAAAAGGGCGACTTCGCCAACATCAACCGCCTCTCCAAGGACCTTGCCTTCCACACCGGCGGCCACGTCAACCACTCCGTGTTCTGGAAGAACCTTTCCCCGGACGGCGGCGACAAGCCCGAGGGTGAACTCGCGGCAGCGATCGACGACGCGTTCGGCTCCTTCGACGCCTTCCGCGCGCAGTTCACCGCCGCAGCCCTGGGCCTGCAGGGTTCCGGCTGGGGCTTCCTGGCCTACGAGCCGATCGGCGGCAACCTCGTGATCGAGCAGCTGTACGACCAGCAGGGCAACGTCGCGCTGGGCACCACCCCGCTGCTGATGCTGGACATGTGGGAGCACGCCTTCTACCTGGACTACGTCAACGTCAAGGCCGACTACGTCAAGGCGTTCTGGAACATCGTCAACTGGGCCGACGTCGCGCGGCGCTTTGACGCTGCCCGCGCCAACGCCACCGGCCTGATCACGCTCTAAAGGCAGTCTGGGCTGCCTTTAGGCGGAACACCGCTGTAACAAAGTCCGCGATTGGGCCCATCCGGGCCGAATCGCGGACGGCCCGCCCCCGTACTTGCGGGGGCGGGTCCGGTTAAACGTAAGATGGATCACGGAAGGCGGTCAGCCTTCAGCAACGTGGCTGGTCGCCCTCCGATCTGGTAATCATCTCTGCCCAATGGCGTGCGGGATCTGTTAGTCGGCTTGAACGCCTACTCAACTAATCGTGCTTGAGAGAGCACCAAGGAGACTGAAAACGTGACGACACGTATTGGTATCAACGGCTTCGGCCGCATCGGCCGCAACTACTTCCGCGCCGCCCTGGCGCAGGGGGCTGACCTCGAGATCGTCGCGGTCAACGACCTCACCAGCCCGGAAGCCCTCGCCCACCTCTTCAAGTACGACTCCGTTGGCGGGCGCCTGGCCGAGACCATCGAGGTCAAGGAAGGGAACATCGTCGTCGACGGCAAGACCGTCAAGGTCCTCGCCGAGCGCGACCCGGCCAACCTGCCCTGGGGTGAGCTGGGCGTCGACATCGTGATCGAATCCACCGGCTTCTTCACCAAAGCCGCGGACGCCCAGAAGCACATCGACGCCGGTGCCAAGAAGGTGCTGATCTCCGCCCCCGCCTCCGGCGAAGACATCACCATCGTGATGGGCGTCAACGACGGCCTCTACGACAACGCCGCGCACAACATCATCTCCAATGCTTCCTGCACCACCAACTGCCTCGGCCCGCTGGCCAAGGTCGTCAACGACGCCTTCGGCATCGAGCGCGGCCTGATGACCACGATCCACGCCTACACCGCGGACCAGAACCTGCAGGACGGCCCGCACAAGGACCTCCGCCGGGCCCGCGCCGCCGCGATCAACATGGTTCCGACCTCCACGGGAGCGGCCAAGGCCATCGGCCTGGTCCTTCCCGAGCTCAAGGGCAAGCTGGACGGCTACGCGATCCGCGTACCGGTCCCGACCGGCTCCGCGACCGACCTCACCGTCACCGTGTCCCGCGAAACCACCGTCGAGGAAGTCAACGCAGCGCTCAAGGCCGCCGCCGAGTCGGAGGAACTCAAGGGCCTGCTGACCTACACGGACGAGCCGATTGTTTCCTCGGACATCGTCGGGGACCCGGCGTCGTCGATCTTCGACTCCGGCCTGACCAAGGTGATCGGCAACCAGGTCAAGGTCGTCTCGTGGTATGACAACGAGTGGGGCTACTCGAACCGGCTCGTGGACCTTACGGAGCTCGTCGCGTCGAAGCTGGGCTAGGGTAAGACTCATGACATTCCACACCCTCAACGAACTGATCGCTGATGGTGTCCGCGGGCGGTACGTTCTGGTTCGAAGCGACCTGAACGTGCCGCTCGACGGCTCTACAGTGACTGACGACGGCCGGATCAAGGCCTCCCTGCCAGTGCTGGCGAAGCTCACGGACGCCGGTGCCCGCGTGCTGGTCACGGCCCACCTGGGCCGCCCCAAGGGCGCCCCGGAGGAGAAGTATTCGCTCAAGCCGGCCGCCGCCCGGCTGGCCGAGCTGGCCACCTTCAAGGTCACCCTGGCCGGTGACACGGTAGGCGAAGCCGCCAAGGCGGCCGCCGCCGCGCTGGCCGACGGCGAGGCCCTGGTCCTGGAAAACGTGCGCTTTGACGCCCGCGAAACGTCCAAGGACGACGCCGAACGCGGCGCCTTCGCTGACGAGCTCGTCGCCCTCACCGGCTCCGACGGCGCGTTCGTCGACGACGCGTTCGGTGCCGTGCACCGCAAGCACGCGAGCGTCTACGACGTCGCCACCCGGCTGCCCTCCTACCAGGGCGACCTGGTCCGCACCGAGGTCGAGGTGCTGCGGAAGCTGACTGCCGACACCCAGCGCCCCTACGTGGTCGTACTTGGCGGCTCCAAGGTCTCCGACAAGCTCGCCGTGATCGCGAACCTGATCGGCAAGGCTGACACCATCCTCGTCGGCGGCGGCATGCTGTTCACGTTCCTCGCCGCAGCCGGCCACAAGGTGGCCGGCAGCCTGCTGGAAGCGGACCAGATCCCCGCCGTGCAGGACTATCTGAAGCGTGCAGCGGACGCCGGCACCGAGTTCGTGGTCCCCACCGACGTGGTGGTGGCCAGCAAGTTCGCCGCCGACGCCGAGCACGAGACCGTCGCGGCCGACGCGGTCGAAGCCAGCAGCTTCGGCGCCTCCGGCATCGGTCTGGACATCGGCCCGGAGTCAGCGGCAGCGTTCGTGGAACGGATCAAGGGCGCCAAGACGGTGTTCTGGAACGGCCCGATGGGCGTCTTCGAGTTCCCGGCCTTCGCCGGCGGCACCCGCGCCGTGGCGCGGGCGCTGACCGAGACGGCAGGGTTCACCGTTGTGGGCGGCGGCGACTCCGCCGCCGCGGTCCGGACCCTCGGCTTCAGCGACGGCCAGTTCGGCCACATCTCCACCGGTGGCGGCGCCAGTCTGGAATACCTTGAAGGCAAGGAACTCCCGGGCCTGACGGTGCTGGACCGCTAGACCTCCCAGCCGGCCGGGCGGCCGCCCGCAAGGCGGCCCCGGCCGGCTCTCTTTCTGCTACGACTCTTTTGGAGATCACGTGACAACGTCAACCAACGGCAAATTCGACCGCAAGCCCTTCATCGCGGGTAACTGGAAGATGAACATGGACCATGTCCAGGGCATCACGTTGCTGCAGAAGCTGGCCTGGACCCTGTCCGACGCCAAGCACGACTACAGCCGGGTGGAGGTCGCAGTGTTCCCGCCGTTCACCGACCTCCGCGGCGTCCAGACCCTGGTACAGGGTGACGAGCTGGACGTCGCCTACGGCGGGCAGGACCTGAGCCAGTTCGACTCCGGCGCCTACACCGGCGACATCTCCGGGCAGTTCCTCGCGAAGCTCGGCTGCACCTACGTCCTCGTCGGCCACAGCGAACGCCGCACCATCCACCAGGAGTCCGACGAGGTTCTCAACGCCAAGACGAAGGCGGCTTTCCGCCACGGCATCACGCCGGTGCTCTGCGTCGGCGAGGGCCTGGAAGTCCGGCAGGCCGGGACGCACGTCGAGCACACCCTCGCCCAGCTCCGCGCCGGCGTCGCGGGCCTCACCGCCGACCAGGCCGCGGAGCTGGTCGTCGCCTACGAGCCGGTCTGGGCGATCGGCACCGGCGAAGTCGCCGGACCCGGGGACGCGCAGGAGATGTGCGCCGCGATCCGTGCCGAACTGGCGAGCCTGTTCGACGGCGGCGTGGCGGGCAAGACCCGGCTGCTTTACGGCGGTTCCGTCAAGGCCAACAACGCGGCCTCCATTTTGCGCGAACGCGACGTGGACGGGCTGCTGGTCGGCGGTGCCAGCCTTGACGCCGCCGAGTTTGCTAACATTGTCAGGTTCGAGAGTCACCTGCTGACGGACTAGTCCGTACGCAGCCTGGCCCCCGCAGTCCCCTCTTTCGAAAGGCCGTCGTGGACGTTCTTCATGTCATCCTGCAGGTGCTTCTGGGTATCACCAGCCTTCTGCTGACCCTGCTCATCCTGCTGCACAAGGGACGCGGCGGCGGCCTGTCCGATATGTTCGGCGGCGGTATGAGCTCAGGGCTCAGCTCCTCCGGCGTCGCCGAGCGGAACCTCAACCGGTTTACCGTTATCCTGGGCGTGACCTGGGGCGTCGTCATCATTGCCCTTGGCCTGCTGATGCGTTTCAGCACCGGAGCAGACTCCTAGGACGCCTCTTTTCCAAACCAAATACAGGGGTCTTGTGACCCATCCGCATCGGGGACTTCCGCACTAGGCTGTCGCTGGCAACTGCCATTCGACCAGCTTGAGTAGCCAGGAGTTCCCGATGCTGCATTCTGCTTCCGGATTCAAGGGCATCCGCGTCGGCGCCGTCGCCGGCGCCCCGGCCCGCCACGAGCCCTGGGACGGCGCCGGCACCGGCCAGCCGCGGATCTGCGTTGACTATCGCTGCGCGAAAGGCCACGAAACGGCCGTGGTCTTCGCCATGCTCCCGGAGGAGCAGATACCGGGTGTCTGGGACTGCCGCCGCTGCGGGGGCGCGGCGACCCGCGACGAATCCCGGTTCGGGCTGGACGACGGGCCAGTCGAAGGCTTCAAAACCCACCTTGAATACGTCAAGGAGCGGCGCTCCAGCCAGGACGCGGAAGACGTGCTGGCCGGAGCGCTTGAGCGGCTACGCGCCCGACGGGCTCTTCCGGACGAGTTGCTCGGGGACGCGTGAGGCCGCCTCCTCATCGATCAGCCACAGCGTTTCCAGCCGCCCCCGGGGCCCGGCCGCCGGCACCTGCACCGGGTTGGCCCCGGCCAGGGCCAGGCCCACGGCGCCGGCCTTGTCATCGCCGGCCACCACCATCCACACCTCGTTCGCGGTGTTGATCGTCGGCAGCGTCAGGGAGATCCGCTCCGGCGGCGGTTTCGGGGAGTTGCGGACTCCCACCACTGTGAGTTGCTTTTCACGGATGCCCGCCTGCTCCGGAAAGAGCGAGGCCACGTGGGCGTCCGGGCCGACGCCGAGCAGCACGATGTCCAGCCGCGGCAGGCTGCCCGGCTCGGCGGGGCGCTCATCGGACATGTCAGCGGCGTGCTCCGCCGCGGCAGCCTCGGCGAGCCGGCGGGCGTAGTCCGCGGCGGCTTCCTCGGGGGTGTCGAACTCGTCGGCTGAGCCGGGGACGTGCACCCGGGCCGGGTCCGCGTTGATCCGGGAGAGCAGCGCCTCCTGCGCCTGGCGGGCGTTGCGGTCGGCGTCGTCCTTGCCGACGAAGCGTTCGTCACCCCACCAGAAGTTGACCTTGGACCAGTCCACCGCCCGGGCCGCGGGGGAGTCCGCAACGGCCCGGAGCGAGCCGATGCCCATCGTGCCGCCGGTGAGCACGACCGTCGCCTGGCCGTACCTGTCCTGGAGATCGACGAGCTTGGTGATCAGGCGCGCCGCGATCGCGGCCGTCAGGACGGTCGAGTCAGGATGGATGCTTACTCTCGGCTCAACGCTCACTGGGGCGGACACTCCTTAGGTTGGTACGGGGCAGTCCAATAGTAATCACTTCGCCAAACACCTCGTCCGGGTCAAGCCGCCGGAGCTCCTCCGCAAGGCAGTCCTTCAAACTGCGCCGCGGGAGCGAAATGCGCTGGACCGGCTGGCCCGGCTGGGTCAGTTCCGCCACGGCCAGGCCGGGGCGGAACAGCTGGATGTCACCGCCGGTGCGGCACAGGCGCACCCGCCGGATGCCGGTACCGGCCGGGTCGGCGACGATGGTCACCGGCGCGTCCAGCGCCAGGGTCAGCCAGGCGGCGAGCAGCAGGGTGCTGGGGGAGTCCGACGCGCCTTCCACCGCGACGGCGGTTACCGGCGAGGCGTCCACCTGGTCCAGCACCGCCGCAAGCTGGATGCGCCAGTTCGTCAGGCGGGTCCAGGCCAGGTCGGTGTCGCCTGCCTTGTAGGTGCTGCGGATGTTGTCCAGCGCCGCCTGCGGGTCCGCCTCGTTGGCGGAGTCCGTGATCCGCCGGTGCGCGATCCGGCCGATCGACGTCTCGCAGGCGTTCCGCGGTGCGCCGTGCGGCCACCAGGCCACGATCGGGGCGTCCGGAAGCAGCAGCGCCGCGACGAGGGATTCGCTCTCCTCGGCCAGTTCGCCATAGCCGCGGAGCAGGATGACTTCGGACGCGCCGGCGTCGCCGCCCACCCGGATCTGCGCGTCCAGCCGGGTGGGCGCCGCGGCGCCCGCGTCGGCCAGCACGATGATCCGGCAGGGATGTTCGCGGCTGGCCTCGTTGGCCGCCTCGATGGCTTCCTCTTCAAGGCCGGACTTGGTGACCACCACGAGGGTGAGTACGCGGCCCAGGGCAATCACGCCGCCCTGCTCGCGCAGCGCCATGATCTTCTTGGAGATCTTGGAGGTGGTGGTGTCGGGGAGATCTACGATCATGGCCTTCTCCAGGTCCGTCCGTCGCGGGCAAGCAGTTCATCGGCGGAGGCCGGGCCCCAGCTGCCGGGCGGGTAAGGTTCCGGCTGTTCGTCCAGGCTGGCCCAGTAGTCCTCGAAGGGGTCAAGGATCTTCCAGGACAGCTCCACCTCCTGGTGCCGCGGGAACAGCGGCGGCTCGCCGAGCAGCACGTCGAGGATCAGCCGTTCGTACGCTTCCGGGCTCGACTCGGTGAACGAGTGGCCGTAGCCGAAGTCCATGGTCACGTCGCGGACTTCCATCTGCGTGCCGGGAACCTTTGAGCCGAAACGGATGGTGGCGCCCTCATCGGGCTGCACCCGGATCACCACGGCATTCTGGCCGAAGTCGTCCTCGCCGTGGTCACGGAACAGCAGGTTGGGGGCCCGTTTGAAGACGACGGCGATTTCGGTCACCCGGCGGCCCAGCCGCTTGCCGGCGCGCAGGTAGAACGGCACACCGCTCCAGCGCCGGGTGTTGATGTCAACCCGGATGGCGGCAAAGGTTTCGGTGGTGGAGTCGGCGGGAATGCCTTCCTCTTCCAGATAGCCCAGGACCTGCTCGCCGCCCTGCCAGCCGCCGGCGAACTGCCCGCGCGCCGAGTGGGTGGACAGGTCATCCGGCAGCCGGACGGCCGCGAGGACCTTTTCCTTTTCGGCGCGCAGGTCATCGGCGTTGAAGGAGATCGGCTCCTCCATCGCGGTCAGCGCCAGCAGCTGCAGCAGGTGGTTCTGGATCACGTCGCGGGCCGCGCCCACGCCGTCGTAGTAGCCGGCGCGCCCGCCGGTCCCGATGTCCTCGGCCATGGTGATCTGGACGTGGTCCACGTAATTGCCGTTCCACAGCGGCTCGAACAGCTGGTTGGCGAAGCGCAGGGCCAGGATGTTCTGGACTGTCTCCTTGCCGAGGTAGTGGTCGATGCGGAACACCGCGTCCGGCGGGAACACCGATTCCACGATGTCGTTCAGCTGCCGGGCTGATTCGAGGTCGTGGCCGAACGGCTTCTCGATCACCACGCGGCGCCACTTGTCGCCCTCGGCCTGGGCGAGGCCGTGCTTGGAGAGCTGCCGGCAGACCAGTTCGAAGGCCTTGGGCGGAATCGACAGGTAGAACGCGTGGTTCCCGCGTGTGCCGCGCTGCTCGTCGAGCTCATCGATCGTTTCGCTGAGCCTTTCGAAGGCGTCGTCGTCGTCAAACTCGCCCTGCACGAAACGGATGCCTTCGGACAGCTGCTTCCATACGGTCTCGTCGAAGGGAGTGCGGGCGTAGCTCTTGACCGCCGCCTTCACCTCGGCGGCGAAGTCCTGGTTCTCCCACTGCCGCCGGGCGAACCCGACGAGCGCAAAGCTCGGCGGCAACAGGCCACGGTTGGCCAGGTCATAGACGGCGGGCATGAGTTTCTTGCGGGCAAGGTCACCGGTGACGCCGAAAAGCACCAGGGATGAAGGGCCGGCGATGCGGTTGAGCCGGCGGTCCCGCGGGTCCCGGAGCGGATTGCGCCCCCGGCCCGCAGGGCGGTGCCCGCCGTTTTGCGAAAATGCCATGGTTGTTGGAGTGCCTTAGTTTTCGGTGGAGGACGCGGCCTGGCCGGCTGGGGTGGTGCCGGCCAGCGATGGAACGAGCTGCTGCAGTTGCCGGACGCCCGCGGCGCGGTCCGTGAGGTGCAGCCGCAGTACCGGCCGGCCGTGCTCGCTGAGGACCTGCGCGTCGCCGGCGGCCTGCGCCGAGATCAGCTCGCCAAAACTGAACGGCCGGTCCGGGATGGCCAGGTCCGTGGCGGATGCGGCAGTGACCTGCAGGAACACGCCGATGGCCGGGCCGCCCTTGTGGAACTGTCCGGTGGAGTGCAGGAACCGCGGGCCCCAGCCGAAGGTGACCGGGCGGCCGCTGACCGCGGCCAGTTCATCCCGGATGCCCTCGAGCGGGGCGTAGCTGAGCCGGTCGAAGTAGGCCTGCACGCTGAGGTACCCGTCGGTGCCAAGCTGGCCCAGGAGTGCGCTGACAGCGTCGGCCGCCGTGGTGGCGCCGCCCAGCCAGTCGCCGCCGCGGACTTCGATGGCGCCGTCGGTGAAGTCCGCCGGGGTGGGTTCCGGCTGCGCGTCAAGCAATCCGCGGGCGGCAACCTTCGCGGCCTCCACGTCGGGCTGGTCGAACGGGTTGATGCCGAGCAGCCGTCCCGCGACGGCGGTGGCGAACTCCCATGTCATCATTTGCGCCGCGAGACCGCCCGCAATGGCCGCCTCGTTCGCGCCCAGTTCGACGTCGGCATCGGCCGCGACCAGCCGGACCACCAGCACGTCCGGCGCGCCGCCCGTGACTTCGGGCGCGCCCGGGCCGGCGACGACCGGCAGCACGCCGGTGCCGAGCTTGCCGGTGGATTCGGCGATCAGCTGCTCGGCCCAGTCGGCGAAGCCCGCGATGCCGGAGCCGTCCTCGACGATGACGATCTTGTTGCGCAGCGGGTTCGTCCCGCCCAGGGCCGCGCCCAGGGCGAGGCCGATGTTTTCCTCGCTGTCGTCATTGAGGATTTCGGCGGTCTCCTCGGCTTCATCCAGGAACGCCTGGATGTCCACGCCGGCCAGTCCGCAGGGCACCAGGCCGAAGGCCGTGAGCGCTGAGTAGCGGCCGCCGACGTTGGGATCGGCGTTGAAGACGGCACGGTAGCCGGCTTCGCGGGCCGACTTGTCCAGCGGAGACCCCGGGTCGGTGACAATGATGATCCGGCTCTTCGCGTCCACGCCGGCCTCCGTGAACGCGTGTTCGAAGACCCGGCGCTGGGAGTCGGTCTCGAGGGTGGAACCGGACTTGGAGGACACCACGATGGCGGTCTCGGTCAGCCGGTCCGCGAGGGCAGCGGAGACCTGTTCCGGGTCGGTGCTGTCCAGCACGGTCAGCTCGACGCCCGCGGTTCCGGCGATGACCTCAGGCGCCAGTGAGGAGCCGCCCATGCCGCACAGGACAATGCGGCTGACGCCCTCGGCGCGGAGCGCGTCGCGGAGTGCCAGGATGTCGGCCACCAGCGGCTGGGAGACGGCGGGCGCCTCCACCCAGCCAAGCCGGACCGAGGACTCGGCTTCGGCGTCGGGCCCCCACAAGGTGGCGTCCTTGGCGAAGATCCGGGTCGCTACCCGTTCCTCAAGCAGGGCGGGCAGGTGCTGTTCATGGGCTTGGCGGGCGGCGCCCGTGGCGTCATAGCTGAGAGTGGTCATGGGGGACTATGCGTCCTTCCGTGCAGCGGCGAGGGCGGCCTCGACGTCGGCCAGCAGTTCCTTCCAGCTTGCCACAAACTTGTCCAGGCCCTCGGTCTCGAGCAGGGCGACGACCTCGTTGTAGGAGATGCCGAGCGCGTCGAGCGCATTGAGGGTCGCATTGGCGTCGTCGTAGCTGCGGGTAACGGTGTCGCCGGTGACGGCGGCGTGGTCGTAGGTGGCGTTCAGGGTTTTCTCCGGCATGGTGTTCACCACACCGGGGGCGACGAGGCCGGTCACGTAGAGCGTGTCCGGGTACGCCGGGTCCTTGACGCCGGTGGAGGCCCAGAGCGGGCGCTGCGGCCGGGCGCCGGCGTCGGCGAGCAATGCCCAGCGCTCGGTGGCGAAGAGCTCTTCGTACACCTGATAGGCGAGGCGGGCGTTGGCCAGGCCGGCCTTGCCCTTGAGCGCCCGGGCTTCGTCGGTGCCGATCGCGTCGAGCCGCTTGTCAATCTCGGTGTCCACGCGGGAGACGAAGAACGACGCCACGGAGTGGATCTTGGACAGGTCGTGGCCGTTTTCCTTGGCCTGCTCGAGCCCGCTCTGGAAGGCGTTGACGACGGCGCGGTAGCGTTCCAGCGAGAAGATCAGCGTGACGTTGACGCTGATGCCGCTGGCCAGCGTGGCGGTGATGGCCTCGAGGCCCTCCACGGTGGCGGGGATCTTGATCAGGACGTTGTCCTTGTTGACCTGGCCGTACAGTTCCTTGGCCTCGGCGATGGTGCCGGCGGCGTCCCAGGCCAGGCGCGGGTCCACCTCGATCGAGACCCGGCCGTCGACGCCGTTCGTGGCGGCCGCCACGGGGGCGAACAGGTCGCAGGCGTCGGCAACGTCGGTGGTGGTGATCGAGAAGACAGTCTCCTCGACGCTGGCGCCGGCGTCGGCCTTTTCCTTGATCTTGGCGTCGTAGTCGTGGGCGACCGCGAGGGCTGCCTGGAAGATGCTCGGGTTCGTGGTGACACCGACGACGTTCTTCTCTTCGATCAGCTTGCGCAGCGTGCCGGAGTCGAGGCGGCCGCGGGAGAGGTCGTCGAGCCAGATGGAGACGCCGGCGTCGGAGAGCTGCTGGGTGGGGGTAGCGGTGGGGGTGGTGTTCATGGGTGTCTCCTGGGTTCTGGGGCCGCCGCCGGCGGGCGGCGGCCCGGGGGAGTGGAAGGTTGGGGTCAGGCTCCGAGGCCGGAGAGCGATTCCTTGGCGGCGGCGGTGACGGCTTCGGCGGTGATGCCGAATTCCTGGAAGAGCCGCTTGTAGTCGGCGGAAGCGCCGAAGTGCTCGAGGCTGACGGAGCGGCCGGCGTCGCCGACGAAGTCCCGCCAGCCCAGCGCAAGACCGGCCTCGACGGAGACGCGTGCCTTCACCGCGGCGGGGAGCACGGCTTCGCGGTACGCCGGGTCCTGCTTGTTGAACCATTCCACGCAGGGCATCGAGACGACCCGGGTGGGGATCCCGTCGGCCTGCAGGGCTTCACGGGCGGCGACGGCGAGCTGGACCTCGGAACCGGTGCCGATCAGGATCACCTGCGGCTCGGCGGTCTGTCCGTTGGCTGAGGCTTCGGCCAGGACGTAGCCGCCCTTGGCAACGCCGGCGGTTGAGGCGAAGGTGTCACCCGCTGCGTCGCCGGTGCCGCGTTCCCAGGTGGGGATGTTCTGGCGGGTCAGGACGATCCCGGCCGGGTTCGCGTGGTTCTCCAGCATGGCCTGCCAGGCCGCGGCGACCTCGTTCGCGTCACCGGGGCGCACAACGTCCAGTCCCGGGATGGCACGCAGGGCGGCGAGCTGCTCGACCGGCTGGTGCGTTGGCCCGTCCTCGCCGAGGCCGATCGAGTCGTGCGTCCAGACGTACAGCGACGGCACGCCCATCAGCGCGCCGAGCCGGATGGCGGGGCGCTGGTAGTCGGAGAAGATCAGGAACGTCCCGGAGAACGCCCGGGTCGGTCCGGCCAGCGTGATGCCGTTCACGATCGACGCCGCGGCGTGCTCGCGAATGCCGAAGTGCAGCACCCGGCCATACGGGTTGCCCTTCCACGCGTCGGTCTGCCGGGACGCCGGGATGAACGAGGCCGAACCCTCGATGGTCGTGTTGTTCGACTCGGCCAGGTCCGCCGAGCCGCCCCACAGCTCGGGCATGACCGGGCCGATGGCGTTCAGCACCTTGCCTGACGCGGCCCGGGTGGAGACGTCCTTGCCGGCTTCGAAGATAGGCAGGGCGGCGTCGAACTCGCCCGGCAGCTTGCGGGCTTCGACGCGTTCGAGCAGCGCGGCGGCTTCCGGGTTTGCGGACTGCCAGGCTTCGAAGGATTCCTGCCACTGGGCGCGGGCCGCGGCACCGCGGGTCCGGCCCTCACGGGCGTGGGCCAGGACCTCGTCCTCGACCTGGAAGGACTGCTCCGGGTCGAAGCCCAGGATCTCCTTCAGGCCGGCGACTTCCTCGGCGCCGAGCGCCGAACCGTGGATCTTGCCGGTGTTCTGCTTCTTCGGCGCCGGCCAGCCGATGATGGTGCGCAGCGAAATGATGGACGGCCTGCCCGTCTCGGCCTTGGCGGCGAGCAGCGCGGCGTGCAGCTCGGCCACGTCCTCCTTGTACTCGCCCGTGCGGGTCCAGTCGACGCGCTGGGTGTGCCAGCCGTAGGCGGCGTAGCGGGCCAGGACGTCCTCGGTGAACGCCACGTCGGTGTCGTCTTCAATGGAGATGTGGTTCTCGTCGTAGATCACCACGAGATTGCCCAGTTCCTGATGGCCCGCGAGGGAGGACGCCTCGGAGGTCACGCCTTCCTGCAGGTCGCCGTCGGAGGCGATCACCCAGACGGTGTGGTCGAACGGGCTGGCGCCGGCGGGGGCGTCGGCGTCGAACAGGCCGCGCATCCGGCGCTGCGAGTACGCGAAGCCGACCGCGGACGCCAGGCCCTGGCCGAGCGGGCCGGTGGTGATCTCCACACCGGCGGTGTGCTTGTATTCGGGGTGCCCCGGGGTCAGTGAACCCCAGGTCCGGAGCGCTTCAAGGTCCTTCAGTTCCAGGCCATAGCCGGAAAGGAAGAGCTGGATGTAGAGCGTCAGGGAGGTGTGCCCGGGGGAGAGGACGAACCGGTCCCGGCCCGGCCACTGCGGGTTCGCCGGGTCGTGGCGCATCACCTTCTGGAAGAGCAGGTAAGCGGCCGGAGCCAGGCTCATCGCCGTCCCGGGGTGGCCGTTACCGACCTTCTCCACCGCGTCGGCGGCGAGGACCCGGACAGTGTCCACGGCCCGCTGGTCCGTGGACGTCCATGACAGTTCCTGCTCTTCCAAATGTGGCACGTAAACCGGCCCCTCTCTGTGCTGACGGCCGGAGGCACAGTGCTTTCCCTTGAGGTTTCCCTCCCGGGCGTTTCCGCCGGGGCACAGCAAGGTGCCCGCAGTGGTCTGTACCAGCCGTTCACCATCGAAACGTTGATCAATCATTCAGTCGCATGCGCCGGGCAGGGAACGCCGTGGGGCGGCTGCCCGCGCGTGCTGATCTGCTTGCCAGCTTAGCCCCATTCCACCTGCCGGGCAGCGTGAATCTCAGGAAATGGACGGGTTATCCGCTTAGCTGAATCACTGGGTCCGCGGCGGCGCCCGTACTGCCGGTTCGGCCCGGACCCGCCCCTGCTCCGGGCGACAGCGCCGCCGGCACCGCCGCGGTATGATGGTGCGTGGCTACCAACGGGGGCGAGGACATGCCTGTGCGCCGCGCGTGGCCCCCTCCGGAGGCAGTGTCCCGCACCGGGCGCCGTACTTAACCGTCCGTGCTCAGCGGGGTCGCACCGCGATAACCAGCCGGACTGAACAGCCAGACAGAACAGAGTGACTGCCGCCGTGAGCACAACAGATACGCCGCTAAACGCCTCCCAGACCCGGGTTCCGGGCCGGATCGGCTTCGCCCGCAAGGCCAAGGCCTACCTGGCGCTCACGAAACCCAGGGTGATCGAACTGCTGCTGGTCAGCACCCTGCCCACGATGATCTACGCCGAGCGCGGCTTCCCGTCCCTCGGCCTGATCCTGGCAACCCTGGTCGGCGGCGCGTTCGCCGCCGGCAGCGCGGGTTCGTTCAACTGCTACATCGACCGGGACATCGACAAGCTTATGCACCGGACGGAGAACCGCCCGCTCGTCACCGGCGAAGTCACTCCGCGCGAGGCGCTGGTGTTTTCCTGGGTCCTGGGCGCCGCCGCGATCGCCATCCTCTGGTTCGGCGCCAACCCGCTGTCAGCCTGGCTGGGGCTGGGTGCCATCGTCTTCTACGTGGTCATTTACACGATCATCCTCAAACGACGCACCGCCCAGAACATTGTCTGGGGCGGGGCAGCCGGCTGCTTCCCCGTGCTGATCGCGTGGGCCGCCGTGACCAATACCGTGGAGTGGCCCGCCGTCGTCCTCTTCATGGTGATCTTCCTGTGGACCCCGCCGCACTACTGGCCGCTGTCGATGCGCTACGGCGAGGATTACCGCAACGCCAACGTGCCGATGCTCGGCGCGATTGCCGGCGCCAAGGTCGTCTCGGTGCAGGTGGTGCTCTACGCGTGGGCCATGGTGGCCTGCTCGCTGCTGCTGATCCCGATCGGCGGCGCCGGCTGGGTGTACACCCTTACCGCTGTCGGTGCCGGCGCCTGGTTCCTCTACGAGTCGCATGCGCTGTACAACCGGGCCCAGGGCGGCGACGTCTCCAACAAGGGCGCGATGAAGGTCTTCCACGGTTCGATCAGCTACCTCACCCTGCTTTTCCTGGCGCTGGCCGTCGATCCGTTCATCGGATCGGCCATCGTCGGCGGCTAAGCCGGCACCCGCCGTCAGGAGCTTGCCGGGCCGTCCGGGCTCTTGCGGTCAACCGCTTGCTCCGGTTCCCGGCGGTCGCGGCGCAGATGCCAGATGACCAGCCCCAGCACACCGAGCAGCACCACCACCGCCGTGATGTCCCGGCCGGCCACCTTTGCCACGGCGTCGTAGGAGTTCCCGGCGAAGAAGCCCAGCAGGACGAAACCGGTTCCCCACACCAGTCCGCCGGCCGCGTTGAAGACCAGGAAACGCGGGTAGGGCATCCGGGAGGCGCCGGCGAGGGCCGGCATGACTGCCCGGAAGAACGCCACAAAGCGGCCCAGGAAAACGGCCGAACCGCCCCTTTTGCGGAGAAACGCCTGCGCCTTCGCCAGGCCCCGGCGGCGGCGCTTCATCAGCCGGAAGTCCAGCAGCCCGGGCCCCACGTGCTTGCCCACTTCGTAGCCCACGGTGTCCCCGGCGATGGCCGCGGCCACCACGACCGCCGCCATGCCCCATAAGGGCACCTCGCCGCGGCTCGAGATCACACCGCCCAGGACCGCGGCCGTCTCGCCCGGGATCACGAAGCCGACGAAGACCGCGTCCTCGGCGAACACCAGGCAGGCGACGAGAGTGAAGGCCAGCGCGGGACTCATGTTCAGCAGGCCCTCGACGATCGCGTTCACGGCGGCGCCTTTCTCTCGACAGAGTCAGGCTACCGGGAACTACTTCAGCGGGCTGCTGCGGGCGATGTCGGCGGCGTTCGTTGACGCACTCATCAGAAGCGCCGCACCGAGCATGTGCGCGGCCACCAGCAGCGCCGGAATGCCGTTGTAGTACTGCGTGAAGCCAATGACGGCCTGCAGCACAGTGACGGCCAGCAGCATGAACACAGCGGTGCGGAACGGCCCGGAGATCCGGCCTCGCAGTACCAGGTAGATGCCGAACAGCGTGCCGGCCGTCACCAGGTACGCAGGCACCGCGTGGATGTGCGAAAACAGGTCCCAGTCGAGGTTGTTGCGCGGGGCGTTCGCGTCACCGGCGTGCGGACCGGCGCCGGTCACCACGACACCCAGGCACACGGCCACGGCCGAGAACAGCGCGACGGCGGTCAGCACCGGGCGTGCCGTGGCCGGCAGGACGGGCAGTTCGCGGGTCCGGGCCTTGCCGGTACGGCCGTAGGCGCGGTTGACGAGCAGCGTCGCCAGGACCACGAGCGCCATCGAGACCAGGAAGTGCAGGCCCACCACCCACGGGTTCAATTGGGTGAGGACGGTGATGCCGCCGATGACGGCCTGCGCCGGGATGCTGGCCAGCAGGCCGAGCGCCAGCAGGAAGAGGTCGCGGCGTTCCTTGCGGAGGTTCCACAGGTAGACCAGCATGGCGACGGCGACGGCGGCCAGCGCGAAGGTCAGGAGCCGGTTGCCGAACTCGATGATCCCGTGCACACCCATTTCCGGGGTGTTGACCAGTGAATTGTCGGTGCAGCGCGGCCACGTCGGGCAGCCCAGCCCGGAGGCGGTCAGCCGGACGGCGCCGCCGGTCACCACGAGCACGGTCTGGCCGATCAGGGACAGCACGGCCAGCCGCCGGACCGTCTTGTCGACGGTGACGGGCAGCCGGGACGAAATCCGGGACACGATCCGGGAAGGGCGGGACACTGTACTCACAGTTTTCTCAATTCCACTTGAACCAACGGGTTGCTGCCAGGCCGGCGATCGCCGTCCAGAGCAGCAGGACGATCACGGCGGCAAGGTTGACGCTGCCGGTCAGGAAGGCATCGCGCAGCGCCTGGCCCAGCGCGCCGGACGGGAGGAAATGGACCACCGCCTGGGCGAGGGCGGGCAGCCGTTCGGCCGGCAGGACGATGCCGCCGAGGGCACCCAGCAGGATCCACAGCAGGTTGGTGATGGCCAGCGTCGCTTCCGGCCGGACAGTACCGGCGACGAGCAGGCCGAGGGCGGTAAAGGCCGCCGCGCCAAGGACCAGCAGCACGAGTCCGGGCAGCAGCCCCGGCAGCGAGGGCTGCCAGCCCAGCGGGAGTGCAACAACGGTGACCACCAGCACCTGGATCACCAGCACCGCGAGCACGGCGAGCACCTTGCCCAGGATCAGGCCGGTACGGCCCAGGGGCGTGGTGGAGAGGAAACGCAGCACGCCGTAGCGCCGGTCGAAGCCGGTGGCGATGCCCTGCCCGGTGAAGGCCGTGGACATGGCGCACAGCGCCAGGATGCCCGGCACAGCGATGTTGACCCGGCTGGAACCGAGGCCGTCCAGCAGCGGCGTGACGGCCAGGCCCACCAGGGCCAGCAGCGGCAGGATGACCGCGAGGATCAGTTGCTCGCCGTTGCGGAGCATGGTGAGAGTCTCGTACCGGCCCTGCAGCAGGACCCGGCGCAGCAGCGGAGCCGGAGCGCTGCCGAGCGTCGTGCCGGCGGGAACGGATGCGGGGGCGGTGCTCATCGGGATTCCCTTCCGGAGATGTCGAGGAAGACGTCCTCGAGGCTGCGGGCGGCCAGGCTCATCGACGCGGGCATGATGTCCCGCGCGGACCACCAGGCTGCGACGGCGGCGAGGTCCGCAGGGGTCAGCGCCCCCGTGGCGCTGTAGCTGCCCGCGCGGGTTTCCCGGACCTCGACCCCGGGCGGCAGGACGCCGGCCAGGTCAAGGCCGGGTTCGGCTTCAAAGAGCAGCGTCCGGATGTGCTGCTCGGCGCCGGTCAGTTCGTGCCGCAGCAGCTGGGCGACGGTGCCTTCGGCGACGTTCCGGCCGGCATCGATGATGTAGACGTAATCAGCGAGGCGCTGGGCGTCGTCCATCAGGTGCGTTGTGAGGATGATGGCCATCCCGCGGTCCCGCAGCTCGCCGATCAGGTCGAACACCAGCTGCCGGGACTGCGGATCCAGGCCTGCGCTCGGCTCGTCGAGGAAAAGCACCTCGGGCCGGCCCGCCAGGGCCGCGGCCAGGGCCAGCCGCTGTTTCTGGCCGCCGGAGAGGCGCCGCACGGAGGTCCGGCTGAACGTGTCGATTCCCAGCCGGGCAATCAGTTCATCGACCGGCCACGGGTCCTGGTACATGCCCGCGATGTGCCGCAACAGGGGGATGGGCCGGGCCGACGGCGGGAGGCCGCCGTCCTGCAGCATCACGCCGACGCGGGCGCGCAGCTCCGCGCCCGCGCTGTCCGGGTCCTCTCCCAGCAGCCGGATGCTGCCGGCGGTGCGCTTCTGGAGCCCCTGGGCGCATTCGATGGTGGTGGTCTTGCCCGCCCCGTTGGCACCGAGCAGGGCGGTGACCTGGCCGCGTTCGGCGGTGAGGGAGACGCCGCTGACTACCCGCAGCATCTTGCCGTCAAGGCTGGGCAGCGGGCCGACATCCTTGATGAGCCCGCTGATGGTCAGGGCGGGGGAGTGGGGGGATCGCACCAGAGCATTCTACGCGATGTAGTACGCCCGGACCCGATCCGGAGCCGGCGCCAGCAAAGCCATGCCTTACTGGATCACGGGACTAAATTACGACATGATTGTGTTGTGTATTCCATGAGCCCAACTACTTCTGCCGCGCCTTCCGTGCGCGCGGAGTCGGCGGCGCCGGTCGGGGACGGAGCAGGACCCGCGGCAGCGCCGTCGGCAGCCGCCGCCGACGCCGAGGAACGCACCCGCGACCGTGTCCTGGCCGCGGTACTGGAACATGGCCCGATCAGCGCCGCGGAACTGGGCGAACTGCTCGGCTTCACCCCCGCCGCGGTGCGCCGCCACCTGGACCACCTCTCGCGCCACGGCGTGATCGAGGTTAAGCGGGTGGCCCGTGCGGGAGCCGGTGCAGGCCGGCCGGCCCGGCGCTATGTGCTGAGCTCGCAGGGCCAGTCCACGCTGGGCAACGACTACCTTGACATCGCCTCCTCCGCCCTCCGGCGGCTCGGTGAAATGGCGGGTTCCGAAGCGGTGCGGGAGTTCGCCGCCGAGCGGTTCGGCGAGATGGAACGCCGCTATGCGCCGGTGATCGAACAGGCCGGAACCGACATCACCGCCCGCGCACGGGCGCTGTCGGAGCTGCTGAGCCGGGACGGATTCGTCGCGTCGGCGCAGTCCATCGAGGCCAAGGCGCCGCTGCCCGCCGCGCTGTCGAGTGTGCAGCTGTGCCAGGGCCACTGCCCGATCCAGCAGCTTGCCGCGCAGTTCCCGGTGTTCTGCGACGTGGAGACCGAGGTTTTTGCCCGGCTGGTCGGCGTCGACGTGCGCCGGCTCTCCACCCTGGCCCGCGGCGGCCACGTCTGCACCACCCACATACCTACGGGCCGTCCGGCCGCCGTCGGGGCTGCCAGCCCCGCGGACCCGGACAGCCCGGACGAAGTATCCAACCATCTGCAAGAAAGGCCGTGATGACGGACCAACTATCAGAGAAGAAGGTTGCTGAATCCACTGTGATTTCGGAGATTCTGGAAAAGAACCCCGAGCTGCACGGAATTGGCACCTACGAGTACGGCTGGGCCGACAAGACCGACGTCGGCGCCAACGCCCGCCGTGGCATCGATGAGGACGTCGTACGTGACATCTCGGCCAAGAAGAACGAGCCGGAATGGATGCTGGACCTGCGGTTGAAGGGCCTGAAGTACTTCGACCGCAAGCCCATGCCCACCTGGGGTGCGGACCTGTCCGGCATCGACTTCGACAACATCAAGTACTTCGTGCGTTCCACCGAGAAGCAGGCCGCCACCTGGGAGGACCTGCCCGAGGACATCCGGAACACGTACGAGAAGCTCGGTATCCCGGAAGCCGAGCGCAGCCGCCTCGTCTCCGGCGTCGCCGCCCAGTACGAGTCCGAGGTCGTTTACCACCAGATCCGTGAGGACCTGGAAGCCCAGGGCGTCATCTTCCTGGATACCGACACGGCGCTGCGCGAGCACCCGGAGATCTTCCAGGAGTACTTCGGCACGATCATCCCGGTGGGCGACAACAAATTCGCGTCGCTGAACACGGCCGTCTGGTCCGGCGGGTCCTTCGTGTACGTCCCCAAGGGCGTCCACGTCGACATCCCGCTGCAGGCGTACTTCCGCATCAACACGGAAAACATGGGCCAGTTCGAGCGCACCCTGATCATCGCGGACGAGGATTCCTACGTCCACTACATCGAGGGCTGCACCGCGCCGATCTACACCTCCGACTCGCTGCACTCCGCCGTCGTCGAAATCGTGGTGAAGAAGGGTGCCCGCGTCCGCTACACGACCATCCAGAACTGGTCCAACAACGTGTACAACCTGGTCACCAAGCGCGCCATCTGCGAAGAGGGCGCCACGATGGAGTGGATCGATGGCAACATCGGCTCCAAGGTCACCATGAAGTACCCGGCCGTCTACCTGGTCGGCGAGGGAGCCAAGGGTGAAACCCTGTCGATCGCGTTCGCCGGCGAGGGCCAGCACCAGGACACCGGCTCCAAGATGGTCCACATCGCGCCGAACACCAAGAGCTCGATCATTTCCAAGTCGGTGGCCCGCGGCGGCGGCCGCGCCGCGTACCGCGGCCTGGTCCAGGTCCGGGAAGGCGCGAAGCACTCGGCCAACACGGTGCGCTGTGACGCGCTGCTGGTGGACACCATCAGCCGCTCGGACACCTACCCGTACATCGACATCCGCGAGGACGACGTCGTAATGGGCCACGAGGCCACCGTCTCCCGGGTCAGCGAAGAGCAGCTCTTCTACCTGATGTCCCGCGGCATGCGTGAAGACGAGGCCATGGCCATGATCGTGCGCGGCTTCATCGAGCCGATCGCCCGTGAACTGCCGATGGAATACGCCCTCGAGCTGAACCGCCTGATTGAACTGCAGATGGAAGGATCGGTCGGTTAATGACTGACATCACTACGGAAAAGGCGCGCATCGGCGCGCCGTCGACCCAGCCGCTGATTGACGGTTTCACCGAGGAAGGCGAAAACCTGTCGCCGTTGAACTCGGCGAAGTCCAAGGCCCCGCTGGCTGGCGACGCCGTCAAGGCACACTCGCATGGCGGCGGCGTCGGCATCCCGGACAGCTCCCGCGCGGGACGACTGACCTCTTACAACCTGGCGGACTTCAAGCCGCTGACCGGCATGGAGGAGGACTGGCGCTTCACCCCGCTCAAGCGGCTCCGCGGCCTGCACACGGAGGCGCTCACCGGCGCCGCCCCCGCCGTGGCCGTCACCGGCCCGGAAAGCGTCCGGATCGAAACCGTCGGCCGGGATGATGCCCGCATCGGCTCCGCCGCCATCCCGGAGGACCGGGTGTCCGCCAACGCCTGGGAAAACTTCACCGAGGCCACCGTCATCACGGTTCCCGCCGAGGTCCAGGCCGTGGGCCAGGTCAACGTGGTACTCACCGGCCAGGGTCCCGCGCCGTCGGCGCAGCACGTCGTGATCATCGCGGAGAAGTTCTCCAAGGCCGTCGTCGTGCTGGACCACCAGGGCAGTGCTGTCGTCTCGGAAAACATCGAGATCCTCGTCGAGGACGGCGCGCAGCTCACCGTCATCTCACTGCAGGAATGGGACGACGACGCCGTGCACGCCTCCTCGCAGCAGGCGAAGCTCGGCCGTGACGCCAAGTTCAAGCACATCGTCGTCAGCCTCGGCGGGGACCTGGTCCGCGTCACGCCGTCGGCACGCTTCACCGCCCCCGGCGCGGAAGCGGAAATGTTCGGCCTCTACTTCGCCGACGCCGGCCAGCACCTCGAGCAGCGCCTGTTCGTCGACCACGCTGTCGCCAACTGCAAGTCCAACGTGCTCTACAAGGGCGCGCTGCAGGGCCGGAACGCGCACACCGTCTGGGTAGGCGACGTCCTGATCCGCAAGGAAGCAGAAGGCACCGACACGTACGAGGCCAACCGCAACCTGGTCCTCACCGACGGCGCCCGCGCCGACTCCGTGCCCAACCTGGAGATCGAAACCGGCCTGATCGCCGGCGCCGGCCACGCCAGCGCCACCGGCCGGTTCGACGACGAGCACCTGTTCTACCTGATGGCCCGCGGCATTCCGGAAAAGGTGGCCCGCCGCCTGGTGGTCCGCGGCTTCCTGAACGAGATCATCCAGCAGATCAAGGTACCCGCGATCGAGGACCGGCTCACGGCCGCCGTCGAGCGCGAGCTCGCCGCCACGGACAACTAGACGGCACGGGACGACGAACATGACGGAACAGCCAAAGGGTGAACTGGTCTGCAGCGCCAGTGAGATCCAGCTCAAGCAGGCCCTGCGCATCCTGATCGATGACTACCCGGTAGCGGTCGTGAAGGACTCGATGGGGGAGATCCACGCGATCGGCGACACCTGCTCGCACGCGGACATCTCGCTCTCCGAAGGCGAGGTGGAAGGCTGCACGATCGAGTGCTGGGGCCACGGCTCCCAGTTCGACCTGCGCAGCGGCCAGCCGCTGCAGCTGCCCGCCTACGACCCCGTCCCGGTCTTCGCCGTGACCGTCCAGGATGGTGACGTCTACGTGGACGTCAGCACGGTCCTGAACGGCGCGGAAGCTCCCAACTTCGGCTGAGGCCGGCGGGCATGTCACTGCCCGCCGGTATCAGCCGGCCCAGACAACTTATCGACCAGAAGACGCACCACCGCCGGGAGGCACGGTGCAGAGGAGAACAAGATACATGTCCACTCTTGAGATCAAGGACCTGCACGTCAGCATTGACACCGAGCAGGGCACCAAGGAAATCCTGAAGGGCGTCAGCCTGACCATCAGGACCGGCGAAACGCACGCCATCATGGGGCCGAACGGATCCGGGAAGTCCACCCTGGCCTCCACCATCGCCGGCCACCCGCGCTACAACGTCACCGCTGGCACCATCACGCTCGACGGCGAGGACGTCCTCGCGATGAGCGTCGACGAGCGCGCCCGCGCCGGCCTGTTCCTGGCCATGCAGTACCCGGTCGAGGTTCCCGGTGTCAGCATGACCAACTTCCTGCGCACCGCGAAAACCGCGATCGACGGCGAAGCCCCCAAGCTCCGCACCTGGACCAAGGACGTCAAGGCCGCCATGGAGCAGCTGCGCATCGACGCCGACTTCACCCAGCGCAACGTCAACGAGGGCTTCTCCGGCGGCGAGAAGAAGCGCGTGGAGATCCTCCAGCTGGAGCTCTTCAAGCCGAAGTTCGCCGTCCTCGACGAGACCGACTCCGGCCTCGACGTCGACGCGCTCAAGGTCGTCTCCGAGGGCGTCAACCGCGCCCCAGTCCGGCGGCAACATGGGCACCCTGCTGATCACCCACTACACCCGGATCCTGCGCTACATCAAGCCGGAATTCGTGCACGTCTTCGTGGACGGCAAGGTTGTCGAGGAAGGCGGCCCGGAGCTGGCCGACCGCCTCGAAGAAGAAGGCTACGACCGCTACCTCCAGGGCGCCGGAGCCGCCACCATCGCTGCCGCCGACGCCGCAGCACAGGCCTAGTTAGGACTACGCCATGACCGAAACCAATACGGCCCGGACGGGCCTCGAGGACGTCGAAGAGGCCCTCAAGGATGTGATCGACCCGGAACTGGGCGTGAACATCGTTGACCTGGGCTTGCTCTACGGCCTGAAGTACTCGGATGACGACGGCGCCCTGCTGATCGACATGACCCTCACCACGGCAGCGTGCCCGCTCACCGACGTGATCGAGGAGCAGGTTGGCCAGGCCCTGGACGGCATCGTCGACGAGTGGAGGCTGAACTGGGTATGGATGCCGCCGTGGGGTCCGGAGCGGATCACCGAAGACGGCCGCGACCAGATGCGCGCCCTGGGCTTCAACATCTAGAGCTTCACCATCCAGGTCCCAGCACCCCGGCCTCGGGATACGACGACGGCGGGCCCACCTCCCAGAGGCGGGCCCGCCTCCGTCGTTTCATCGGTTGTTCCGCGCCGGGCTACGGGGTGGCGACCTTGAAGGTGTCGCACTGGTTGATGTCGCCGGTCTTGTAGCCCTGGTAGAACCACTTCTGCCGCTGTTCGCTGGAGCCGTGGGTCCAGGACTCGGGTGAGACCCGGCCGGTGGCGGCCTTCTGGATCCGGTCGTCGCCCACCGAGGACGCCGCGGACAGAGCATCCTGCAGGTCCTGGGTCTTCAGCGGTTCCAGGAACGGCTGGCCGGTGTTGGGGTCCTTGGTGGTGGTCGCGTACCGGACCCACAGACCCGCATAGCAGTCCGCCTGCAACTCCACCCGCACGGCGCCGGACTCCGGGCCCTGCGGATCCTGCTGCGCCCGGTCGATGGTGCCGAGCAGGTTCTGGATGTGGTGGCCGAACTCGTGCGCCACCACATACTCCTGGGCGAGCGGGCCGCCGGAGGAGCCGAACCGGTCCACGAGTTCCTGGAAGAAACCGGGGTCGAAGTACGCGGTCTGGTCCGCCGGGCAGTAGAACGGCCCCACCTCGGAGGTCGCGCTGCCGCAGCCGGTGCTGGTCCCGCCGCTGAACAGGACGGTCTTCGGCCGCGGGTACTGCCGGCCGTACTGCGCCAGGTACTCCGGCCAGAAAGCGTTCAGGCTGTTGACGGTGCCCACGATCCGGCACTCAAGCCGGGCGTCGGCGTCGGCGCCGGTCTTGCACGCCGGCGCAGTGCTCTGGCTCTGCGTTTGGTCCTGGGTGGCGCCGCCCAGACCTTCGAGCATTTGCGGATTGATGCCGAACAGCGCGGCCAGGAGCAGCACGATGCCGCCGCCGATGCCGCCGCCGATCTTGGTGCCGCGGCCCATGCCGCCGCGGCTCTGGACTTGGGACGGGTCCAGCTGGACGTTGTCATTGAAACTCATGCAGTCACATTATCCCGTCCCGGTGCGGCGGGCGGTGCCTGCCGGTAAAGTTGATCCGATGCCTTTCCTCGACAGACTTCAGCGCTGGGCCGATGAGCGCCCGGACGATACCGCCGTCGTCGTGGCCGGCAAGCGTCTGGGCTGGGCGGAACTTCGGGACGCCGCAGCGTCCCTGGCGACGGCGGCGCCGGCCCTCACGGTGCTGGCCGAACCGAACTCCACGCACTTTGTGGCTGCGTTCGCTGCCGCCATCGCGGGGGAGCGGCAATGCGCCGTGCTGGACCCCTCCTGGCCGGAGCCGCTCCGGGACGCGCTCACCGCCCGGATTGCTGAAACAGTGCCGGCTGGCTGCCTGGGCAGTGGACTCGCCGACGGGCCGCCCGACTCACCATTCCTGATCGGACTCACCTCCGGCACCACGGCGCTGCCCAAGGCGTTCAGCAGGTCGCGGCGCTCCTGGCAGCTCTCCTTCGAATCCTCGGTCCGGTTCTTCGGCCTGCGCCCGGACGACAAAACGCTCGCGCCTGGTCCGCTCGCCGCCGGGCTGAACCTCTATGCCCTGGCCGAATGCCTGTACGCCGGGTCCGAGTTCCACACCCTGGAATCGTTCGACGTCGGGGACGCCCACGCTGCCGTCAGCCACGACGGCATCACCCGCCTGGTCCTGGTTCCCGCGATGCTCCGGCTGCTCAGCGAGCGCGGGCTGGCCGGTGGCGTCGACGCCTCCGGTGTGCGAAGCATCATCTGCGCCGGCTCCAAGCTCGACGCCCGGACGCTCGAAGCTGCCCGCCGCTGGGCGCCCAAGGCGACCATCTTCGAGTACTACGGCGCCGCCGAGCTCAGCTTCGTGGCCGGCGCCGGCCTCCCGCCGGGCCGGTCCCCGGACCCCGGCGGAACAGGAATCGGCAAGCCGTTCCCCGGCGTCGAGATCCGGATTCTCGACGACGGCGGCGCGCCCGTGCCGGAGGGGCGCGACGGCAACGTCTGCGTCCGCAGCGGCATGGTCAGCGACGGATACCTCCGTGACGACGACGGCGGCGCAACGCTTCAGAGCTTCGACGGCTGGTTCACCGTGGGGGACCAGGGCTATCTGTCCGCAGGGGTGCTGCACCTGCTGGGCCGCGGCTCGGACATGATCCTCACCGCCGGGACCCGCGTGTACCCGCACGAGGTGGAGCTCGCCCTGGCCTCCGTTCCCGGCGTCGCGGCCGCCGTCGCCGCGGGCCGGGCGGACGAGCTCCACGGCCAGCGCGTCATGGCGGCAGTGCTGCCCGCCCACGGCGGACTGACCTGCACGCAACTGAAAACCGGTGTGGAGGAGGTCCTGGCCCGGAACAAACGGCCGCTGGATTATTACCTCCTGGCGGAGCTGCCGCTGACCGACCGCGGCAAGCTGAGCCGGGCGCTGCTGCTCGAGTGGATTACCGGCGGCGACCCGCGGGTCCGGCGACTCGGCTGACGCCGGGGGCCTATTCTTGCCGGCCCTCCGGCTCGCCGAGGCCGCGGGCCGCGAGTGCTTCGCCGGTCTGCCGGGCGAAGGCCACCGTGGTGATGAAGACGGGGAGGACCAGCGCGCGGGGGTTGCGCTCCAGGCCGCGGGCGCGGGCGGCGTCGCGAACGTCGGCGTAGGCACCGGCAATGAACGGGATGCTCCGCAGCATGATCGCGATGGTCAGCGCGAAGCGTTCCGGGTCGGCGCCGAACCGGCGAAAGGGCCGGGCCAGCGAGGCTACGCCATCCAGGAGGGTCTGGACCGGCGTCGTGGCCGTCAGAATCGATGCCGCCACGACGGCGACCAGGACGTTGAGGACAATCCGGGCTGCCACCGCTCCGCCGAGCTGCCACCACTGGAACAATCCGATCACCGCGAGCACCGGCAGGACCGGCCGGACGGCCCCGATGAGGCGGCGAAAACCGGCGCCGCTCCACAGGTAGACCGCGCAGAGCAGGGTCAGGCCCGCGGCAGCCACAGCCCAGTCAACGATGAGGAAGGACGCCATGCCGCACGCGAGCACCAGCAGGAACTTCACCCACAACGGAGCCCGGTGCACCGGCGAGGCGCCCGGCACGTAGGTCGCGAGCAGGAAGCCGTGGCCCCTCACGGCCGCCCCGCCTCCCCGGCCGCCGTTTCCCCGGCCGCCGTTTCCCCGGTAGCCGGCTGCCCGGCAGCCGCCGCCGCCCCGGCAGCCGGCTGCAGTGCGCACAACGCCCGGTAATGCGCGACGGCGGCCGCCGCGGCGCCGTCGAACGCGATCCTGCCGCCGTCGACGACCAGCACCCGGTCAAGGTCCAGGGTCAGTTCAAGGTGGTGGGTGGAGAGGATGACCTGCTGGTCCAGGCCGGCGAGGGTGCGCCGCAGCAGCTCCCGGTTCCGCAGGTCCAGCAGGGTGGACGGCTCGTCCAGAACCAGGACGTCCGGGCCGACGGCCAGCACCGCCGCGAGCGCCACCAGCTGGCGTTCCCCGCCGGAGAGCTCGTAGACGCTCTGGTCAGCGAGTCCCAGCATCCCGAAGCGGTCCAGCACCGCTTCGGCCCGGGCCCGCCGTTCCCGTGGGTTCCGCACCGACCGGCGCAGCGAGAGTTCCACGTCCTCGCGCCCCGTCGGCATCACCAGCTGTGACAGCGGATCGGTAAAGACGAAGCCGACACGCCTGCGGACAGCGCGGACGTCCCGGACCGTGTCGGAACCGGACACCGTGACCGTTCCGGAGCTCGGCGGCACCAGGCCGTTCAGCAGCCGCAGCAGCGTGGACTTGCCCGAACCGTTGGCCCCGATCACGCCGATCCGGCGCTCCGGCAGGCTCAGCGAGATGGAATCGAGCAGGACTTTGGGGTCCGCCCGGCCCTCAACCGCCACCCGGACGGACGCACGCTCAAGGACGATACTCACGCGCGTTTACTCGGACGCAGCTCGGTCCCGCCCCGGACGCGCCGGACCAGCAGGTCCGGGAACGCCCTGTGCAGCGCCAGCGCGACCGCAACGGCAAGGATGTTCTTCAGCACGTCGCCAGGGTAGAACGGGAGGTCGGCCAAGAAGGCAGCGGAGATGCTGAGCTTGGCGTTGAGCACCATGCCGAGGATGCCGAGCCCGTGCACGAAGATGATGCTGCTCACCATCGCGGCGCAAAAGAGCAGCACGGCCCGGATCCTGCCGGAACGGCCGGCCGTCCGGCGCAGGACGACGACGGTCAGCGCACCGGCCGCCGTCGCGGCCAGCAGGAACCCGACGAGGTATCCGGCCGACGGGCCGGCCAGCGCACCGAGGCCGCCGCGGCCGCCGCTGAAGATCGGCAGGCCGGCCAGGCCCAGAAGCAGGTAGAGCCCGACGGCGGCGAAGGCCCGGCCAGGACCCAGGGCAAGTCCGGTGAGCATCACGGCGAGGGTCTGCAGGGTGATAGGTACGCCCAGGCCGCCCACCGGGATGGCGGCAACGAGGGCCGAAGCGGCCAGGAGGGCGGCGAAAACGGCGATCAGACCCAGGTCCGTGGCGTCCCAGCGCTTCCGTGCGGCGCCGGAAGGAAACCGCCGAAGGCTGCCGGCCGCCCCGCCCTCGGAACTCTGGTCCTCGGAAGCGGCTGCGGTGACGGCGTTGTCGTTGTTCATGATCGTCCTGTCAGGAAGGAGGTGTGCGGCCGCAAGGCACGCGGGTCTTGATATCGACGTTACGGTGCCTGCAGTACCGGCATTTTGTAGGCCTCCCACTAAGCGGTGCGCCCCGCACTGGATATCCCCGCCAAACCATCCCCGATGCCGCCCGCCCGGGGAGGTGCCGGTAGACTGGTAAAGGCCGTCGTCTCGGCCCTCCTGCCCCGGCCCCGTCCAGACTCCATCCGTTGTGCCGCGGCGTTCCCTGTTGTGAAAGGCCTTACCTGCATTGATTACCGTCCAGGATCTCGAACTGCGCGCCGGCGCCCGTCTGCTTATGGACCAGGTGAGCTTCCGGATCGACAAGGGAGACAAGATCGGCCTCGTCGGCCGGAACGGTGCAGGCAAGACCACGTTGACCCGCGTGCTGGCCGGTGAGGGTCTGCCCGCGGCCGGCAAGGTCACCCGCAGCGGCGAGATCGGCTACCTGCCGCAGGACCCCCGCACCCCGGACATGGAGCAGCTGGCCAGGGACCGCATCCTGTCCGCCCGCGGCCTGGACATCGCCGTCGGCAAGCTGCGGGTGGCGCACGAGGAAATGGCCAGCGAGGACGCGAACGTCCAGCGCAAGGCGATGAACCGCTACGACCGGCTGGAGTCGGAGTTCCTGGCCGCGGGCGGCTACGCCGCCGAGGCCGAAGCGGCGTCCATCTGCTCCAACCTCGCGCTCCCGGACCGGCTGTTGAACCAGCCGCTGAAGACCCTCTCCGGCGGCCAGCGCCGCCGCGTGGAGCTGGCCCGGATCCTGTACTCCGATGCCGAGACCATGCTGCTCGATGAGCCCACCAACCACCTCGACGCCGATTCCATCGCGTGGCTGCGCGAGTTCCTCAAGAACCACCAGGGCGGTCTGATCGTGATCAGCCACGACACCGAACTGCTCGAGGCGACGGTGAACAAGGTCTTCCTGCTGGATGCCAACCGTGCGCAGATCGACATCTACAACATGGACTGGAAGCGCTACCTGACCCAGCGCGAAACCGACGAGCGGGCCCGCAAGCGGGAACGCGCCAACGCCGAAAAGAAGGCCCAGGTCCTGATGGACCAGGCCAACAAGATGCGCGCCAAGGCCACGAAGGCCGTCGCCGCGCAGAACATGGCCAAACGTGCGGAGCGGCTGCTCGGCGGACTGGAAGCGGTCCGCGAAAACGATCGCGTCGCCGCCCTGCGCTTCCCGGACCCCTCACCCTGCGGCAAGACCCCGCTGACCGCCGACGGCCTCAGCAAGTCCTACGGGTCGCTGGAGATTTTCACCGACGTCGACCTCGCGATCGACCGCGGCTCCAAGGTCGTCATCCTGGGCCTGAACGGCGCCGGCAAAACCACCCTGCTGCGCATGCTTGCCGGCGTCGACAAGCCCGACACCGGCAAGGTCATCCCCGGCCACGGCCTGAAGGTCGGCTACTACGCGCAGGAACACGAAACCCTCGACGTGGACCGCACCGTGCTGCAGAACATGCGGTCCTCGGCGCCGGACATGAACGACGCAGAGGTCCGCGGGATCCTGGGTTCGTTCCTGTTCTCCGGCGACGACGTCGACAAGCCTGCCGGTGTGCTCTCCGGCGGTGAGAAGACCCGCCTGGCGCTGGCCACCATTGTGGCGTCGAGCGCCAACGTGCTGCTCCTGGACGAGCCGACCAACAACCTCGACCCCGCCAGCCGCTCCGAAATCCTCGGCGCGCTGCGCAACTACACCGGCGCCGTCGTCCTGGTGAGCCACGACGAGGGCGCCGTCGAGGCCCTCAACCCGGAGCGCGTCGTATTGCTGCCCGACGGCATTGAGGACCACTGGAACGAGGACTACCTGGATTTGATCACGCTGGCGTAGAGCCTTTCGGTGGCCGTGGTCGCCTTCGCGCCGCGGCGCGGGAGATTTGCCGCTTGCTGGCTCGTTCCTCGCCTTTGACGCAAGCTACACAAATCACCCGCACCGCCGCGCTTGGGGGCCAGCTAACCTTTTGGTTGACGTAAATGGCCGCTAACCGGGGAGGGTTAGCGGCCATTCGTGGCGAATGGGCGAGGATAGCCCCGCGACGTGGTTTAGCGGACGGGCATTTCCTCGGCTTCGGTGATGCGCTGCAGTTGTTCGTAGCTGATCGAGAACATCGAGCGGTGGTCGCCCGCGCCGGCCCAGAGGACGGGGTGGACCGACAGGGACTCGTCCAGCAGCGACCTGATCTTCGCCGGGTGGCCGACAGGGGCCACGCCGCCCACTTCCTGGCCGGTGTGTTCGAGCACGAAGCCGGGGGAGGCGCGGCGGATTTTGCCCGTGCCCAGCTGAGCGGCGACTTTCCCGACATCAACCCTTGCCGCACCGCTGGCCAGGATCAGCAGGGGAGCGCCGTCAAGTTCGAAGATGAGGCTGTTGGTGATCGCCGCGACGTCGCAACCCAGCGCGGCCGCTGCCGCCGCCGCGGTCGGCACGGCCGTGTCGAAGGTAGCCACGGTGTCCGCGGCGCCCGCCGCGAGCAGGGCGTGCCGGACGGTCGCTACGGCGTCAGAATCCATGCGGTGCCCGCTCAGAATCCCTGGGCGTCGAGGATGGCGTCTTCCTCTTCCTCCGCCGTCGCGGTCTTCCGCTTGCGGGGAGCCGGACGACGGCGGGGCACGGCGCGGCTGGTGTGCAGGTACCCGGCGTCGCCGGGTTCCACGTCCGCGGCCCCCGTGTCCTCATATTCGGCGTCTTCGGCGTCGATTGCGGCGTTCCGGGCCTGCTGGCGCGCCGCGTAGCCGAAGCCGACGAACATCAGCACGCCAAAGGCGAACCACTGCAGCGAGTAGGACAGGTGCGTACCTTCTTCGGTGGACGGTTTGGGGAAACCGATGGGCATGTCCGCCGCCGGCGGGGTCTCTGAGGCAAGCTGGCCGTAGGCTCCGGTGAGCACCGGATAACCGAGCTGCGCCGAGTAGGCGTCGAGGTCGATGGAGGCCAACTGGCCGTCCGGGGCGCCGCGTTGCAGTTCGGGCTCGGAATGCTTGAGCCGGGCCACCACCGTGACCTTCCCCGTCGGCGGTGCCGGAATCAGGTCCGGGCTGCCGGGCGTTTTGTTGCCGATCGGGAGCCAGCCCCGGTCGATCACCACCGTCTCGCCTGACTCGAGCCTGAACGGGACCACGACTTCGTAGCCGGGCTGGCCGTTGAGCGGGCGGTTGCGGACGATCCGCTGGCCGGCGACGTCGTAGCTGCCGCGCAGTTCCACCTGGGTCCATTCCCGCTGCGGGTCGAGGCGGACGAACTGGTCCCGGACGTCGGCGAACGGAACCGGGGTGGCGGAGTAGTTGGAGACGACCCGGTTGATCTCGGCGAGTGTCTCTGCGCGGCGGTCCATTTGCCAGCGGCCCAGGAGCACGCAGCCGGTGGCGAAGATTGCGGCCAGCAACAGATAGCCCAGCCACTTGCTGGAAAAGAGAAAGCGGTACATTCAGCCGGCCCTGCCCGGCCCGATGCCCGACTCGGACCTTACCGTAGCCTCGGTGAGTGCGACGGTTTCCTTCCACAGCCCGCGGGTCTGGAGGTAGTCCTCCAGCCAGGCGCGGTGCTCGGGGCAGGCGAGCCAGATTTTGCGGCGTTCCGGGGCGTGGATCTTGGGGTTGTTCCACAGCAGCTGCCATTGCGCGTCGGCGCGGCAGGCTTTGCGGGAGCAGACGGCTGTGGCCGGCGCGGCAGCGGAGCCGGCCAGGTCGAAAAGGTTCATGAAGCTGCCCGTCTCTGGTCTTCGTCGTCGTCATCAACAAGCTCACCCTGCAGCAGGGTCACTGGCTCCTCGCCCGACGTTGGGGGGCCCTGGCCGGAGTCGACGTCGGGCCTCGGTGCATCCAGCTCAGCCAGCGGAACGTAGTCGATCAGCGACTCGCTGTGGACTTCGGCGTGGTCGCCGCCGTTGGCGATGATGACCGCGAACCAGGGCAGGAAGACCGCTCCGATGACGGGGAGGACCTTGAACCAGCCGTCCACCACAAACACGAGCACCAGGCAGACCATGCGGATGCCCATGGCCACGGCGTACTTGATCATCCGCTGGCGCATCTCTTCGGAGTGCGCGGCGGCGGCGTCGGTAATGCTGTGGATCTCGGTGTCGCCGGCATACTCCCCGGACGTCCGCTCACCGGGTCGGTTCTTGTTAGTCACAGCTGTCAGATCACGCTCCATAGGCTTCCTCCAATTCTCTCACCATCGGCGGAGCCGCCCAAACGGCGGGCCGGCCCGGGCGGAGGAGGTGCTGCCGGACGCTAAGATCGGAGGCAGGAAAATCCAGCCCCCAGCGCGGCGCGACTGAGCCGCAGAATCCCGGAGCCCACCATGTCTGACGCAACCTCCCCTACGCCAAAGAGCACCGGCCGCAGCGTCCTCATTACCGGCGGCAACCGCGGCATCGGCCTGGCCATCGCGGAGTCGTTCCTGGCCAACGGCGACAAGGTGGCTGTCACTTACCGGAGCGAGACGGCCCTTCCGGAAGGCATCCTCGGCGTCAAGGCCGATGTGACCGACGAATCCTCCGTCGACGCCGCCTTCGCCGAGGTCGAGGCGGCGCACGGCCCGGTCGAGGTCCTGGTGGCCAACGCCGGGATCACCAAGGACACGCTGCTGATGCGGATGAGTGAGGACGACTTCACCTCGGTTCTCGACACCAACCTCACCGGCGCATTCCGCGTAATCAAGCGAGCGTCCAAGGGGATGATCAGGGCGCGCAAGGGGCGCGTGGTGCTGATTTCCTCGGTGTCCGGACTCTACGGTGCACCCGGGCAGATCAACTACTCGGCCTCGAAGGCCGGCCTCGTCGGCGTCGCCCGTTCGCTGACCCGGGAACTCGGCGGCCGCGGCATCACCGCGAACGTCGTGGCGCCCGGCTTCATCAACACTGACATGACCGCCGAACTGCCGGAGGCCACCCAGAAGGACTATCTGTCGAAGGTCCCGGCGGGCCGGTTCGCCGAAGCATCCGAGGTCGCCGACGTCGTGCGCTGGATCGCCAGCGACGAGGCGGCGTACATCTCCGGTGCTGTGATCCCGGTTGACGGCGGTCTCGGCATGGGGCACTGACGCGGAGGCCCGCGACGGCGGGCCTTTGGCCCTAGGCGGCGTCTGCGGCGGAGGCGTGTAATGGAGCCACAGCCCTGGCCACGCCACGGCGGGGGCGTGGACCGAGGAGGATTAATCATGGCTGATCTGAGCAAATGGGCGCCTTCGGACATGCTGGAGCCTGTCCGCCGGTTCCTTGACGGCGACCTCACGATGGCGTCGTCCATCAAGGTTGAGCAGTTCCAGGACGGAAACACGCTGGTGGTCCGTGCCGAAGTTCCCGGCATTGATCCGGACCGGGACGTCGACGTGTCGGTCAGCGGGGGCATGCTCCACATCCGGGCCGAGCGGGAAGAAAAATCGGAGCACAAGAGCAAGGACGGCTACCGCTCCGAGTTCCGCTACGGCTCCTTCACGCGCAGCGTCGCCCTGCCGCCCGGCGCGAAGGAAGAAGACATCACGGCCAGCTACAAGGACGGCGTCCTCGAAGTCCGCGCACCAGCCCCGGCCGCCGCGCCGGCGGGCGAGACCTCCAAGAAGATTCGGGTCGACCGCGGCTGACGCGGCAGGGCAGGGGCGGAGCCAGCTGAGCGTGAGCGTCACCGCACCAAGCACCGCCCCTCCCGCCGTTCAGCCAGCTTCCAGCGTCGGCGCATTACCCTTGCTCCCCATCCGGCGAGCCTACGTCGCCGCTTTCCGGCGGACCTTAACAAAACTACCTCCCCGCGGCTTCTTTGTGGCTCCTGAACAACTGAAATGCCGCAGTCCGCTGGCATGATGGACAGCAGACCCCACCGGTTTTGGATGAATGGAACAAAGGAGCTCGTATGGGAATGCTGGATAACACGACCGCGATTGTCACCGGATCATCGCGCGGTATCGGCGCTGAAGTAGCCAAATTCCTCGCTGCAGAGGGGGCAGCCGTCGTCGTCAACTACCGCCAGAAGGCGCCGCGGGCCAACAAGGTTGTCACCGAAATCGAAGCCGCCGGCGGCCGTGCAGCCGCTGTGGGCGCGGATCTGACCACCCAGGAAGGCGTTCAGGCTCTCGCCAGCGCAGCGATGGAGAACTTCGGCTCGCTGGACCTGCTGGTCCTGAACGCCTCCGGCGGCATGGAGTCCGGCATGGAAGAAGGCTACGCGCTCAAGCTCAACCGCGACGCCCAGGTGAACATGCTCAACGCCGCGGTGCCGCTCATGCCCGAGGGCTCACGGGTGGTCTTCGTAACCAGCCACCAGGCGCACTTCATCGATTCGGTCCCCACCATGCCCGAGTACGAACCCGTCGCCCGCAGCAAGCGCGCCGGCGAGGATGCGCTCCGCGAGCTCGTGCCGGCCCTGGCGGACAAGGGCATCTCGCTGGTCGTCGTCTCCGGCGACATGATCGAAGGCACGGTCACCGCCACCCTGCTGGACCGCTCCAACCCCGGAGCCATCGAGGCCCGCCGCGCCGAGGCAGGCAAGCTCTACTCGGTCAAGGAATTCGCCGCGGAGGTCGCCAAGATGGCCACCGCCGACGTCGAGACCGGCCACACCGAGTACGTCGGCGGCGCCGACTACTTCGACAAGGCCAGCGGCACCAGCAACTAGGACGAACGAGTGCGCATTTGACGGCAGTGTCGCCGGCTGACACTGCCGTCCAATGCCTTTTCGCGTCAAAAGCGCGTCAAAAGGCCTTAGACGCCGGCGATATGCCGGACGGCGTCAAGGTAGGGCATGTTGATGGCCGCGTCCGCCGCCGCGCGGACGGCCGGCTTGGCGTTGAACGCGATGCCGATCCCGGCCGCGCCCAGCATGTCCAGGTCATTGGCACCGTCGCCCACCGCAATGGTGTGTTCCATCGGGATACCTTCGGCGGCGGCCCACTCGCGCAGGTACTTCTCCTTGGCGGCCCGGTCGATCACGTCACCCAAAACCTTGCCGGTCAGGGCGCCGTCGACGATTTCCAGTTCGTTGGCAATCCAGTAGTCCAGCCCCAGGCCCTCCGCGATGGGCGCCAGGATCTGGTTGAAGCCGCCGGAAACCACGGCCACCACATGCCCTGCGGCCTTGAACGCTGCGACCAGGTCAGCAGCGCCCTCACTCAAAACCACCTCGGCGCGGACGGATTCGACGACGCCTGCCGGCAGCCCGGCGAGCACCGCCACCCGGGCGTGCAGGCTTTGGGCGAAGTCCAGTTCGCCGCGCATCGCCGCCTCGGTCACGGCCGTCACTTCTTCGCGCTTGCCGGCGTACGCCGCCAGAAGTTCGATGACTTCCTGCTGGATCAGCGTGGAGTCCACGTCCATGATGAGGAACTTCCGCGGAGCCTGCCGCAAGGCCGCCGGAACAAACACCGTATCAACGCCTTCGACGCCGGCCGCGGCGGCAGCCTCCCGCAGCCCGGCCAGCCCGGCCCCGGTCAGGGACCCCGGCATGGTGCACTCGGCGGTGTGGACCGAGAAGCGGCCGTCGCCGGCGGTGCTCTCCGCACCGACCGCCAGCCCCGCGCCGGTAAGCATCTGCCGCAGCTGCTGCACGTCGGGAGCGGACAGATGCACGCCATAACTGACCGCGGTCACGTTCGAACTCATGGGCCCAATCCTAGCGAGCGGCGGCATCCGGCCCGGAATTCGTTGCGCGCCGGTGACGCGCCGGTGACGCGCCGGTGACCCGCCGGTGACACCGTCCAGGGCCGGCCGGGCAGGCCCACGGCTGGCGGTTATCAGTCGTCAGCTTTTTTGTCCTAGTGTCTACTCCTATGAGTGATGTTCTTGAATTGGCCGCCGTCAGCGTTGTACGCGGGGCGAAGACGCTCCTCGACAAGGTTGACTGGCAGGTCAAGGAGGGTGAGCGCTGGGTGATCCTGGGTCCCAACGGCGCCGGCAAGACCACTTTGTTGCAGGTAGCCGCCGCCCGCCTGCACCCCACGTCCGGCATGGCCGGGATTCTTGAAGAGATCCTCGGCGCCGTGGACGTGTTCGAACTCCGCCCCCGGATCGGGCTGTCCTCCGCCGCCCTGGCGAACCAGATTCCGGAGCACGAAAAGGTGCTTAACGTCGTCGTTACCGCCGCCTACGGTGTCACCGGCCGCTGGCGTGAGGGTTACGAAAAGGACGACGAGCGCCGCGCCTTCGCCCTGCTCAACGAGTGGGGCATGGGGCCGCTGCTCAACCGTCCGTTCGCCTCGCTCTCTGAAGGCGAACGCAAGCGGGTGCAGATCGCACGGGCCCTCATGACGGACCCCGAACTGCTGCTCCTCGACGAGCCTGCGGCCGGCCTTGACCTGGGCGGCCGTGAGGACCTGGTCCACCGGCTCAGTGAGCTGGCCCGCGACGAGACCGCCCCCGCGATCGTGCTGGTCACCCACCACCTCGAAGAGGTCCCGCCGGGCTTCACCCACGCGTTGCTGATGCGCGACGGCGGTGTGGTTGCCTCCGGCCCGCTGCAGGAAGTGCTGACCGCGGAGAATCTCAGCAAGACGTTCGGCGTTGACCTGGACGTCAGCGAGTCCGCCGGCCGCTACAGCGCCACCGCGCGCCGCTAGAGGCTCCCGACAGCACGTGGAGTTCTTCAGCAGCGTCCTCATTTTCTTCGCCGGGCTCTGGGCCGGCACCATCAACAGCGTGGTGGGTTCCGGCACGCTGGTCACTTTTCCGGTGCTCATCGCCCTCGGCTACGCGCCCGTCACCGCCTCCATCAGCAACGCCATGGGCCTGGTGGCCGGCAGCGCGGCGGGTGCCTGGGGGTACCGTAAGGAACTCGCCGGGCGGCGCAGCCAGCTCCTCCGCCTGCTTCCCGCCTCGCTGCTCGGCGGGATCACGGGCGCCTACCTGCTCCTGCACCTGCCGGAGACGGTCTTCCACTACGCCGCGCCCGTCCTGATTGTCGTCGCCCTGCTCATGGTGGTGTTCCAGCCCCGGCTGCAGCGCTGGGTGCAGAACCGGGAGGAAAACCCGGAGCACGCCATCAGGGACAAACGGCACGGCGTCCTGCTCGTGGTGCTGGTGTACTTCGCCGGCGTCTACGGCGGTTACTTCGTTGCGGCGCAGGGCATCCTGCTGGTCGGCATCCTAGGGGTGTTCATGGCCGGAACCATCCAGAACGCCAACGCCATGAAGAACATCCTGGTCCTCGGCGTGAATATCGTCGCGGCCGTCTCCTACCTGCTCTTCGCCTTCGAACGGATCAGCTGGACCGCCGTCGGGCTGATCGCGGTGAGCTCGCTGATCGGCGGGCTGGTCGGTTCCAAGGTGGGCCGCCGCCTCTCACCCCCGGTGCTCCGCGGGGTCATCTTCACCCTGGGACTCGTGGCCCTGGGTTTCATGATCGCCAAGCTGCTGCAGTGACCGCGCCGTGAACTTCCACTACCTCGAATCCGCGGCCGACCCGCGCGTCACCGACTACACCCAGCTCACCGACGTCCACCTCCGCAAGCTCCGCGAACCCGCCGAGGGCATGTACATTGCCGAATCCTCCCGGGTACTGCGCCGGGCCCTGGCCGCCGGGCACCGGCCGCGCTCCTTCTTCCTGGCCGAGAAATGGCTGGCGGACCTCGCCGATGTCTTCGAGCAGCACCCGGACGTGCCGGTCTACATCGGTTCGGCCGCACTGCTGGAGGAAATCACCGGCTTCCACCTGCACCGCGGAGCCATGGCCGCCATGCAGCGGCCGGCCCCTGTCCCGTTGCCGGAGCTGCTCGCCGGGGCGCGCCGGGTGGCCGTCCTGGAAGACATCGTGGACCACACCAACGTAGGGGCGATCTTCCGCTCCGCAGCCGCGCTGGGGGTCGACGCCGTGCTGGTTTCCCCGCGCTGCGGTGACCCGCTCTACCGGCGCAGCGTGCGGGTCAGCATGGGCACCGTCTTCCAGGTGCCGTGGGCGCGGCTCGCGGAATGGCCCGCAGACCTGCCGGTGCTGAAGGAGCACGGCTTTGTCGTGGCAGCCCTGGAACTCACCGGCGACGCGGTGGACGTCGACCAGCTCGCCGCCCGCAATCCGGAGAAACTCGCGCTCGTGCTGGGCACCGAGGGCGCCGGGATGAGCGACGAGACCCTGGCCGCCGTCGACCTCGCCGTGAAGATCCCGATGCGCCCCGGAGTCGACTCGCTGAACGTGGCCGCCGCCTCCGCCGTCGCGTTCTGGGAGCTGCGGCCCCGCGACTAGCGGCAACCGGGCGACGGCCGGCAAAGCGCGAGGGACGCGGACGCGGCGGTTCGTCCCGCCCGCGGATCTGGGCTACTATTGGTAGCTGGCCGTTCTGCGTCTTTCGGCGCAGTCAGCCATCCCACTCATACCTGGCAGCTGGCAAAATCCAGTTGCGCGAACAAAGGTCCAATTATGCAGTCTGATATCCACCCGAAGTACGAAGCTGTTGTTTTCAACGACCTGGCTTCCGGCGTCAAGTTCCTGACCAAGTCCACCGTGTCTTCCTCGAAGACCATCGAGTGGGAAGACGGCAACACCTACCCGGTCATCGACGTCGAAATCTCCTCCGAGTCCCACCCGTTCTACACGGGCAAGCAGCGCATCATGGACTCTGCAGGCCGCGTCGAGCGCTTCAACGCTCGCTTCAAGGGCTTCGGCGGCAAGAAGTAACTTCTTCCCCAAGTCATCTGGAAAAGCCCGCACCGGCAACGGTGCGGGCTTTTTGCATTCCGGCCGGTTTCCGTTGCCGCCGTCGGCTGTGGGCCCGGCTTAGGTTTGACCCGGGCAGTGGGGCAGGATTGACGGTATGACTTCCTTCCCTTCCCCCGCAGCGATTCCAGAGGACGACGGCGGCCGCCGCCACGGCGAGTACAAGGTCCCCGGCGGCAAACTGATCGTGGCCGACGTCGAGGTCGTGGACGGTGCGCTGGCGGCCGTCTCAATCAGCGGGGACTTTTTCCTGGAACCCGACGAGGCCCTGCTGGATATTAACCGCAGCCTCACCGGCCTTCCCGCGGACACCGGCGCCGCCGACCTGGCCGCCGCCGTCAGGGCAGCGCTTCCGGAGGACGCCGTGCTCTTCGGCTTTTCCGCCGACGCGGTCGCCGTCGCGGTCCGCCGGGCGCTGGCCAAAGCGACCGGCTGGGGCGACCACCACTGGAACATCATCGGCCCCTCGGTGCTGCCCACCCACGTCAACGTCGCGCTGGACGAGCTGCTCACCGAAGAGGTCGGCGCCGGCCGCCGCAACCCGACTCTGCGGTTCTGGGACTGGGAGGAACCCTCGGTCGTCATCGGCAGTTTCCAGTCCGTCCGCAACGAGGTCCAGCCCGAGGGCGTCAGCCGGCACGGCATCAGCGTCGTCCGCCGGATCAGCGGGGGAGGCGCGATGTTCATGGAGGCAGGCAACTGCATCACCTATTCGCTCTACCTGCCGCAGACCCTCGTGGACGGGCTCAGCTTCGCCGACTCTTACGGCTTCCTGGACGCCTGGGTCATGGCGGCACTTGAAAAGGTCGGGATCAACGCGTTTTACGTGCCGCTGAACGACATCGCCACCGACCAGGGCAAGATCGGCGGCGCCGCCCAGAAACGCCTCGCCAACGGCGGTATGCTGCACCACGTGACCATGAGCTACGACATCGACGCCGACAAGATGGTCGAGGTGCTGCGGATCGGCAAGGAGAAACTCTCCGACAAGGGCACCACGAGCGCCAAGAAACGCGTCGACCCGCTCCGCCGGCAAACCGGCCTGGCCCGCGCCGAGATCGTCGCGGCCATGATGGAGGTCTTCACCGAACGCTACGCGGCCACGCCGGCGGAGCTGACTGAGGCCGAACTGGATGCCGCCCGCGAACGGGTGCAGGCCAAGTTCGGCACCCAGGAGTGGCTGCACCGCGTCCCGTAACTGGCGCCGGAGCCGGGCCGCGGGCGGGACTCAGCAGCCGATGGGCTACGCGGTGCGGGCCTGTGCCGTCAGGGCGCGCAGCAGCTGGCTGCGCTGTTCGATGATGATGCGCCGCAGCGCCCGGGGTGCCCCCGGGTGCTCCGCCAGCCAGGCGTCGGTGCGTACGATGACCGGGTGCTCCGCGGGGACGCCGCCGTCGAGGTCCTGGCCGGACGGGTAGAGCCCGCGGACGATCCGGCTGGCGATTTCGATGCTGCGGTCCGCCCAGACCCGCTCGAGGCAGTCAAAGTACGGCTCCACATAGCCCGACAACAGGTCGGCCGGGGCCGTGGTGAAGCCGGCGATGGTGGCGCTGAGCAGCTGGTTGGACAGCGCCGTGCCCTCGACGGCGGCGTCCCAGGCGGCGGCCTTGACCTTCGGGTCGGGCCGGGCCGCCATGGCTGTGGCGTGCCCAGACCTGCCCGAAGCGGTGTTGTCCCTGGCCAGTTCGGTATGCAGGTCTTCCGGGTCGGCCTGTCCGTTCGCGGCGAGGGCGTGCCAGAGGTTCCAGCGGAGCTCGGGATCCACCGAGAGCCCCTGGACCACGGTGCTGCCGTCCAGCAGGCCCTTCAGGAGCTCAAGCCGTCCGTCGTCGAACCGGCTGGTGGCGGCGGCCGAACGGGCCCAGGCCAGCTGCTGGTCGGAACCCGGGCCGGCCTTTTCGAGTTCTGCGGCGGCGGTGTCCAGGAAGCCGCGGCGTACGGCGCCACGCCGGTCCGCGGGGACGTAGCGCTCGATGGCGGTGGAAGCGTTGCCCAGCACGTTCAAGAGCACGCCGATGCCTGATTCGGCCGGGCCGAAACGCTGCACGGCGTCGACGTAGCGGGCCGCCGGGGTCTCGGCGTCCCGGGCGGAATCCCACAGCGCGGTCCAGCACAGGGCACGGGCCATCGGGTCGCTGATGCTGCCCAGCGAGCTGCGGACGGTGGCTTCGGACTGCGGATCGAGCCGGACCTTGGCGTAGCTCAGGTCATCGTCATTGACCAGCAGCAGCGCCGGCCGCGGTTTGCCGGCCAGCCCGGGGACGAGGGTGCGGCCCCCTTCGACGTCGGTTTCCACGCTGTCCGTGCGGACCAGCGCGCCGGCGGTGTCGACGTTGTAGAGGCCGATCCGCAGCCGGTGCGGCCGCGGTTCCTGCCGGCCGGTGATCGGGTCCTCGGCCTGCTGGACCACGGCCACGGAGCCCAGTACGCTGTCGTGTTCCGCAATATCAGCCGAAAGCGTTGAAATGCCGGAGGTCTGCAGCCACTGCCGCGCCCAGGTGCCAAGGTCCCGGCCCGAGGCGTCGCTCAGTGCGGCGAGCAGGTCCTGCAGGGTGGTGTTCCCGTAGGCGTGCTTCCGGAAGTACTGGCGTGACCCGGCGATGAAGGCTTCGAATCCCACGTACGCGACCAGCTGTTTGAGCGCCGAGGCACCTTTGGCATAGGTGATCCCGTCGAAGTTTTGCTTCGCGGCCTCAAGGTCCGGGATGTCGGCGACGATTGGGTGCGTGGTGGGCAGCTGGTCCTGGACGTACGCCCAGGCCTTGCGGTTGTTGGCGAAGTTAACCCACGCGGTTTCCCAGCCGGTGGTGCGGTCCACCCCCAGGGTGCCCATGTAGTCGGCGAAGGACTCCTTGAGCCACAGGTCGTTCCACCACTGCATCGTGACGAGGTCGCCGAACCACATGTGCGCCATTTCGTGCAGCAGGGTGTTGGCGCGGCCCTGGTACTGGGAGTCGGCGGCGCGGGAGGTGAAGACGTAGCTTTCCGTGAAGGTGACGAGGCCGGGATTCTCCATCGCACCCAGGTTGTATTCCGGCACGAACGCCTGGTCGTACTTGCCCCAGGGGTATGGGAAATCGAAGAGTTCATTGAAGAAGGCCAGGCCGTTCCGGGTCAGCCGGAACAGTTCTTCAGCGTCGAAGGACGGCGCCATCGAGGCGCGGCAGTACAGCGCCAGGGGCACCTCCAGTGCAGAGCCGTCCGCGAGCGTGCCGTGCCAGGTGTCTTCGGCCTTGAAGTACGGCCCGGCCAGGACAGCGGTGACGTAGGTGGACATCGGCTTCGTCGGGGCGAAGTCCCAGCGGCTGGTTTCCGGGTCGCTGCCCAGCTGGGTCCGCTGGGATTCGACGCCGTTGGAGGCCACCTGCCAGCCGGAGGGTGCCAGAACGTGGAAGGTGAACTCGGCCTTGAGGTCGGGCTGTTCGAAGTTCGCGAAGACGCGGCGCGCGTCGGCGGGCTCATACTGGGTGTAGAGGTAGCACTGCCCGTCGGCGGGGTCGAAGAACCGGTGCATGCCCTCCCCGGAGGTGCTGAACAGGGCCGTCCCGGTCACCATGACCTGGTTTTCGGACTGCAGGTCCTCCAGCCGGATCCGGGAACCGTCCAGCACGTCCGCCACCGGCAGGTCGGTGCCGTTGAGGACGACGCTGTGCACCTCGCCGGCGATGAAGTCAAGGAACGTGGACGTGCCCGGTTCGCTCGCGGAGAAGGTGATGACGCTGCGGCTGGGGTAGCCTGCGACGCCGGGATCAGCCGCCTGCCGGACGTCCAGGGTGACGTCGTAGCTGTGGGTGGTGATCAGGGCTGAGCGGGTCGCCGCTTCGTCGCGGCTCAGGTTCTGGTTCGGCACTCCGCTATCTAACCACGGGCAGCACCGCCGGACGGCGGCGCTGCCCGTGGCGCGGTCCGGCACGCCCCGGAGCGGAATCAGCGGCCCGCGACCAGGACGACGGCGGCGCCCAGGCCCAGCGCGGCGATCAGAGCCCAGGCGGCCAGCGCGGCCAGCAGGGAACGGGTGCCGGTGCGGAGCAGGTGCCGCACGCGCACCGCCGAGCCGAGACCGAACAGGGCCATGCCGAGCAGCAGGTCCTGCAGCACGGCGGCGGCCTCCAGCGCCCCGGGGGAGAGCCAGCCGGTGGACCGCAGGACCACCGCGGCAAGAAACCCGACAACAAACAGCGGCACCACCGGCGGGAGTTTTCCGTCCGCAGCGGCGCCCGCCCGGTGGTGGACGCCGGCGGCGGCCACCATGGGCGCCAGCAGCAGCACGCGGGTGAGCTTGACGATGACGGCGACGGCGAGCGCCGACGCCCCCGCGGTCTGGGCGGTGGCGACAACCTGCCCGACGTCGTGCACCGAGGCCCCGGCCCACGCACCGAACGTCTCGGCCCCCAGCCCCAGCGGCACGGCCACGAGCGGCAGCACCCCGATCGCGAGCGTGCCGCAGAGCGTGACCAGCGCTACCGGCAACACGGTGTCCTGCGGCTTGATGCGGCGCACCGCGGCCATCGCCCCGATCGCAGAGGCCCCACAGATGGCAAACCCGGTCGCCATGAGCAGGGGGACCGGAGCCGGCAGCCGGAACAACCGGCCGATGCCGTAGGTCCCCGCAAACGCCGCCAGCACCACCCCCGTGATCAGCAGCAGCGCGGGCCAGCCCAGGCCCAGCACGTCGACCACGCTGACTTTGAGTCCCAGCACCACGATGCCGCTGCGCATCAGGTGTTTGCCGGCAAAGCCCAATCCGGCCCGGCCGGGACCGGCGCTCCAAGCGGACAGCCCGGGCACATTGGCGGTGAACAGGCCCAGCAGGACCGCCACTGTCATGGCCGGCAGCGCGGGCAGGGCGGCGTGGACGGCGAGGGCGACGCCGACCGCGGCGGCGCAGGCGAGCAGGCCAGGCAGCAACGGCCGCAGCCGGCGGGCTCGTGGCAGGAACGCTGGCAGGAGCGCTGGGTGGGAAGGAGGCACGCTTTCTACTCTGCCGTACCCGGGGGTTCCGGCGTGCGCCGCAACACGCCCCGCCGGGTGGACGGAGGTGATTTCGCACGGAAAAATATGGTTGGCTAGTGGGCATGTCTGACCTTTTCCAGGATTACTCAGAGGCAGCCGGCCGCAGCGGCGCCTACGACGAGATGTTTGCGCCGGGCCAGCAGGCCCGGCGCTCCTACGGCCAGGTCGCCGGTGCGCTGCGGGAGCTGTCGCTGGCCGACGTCACCGCCCGCGCCGATTCCATGGCCCGGACCTTCCTGGACCGGGGCGTCACCTTTGACTTCGCGGGGGAGGAGCGGCCCTTCCCGCTGGACATCGTGCCCCGGGTGATCCCGGCCGACGAGTGGGCCGTCCTGGAGCGCGGCGTCGCGCAGCGGGTCAAGGCTCTTGAGGCTTTCCTCAACGACGTGTACGACAAGATGACCGTGGTCTCCGACGGTGTGATCCCGCGCCAGCTCGTCACCACCAGCGCGCACTTCCACCGCCAGGTCCAGGGCTTCGAGCCCGCCGGCGGGGTGCGGGTCCATATCTCCGGCATCGACGTCGTCCGGGATGCGGCGGGAACGTTCCGGGTCCTGGAAGACAACGTGCGGGTCCCGTCGGGCGTCAGTTACGTGCTCGAGAACCGCCGCGCGATGGCTAAAGGCCTGCCCGAGGCGTTCGGGCAGCAACTCATCCGCCCGGTGGAGGAGTACCCCCGCCGGCTGCTGTCGGCACTGCGCAAAACCGCGCCGTCCGGCGTCGACGATCCCACCGTGGTGGTCCTGACCCCGGGTGTGTTCAACAGCGCCTACTTCGAGCACACCCTGCTGGCCGGTCTGATGGGCGTGGAGCTGGTCGAGGGCCGTGACCTGATTTGCCGCGGCAACCGCGTTTACATGCGCACCACCGCCGGCGAGCAGCGCGTGGACGTGATCTACAAGCGCATCGACGATGAGTTCCTTGACCCGCTGCAGTTCCGCTCCGACTCGATGCTGGGCTGCCCCGGGCTGGTCAATGCCGCGCGCGCCGGCGGCGTCACGATCGCCAACGCCGTCGGCAACGGCGTCGCTGACGACAAACTGGTCTACAGCTACGTGCCCGACCTGATCCGCTACTACCTCAACGAAGAGCCGGTGATCGCGAACGTGGACACCTTCCGGCTTGAGGAAAAGGACGCCCGGGAACACGTCCTGGACCGCCTCGACGAACTCGTGGTCAAGCCGGTCGACGGTTCCGGCGGCAAGGGCCTGGTGATTGGTCCGGACGCGTCCCGGGACGAACTCGATGCCCTGCGCAAGCGCATCATCGCGGACCCGCGCGGCTGGATCGCCCAGCCGGTGCTGCAGCTCTCCACGGTGCCGACGCTTAGCGGCGACAAGTTCGGTCCGCGGCACGTGGACCTGCGCCCCTTCGCGGTCAACGACGGCGACGACGTCTGGGTCCTGCCCGGCGGCCTCACCCGGGTGGCGCTGAAAGAGGGTTCCCTGATCGTGAACTCCAGCCAGGGCGGCGGTTCCAAGGACACCTGGGTGCTGGCCGATTCCCCGCAGGTGCCGGTGGAGGTCCTCCCGCGTCCCGCCATCGCGGTCCGCGAACGCGTGTCGGTCTGGCCGGTGGAGAGCAACTGGCGGGACAGCCAGAAAGAACAGCAACAGCAGCAGATTTCCGACGCGCAGGAGGTAGCCGCGCATGCTTAGCCGTATTGCCGAATCACTGTTCTGGATCGGCCGCTATGTGGAGCGGGCCGACGGCACCGCCCGGATCCTGGACGTCCACCTGGAACGGCTGAACCACCTGCCGATGGAGGAGCAGCGCAGCGTCGCGCGGGAACTCCTCGCCGTCATGGGCGCCCGGCCGCAGTCCGAGGACTTCGGCCTCGATGAGCTGCTGCACGCCCTGGCCTACGACAAGACCAGCGCCACCTCCATCGCCGGCTCTCTCGGCGCCGCCCGGGAGAACGCCCGGCGGGCCCGCGAAACCGTGTCTTCCGGCCTGTGGGAGAGCCTGAACACCACGTACTACGGGTTGAACCAGCACCGCAAGGACGTCGTGGGAACCTACCGCTTCTGCAACTGGGTGCTCGAGCGCACCGCGATGGTCAGCGGCCTGGCGGACACCACGGTCAGCCACGACGAGAGCTGGCTGTTCCTGGTGCTGGGCCGTTCGCTGGAGCGGGCCGACATGACCGCGCGGATGCTCTCCACCCGGGACGTGCTCTCCGCCGGCATGTCCTGGGTCAACATGCTCCGCTGCGCCGGCGCCTACGAGTCCTTTTTGCGGACCCGCCGGGCAGCGTTCGGCGACCAGCACGCAGCCGAGTTCCTGCTGCTGGACCGGCTCTTCCCGCGCTCCATCGTCTACGCACTGCGTGACGCAGACGACTGCCTCGCCAAACTGGACCCCTCAGCCCAGCGCGTCGGATTCATCAACGATGCGCGCCGGATCGTGGGCCAGGCCCGGACGTTCCTGGAGTTCCACCGCACCGATGACTTGATGTCCGAACTGCCCGAGCACATGGAACGGGTGCAGAAAGCCGTCTCCCAGGCCTCGGATGCTATTTCCCGTAAGTACTTCAATCAGGCAGACGAACTGGCCTGGGTGGGAGAAGTTTCATGACCCGGCTCAGCATCACCCACAAAACCGCGTACAAGTACAACAAGCGCGTGACGCTCTCCTACAACGAGGCGCGGATGACGCCGCTGACCGATCCGCAGCAGGTGGTGCTGGAATCCTCGATGAAGGTCTCGCCCACGCAGGCGGCACTCAGCAGCTACCGCGACTACTGGGGCACCCGCGTCACCGCGTTCGACATGCAGATGCCGCACGAGCACCTTGAGGTCCTTTCCACCACGACCGTCGAGGTGCACCGGGTGGAGCGCATTCCCGCAGAGGCCGACATCGTCGGCTGGGACGTGCTGTCCGCGCCCGAGACCCTCAACCAGTTCAGCGACTGGATCCCGCAGTCCCAGCTGACCGGCCCCGGCGCCGAAGTGCTGGGCCTCGTGCCAGACGTCGTGGAAGGGCGCAACCCGCACGAGGCCGCCATGGCGGTCTTTGAATGGATGCGCGGCGAAATGACGTACATGAAGGGCTCCACCGGCGTGACGACCAACGCCGAGCAGGCTTGGAACCAGCGCCAGGGGGTCTGCCAGGACCTCGCGCACCTCGCCATCGGGGCCCTGCGCAGCTGCGGTATCCCGGCACGGTATGTGTCCGGGTACTTGCACCCGCGTTCGACGGCGGCGCTTGGCGAGACGGTCGCCGGACAGTCGCACGCGTGGCTGGAATGGTGGGACGGCGAGTGGCGCAGCTGGGATCCGACCAACCACAAACCGGCCGGCGACTTCCACGTGACGGTGGCGCGCGGCCGCGATTACCGCGATGTGCCGCCGCTGAAAGGCATCCTGTCCGGCGGCGGCGGCTCCACGCTGTCCGTCACGGTGGAGATCACCCGGCTGGCCTGATTCCGCCTGGTGATCCCCGGCTTGATCCCGGGCGCGTTCCCGCCGGCGGGGGCGCGTTCCCGGCTTCTGCGGTTATTCGAGCCCGGAGCGGGTGGCGTCGTCCAGCGGCGTCCACCAGGTCAACGGCGGGACGATCTTGAAGCGCCGGCCGGTCACGGACTCCGGCGTAATCCGGACGAAGTGCTCCTTCTTGCCTGCCTGCCAGGGGAACAGCAACAGACCCACCGTGTCCAGAACCTCTTCCTGGTTCTTCACCGCGGCGGCCTGGCCCTTGATGACCACACTCCAGGCAACACCGGTGTCCGAGTCGACGCCGTCAGCCTCAACGGCCACCGGGGTGTCACCGGTCGCGGCCTGCAGCTTGGTGCCGTCCGCGGTACGGAACACGAGCGTCCCGTGGTCCACCTTGTAGTTGATCGGGAAGATATCGGGATGGTCGTCCACCCAGACCGCCAGCCTGCCCACGCTGACGGTGCGGAGCATCCGCCAGCACTCGTGGTTGTCCAGGTTCTCGACGTCGTGGGGCGGGTTGCCGACCGGCTTCGGATCACTCATGGCGCCGAGCTTACGGCAGCCAGCGTCCGAAGAGATAGGGCATAACGGCCTGCCGGCGTAATAATCCTGCCGCCGGGAGGGTCCCAGCGGCCCGAACGGGCGTATTCTGACAGCACGTCATCGGTGCGGATGAACGTCATGGAGTTGGGGGGGGCATAGTGCAGTCGATAGACAACGACCCGGGCCCAGTCAGGCCGGGCACCCCCAAAGTGGAGGACCTGCTGCGGGATTTCGTGTCCCGGGGAGGTGAGCTGCTGCAGTCCCAGGAGCGGATGGCCGGCCTGCTGGAAGCTGTCGTCGCACTGGCCGAGGACCTTAGCCTGGAGGCCGTCCTGGAGCGGGTGGTTCGCTCCGCCTGCGATCTCCTGCACGCCAGCTACGGAGCCCTGGGCGTGATGGGGGACAACGGCGCCCTGAGCCATTTCATCACCGTCGGAATCGATGACGAACTCGGCCACAAGATTGGCCTGGTGCCGACCGGCAAGGGCGTGTTGGGACTGCTGGTCGCCGAGCCACGGCCGTTGAGGATGCGGGACCTGCGCACTCATCCGGAATTTCAGGGGTTTCCCGAGCACCACCCGGTCATGCGTTCCTTCCTCGGCGTACCGGTCCGCATCCGCGACACGGTGTTCGGTATTCTGTACCTCACCGAAAAGGAGGACGGCGGTGACTTCAGCGACGCCGACGAGGGACTTGCGGTCGCGCTGGCGGCAGCTGCCGGCGTCGCGGTCGAAAACGCGAAATTGTACGACGACGCGCGGCGCCGTGCACGGTGGCTGGAAGCCTGCATGGACGTCGCCGGTCTGATGCTGGCCAGCGACCGGGACTACACCGCCGTCGGGCTGGATCCCGTCGCCGCCCGGGCACTTCAGGAATCCGAGTCGCAGCTGGCACTCATTGTGGCGCCCGCCCCGTCGGGGGAGGGCCACATCGTCGCAGGCGCTGCGGGCGGTATGGCCAGGGAGTTCAGAGGTAGGACGCTGACTCTCGACTCAAGTGAGCTGCAGGAAGTGCTCGCGGGTGGCGAACCCGTCACCTTTGACAACGCCGCCGCGGTGTTGGACGTGCTCGACGCCGGCAGCTCGGGGCCCCTGCTCGCGGTCGCCCTGAGCACGCAGGGCGCACACCACGGCCTGCTCCTGCTGGCCCGCACGCCGGAAGCCCGCCACTACGCGCGCACCGACGTTGAGATGGGCGCTGTTTACGGCTCGCACGTCGCCCTGGCCCTCGAGCTGGCCCGGGTGCACCGGCTCCGGGAAGAACTGTTGGTGTTCACGGACCGCGACCGGATCGCCCGTGACCTGCACGACCTGGTCATTCAACGGCTCTTCGCCGCGGGGCTGAGCGTCCAAAGCCTGGCCCGCTTCACGAAGGATGACCTCGCCACCGAGCGGATCCGCAACATCACCGGTGAGCTGGACGAAGCGATCCGCAGCCTGCGTGACACGATTTACTCGCTGCGCAGCAGCAGTGGTGAAGCTGAACTCCTCAGCGGCCGGATCCGGCGGGTCACCCGCAGTACCGCCAAGTCGATGCCCTTCACCCCGCGGCTGACCCTAACCGGCCCGGTGGACGCCGTGCCCTCGGAGAAAGCGGACAATGTTGTGGCCGTTGTTTCTGAGGGATTGAGCAACGCTGTCCGGCACTCCGGGGCAGACGCCATCTCGGTCTCCGTCGCCGCCATCAACGGCCGGATCACGGTGGTGGTTACCGACAACGGGTCGGGGTTTCCCGCGGCTACACCACGCAACGGGCTGGCGAACCTGGAGGACCGGGCGCGGATGCTCGACGGCGAGTGCAACATCGTGTCGGCGCCGGATGAGGGCACGAGCGTGGAGTGGTCAGTTCCGCTCTAGCCCGTTCCGCTCCTCGTTGTCGTCCTAGCGGACGCTGTGCTGCCGGCCTTCGTGTTGACGCCCGGCCTCAGCTGTCACGGGCAGGGGTGTGGTCGCCGGCCCGGCCGGGCTGGCGATGAAGACCGCCGCCTGTGTGCGGCGCTCGAAGCCCAGCTTGGCAAGAAGGGATGACACATAGTTTTTGACCGTCTTCTCGGCGAGGAACATCTCGGCCGCAATCTGGCGGTTGGTAAGGCCGTTGCCGACCAGTTCCAGCACCCGGCGTTCCTGCGGTGTAAGGGCTGCGGTCCGCGGATCCAGCTCCTGGGTTTCGACCATGCTGTCGACGATGCCCGCGGCCACGCCGTCGTCGAACAGGCTTTCGCCAGCAGCCGCACGCCGCAACGCGCCGATCAGGTCGGTCCCACCGATTTCCTTCAGAACGTAGCCTGAAGCGCCGGCGAGGACGGCCCCGCGCAGCGCCTGTTCGTCGTCGTAACTGGTCAGTATTATGCAGTTCAGCGCCGGATCAACCGAGCGGACGTCCCGGCAGACCTCGATTCCGGTGCCGTCCGGCAACCGGGCATCAAGCACGCAGACATCGGGGTGCAGGGCAGGAATACGGCGGGTCGCCTCCACCGCTGACCCTGAGCTGCCCACCACCAAGAAACCCTCGCCTTCCAAAAGCTCCTGAAGGCCACGGCGGACCAGCTCATGGTCATCGAGGATAAAGACCCGGATCACCGCGTGGTGCTCCTCGGCCGGTGTAAGACCGGCATCTGACCAGGCGAACATGTTTCTCCCCTTCGACATCGTTCTTCCATTGTGAAACCCCCACGCCCTTAATGGCCGCGAAATCCGGATATTTCTTTCCGGCGCACAGCAATATTCTGTCCCAGGCGCGGCGCCGGGGAAGGGCCGTTGGGCCCCGGAGGATTCCCGGCGGTTTCCGCTCCAAGGCCGTGACTTTCGGCCCTAGCCACCCCCGGGGACGGGCACAAGGGTTGAGGCTAGCTGCGGGGCACACGAAGGGACTACACATGGGCGAGGCAACGGGCATCCGGACGATACTGGTCGGAGTGGACGGTTCGGATGCTTCGGTGGAGGCGCTCCGCCGGGCCCGGGAGTTGGCAGTTGCGTTGTCGGCCAAAATCGTGGCGCTGGCATGCTGGGATATCCCGCCCGTTTACGACGGCTACGTGGCGATGGGCATCGACGACTTCGATGTCCGGGCGTCGGAGATCCTGCAGGAAACCGTGGATAAGGCCTTCGGCGAGAGCATGCCCGACTATGTCGAGACCCGGCTGGTCCAGGGTCATCCGCGGCGGGTCCTCATCGATGAGAGCCGCCGTGCCGACATGATCGTCCTGGGCCGGCGCGGCCACGGCGGGTTCGGCGGCCTGCTGCTGGGTTCGGTCAGCTCAGCCCTGGTCGCGCACGCGCACTGCCCCGTTCTGGTGGTCCACACGCCCGAGCAGCCGGAGCAGCGGTAGGCCGTTACACCGGTTCACCGGAAAGCGGCGCCTGTGCTCGACTGCGTCTCTGTGCCGACGGTGCCTGCGTGCCCGACGGCGTGCCGACCAAGAGAACCGGCTACTCGAACGAGGACCGGCGCGGGTCTGAAAGCCTGGTCCGCCAGACGTCCGGACTGTTGACCTTGAACCGGCGGCCCGTGAGGGCCTTGGGGGCCAACCGCACATAGTAGTTTTTCTCACCGGGCTGCCACGGCTCCAGGAGCAGCTCGTCCACCGCGTCCTTCTCCGCCTGGTCCTCGACCAGTTCCGCTTCGCCGCGGGCGACGACGCTCCAGGCAGTCTGCTCGTGCTCGTCATAACCGTCGATCTCAAACGCCACCGGCTTGGCGGTGATGGCGCCCCACAGTTTCGTGCCCCCGGCGGTGCGGAACACGATCGACCGGCGCTGCAGCACGAAGTTCACCGGAAAAACCTCCGGGTGGCCGTCCACGATCAGCGCTATCCGGCCGACGACTTCGCTATCGAGCAGCACCCAGCACTGGTCCATGGACAGCTGGAAATTGGGGGGAGGCGTCGTCGTAGTCACAACTCCACGTTACGGACCGCCCCCCGGCCACATTAGGGCCAATCGGCCCGTGGCCGGACCGCCACCGGCCTGCTAAGCAGAGGCCTACCAGGGGCTCGGCTTGTAGTCCTTCAGGAAGACGCCGTACTGGTCCTCGCCGGCCTCGCCCATGACGATCGGATCATAGACCCGGGCAGCCCCGTCAACGAGGTCCAGCGGGGCGTGGAAGCCTTCCTCCATGAGCCGCACCTTGGTGTAGTGCGGCCGCTCGTCGGTGATCCAGCCGGTGTCGACGGCGGTCATCAGGATGCCGTCGGTTTCCAGCATCTCCTTGGCACTGGTGCGGGTCATCATGTTCAACGCGGCCTTGGCCATGTTGGTGTGCGGGTGCCCGGGCCCTTTGTAGGCCCGGGAGAACTGGCCTTCCATGGCACTGACGTTGACAATGTACTTCCGCCGCGCCGTGGACCGTTTCATCGCCCCGCGCAGCCGGCTGACCAGCAGGAACGGCGCGGTCACGTTGCACAGCTGCACCTCGAGCATCTCCAAAGGATCGACTTCGTCCACCACCTGGGTCCAGCTGTTGATCGTGGCGAGGTCCGGAACCAGGCCCCCGGCGTCGATGGCGGTACCGGACGCAATCCGCTCCAGGGAGGCGGAACCGGTCGACAGCGCCAGCGAGGTGATCGCGTCACCGGCCAGGACCGGGTGGTCCAGCACGGAGCTGGCCAGAGCCAGCGGGTGCTTGTCGTGGGCGTGCCCGAAGGTGACAAGCTCCGGCCCGCCGTTGGCCACCTGCAGTTCCGCCGGCAGCGGCTCATCTTCGGCGTCCACGAGCGGCTGGTAGGCGTTCCCTGAGCGGCGGACGGTCTGGGCGGCGTTGTTGATGATGATGTCCAGCGGCCCCGCAGCGTCGAGGGAATCCGTCAGGGCCATCACCTGCGAGGGGTCGCGCAGGTCAATCCCGACGATCCGCAGCCGGTGCAGCCAGTCGGCACTGTCCTCCATCGCGGCGAAGCGCCGAGCGGCGTCCTTCGGGAAGCGGGTGGTGATGGTGGTGTGGGCGCCGTCGCGGAGCAGCCGCAGCGCAATGTACATGCCGATCTTGGCCCTGCCGCCGGTCAGCAGGGCGCGGCGGCCGTTCAGGTCGGTGCGGGCGTCGCGCTTGCTGTGGCTGAAGTGCGCGCATTCCGGGCACAGCTGGTGGTAGAAGGCATCCACCTGGGTGTAGTGCTGCTTGCAGATGTAGCACGGCCGCGAGCGGAGCAGGTGCCCGGCCACTTCACCGGTGGCGGACGGCGCCAGCTTGTTGCCGCGCGTCTCATCGTCGATCCGGTCCGGTGCCGCGGTTGCGGTCTGGGCTATAACGGCGCGGTCCGCCTCGGCGATGAGATCCCGTTTGGTGACCCTGCGGTGGCGCTTAACCGCTTTGAACATCTTGCCGGTCGCCCGCCGGATGGAGACGTAGTCAGGGTGTTCCTCGTCGTAGACGTGGATGCTGTTCAGCACCTTGAGGCAGGCTGCGATTTCTGCCGGGGTCAGTGCAGGGGCCGCAGGCGCGGGTTCGTTGGGCAGATGGGGAGAGCTCATTGGCCCAATTTTACAGTCTGCCCGGCGCGCGCCACGACGCCTGCGCCGGGCCGGTTAGTCCGCCTTGGTAGTGGCCTTGCCGGGCAGCTCGACGCCGACGGCGGCGGCGTGCACCTCGCCCACCTTTTCCACGGACTCCCTGCCGGCGGGCCAGTTCTCGGTGGCGGTGCGCACGGCATCGGGCACCAGGTAGAGGTTTGCGGCCGAGAGGGCCCGCTCGTCATCGCCGGGCTCGGGCACCTGCTGTCCCTTGGCAAGGACGGTGATGCCGGAATCGGTGACCTTGAAGCCGCGCGCACGGTCCAGTTCGGCGTCCAGGCCGATCGCGGCACCGGCCGGGATCCGCACGTTCTTATCGATGATGGCACGCTTGATGACGGCCCCGGCCCCCACCTGCACCTTGTCCATCAGCACGGAGTCGAGGACCCGGCTGGCGGTGCTGACGTAGACGTCGTTGGCGAGTACCGAGCCCTCCACGATGCCGCCGGAGATCACGACGCCCCCGGCCACGATCGAGTCCAGCGCGGTGCCGACGGTGTTGCCCTCGCCGCGGACGAACTTGGCCGGCGGGGAGATGCTCTGGCGCGTGTAGATGGGCCACTGGGAGTTGTAGAGGTTGAACACCGGCACGGGGGAGATCAGGTCCATGTGGGCGTCGTAGAAGGAATCGATGGTGCCGACGTCGCGCCAGTACGTGCGGTCCCGCTCGGTGGAACCGGGGATGTCATTGAGGGTGAAGTCGTAGACCCCCGCCTCGCCCTGGTCCACGAAGTACGGAATGATGTCACCGCCCATGTCGTGTTTGGTGTCGAGCCGTTCGGCGTCGACGTGGAGCGCCGCGACGAGGGCATCGGCGTCGAAGACATAGTTGCCCATGGAGGCCAGGAACTGGCTGGGGTCCGCCGCGAGCCCCGGTGTGGAGGACGGCTTCTCCACGAACGCCGCGATCTTCTCCGGGTTGTCCGGGTCCACCTCGATCACGCCGAACTGGTCCGCCATGTGCAGCGGCTGCCGGACTGCCGCAACTGTTGCCTTGGCCCCGCTGGCAACGTGCTGGCTGACCATCTGCGCGAAGTCCATCCGGTAGACGTGGTCCGCGCCGACGACGACGACGATGTCGGGGTTGGCGTCATGGATCAGGTTCAGGGACTGGTAAATCGCGTTCGCACTGCCCAGGAACCAGCTCTTACCGACACGTTGCTGGGCGGGAACGGAGGCAATGTAGTTGCCCAGCTGCGTGGACATGCGCCACGTCTCGGAAATGTGACGGTCCAGGCTGTGGGATTTGTATTGCGTCAGGACGACAATCTGCAAGTAATTCGAATTCACCAGGTTGGAAAGGGCGAAATCAATGAGGCGATAACTGCCGGCGAACGGTACGGCGGGCTTGGCCCGGTCGGCCGTCAACGGCATCAGCCTATTTCCCTCGCCACCTGCAAGGACGATGGCCAAGACTTTTTTCTGCTGCGGCATGATGATCGCTCCTGAACGCCTTCGTATCTCCCCAAAACCGTCCGGTGTGCCCGGACCTCTTCACACTAGAACAGATCAGCTGGAACGACTACCTTGGGGTTTGTGCGAATAGACATAGTGACGAAAGAATTCCCGCCCGAAATCTATGGGGGCGCCGGCGTCCACGTGGCCGAACTCAGCCGGGTGCTGGCCCAGAAGGTGGACCTGAAGGTGCGGGCCTTCGGTGCGCCACGCGATCCCGACTACCACGGCGCTACCGTGACGTCCTACGCCGTACCGGAGGATCTGGCCGGGGCCAACACCGCGGTGCAGACCCTCGGCACGGACCTGAGGATCGTCCCCGACGTTGCGGGCGCTGACCTCGTGCACTCGCACACCTGGTACGCCAACATGGCCGGGCACATCGCCGCCCTGCTGCACGGCATTCCGCACGTGCTCAGCGCGCACAGCCTGGAACCGCTTCGGCCGTGGAAGGCCGAGCAGCTCGGCGGCGGCTACGCGTTGTCCTCCTGGGTGGAAAAAACCGCCTATGAGGCTGCCGCCGCGATCATCGCCGTGTCGGAAGGAATGCGGCAGGACATCCTCCGCAGCTACCCCGACGTGGACCCCGCGAAGGTCCGGGTAGTGCACAACGGCATCGACGTCAGCCTCTGGAACCGGGACGAGGGCGAGGACGCCGTCCGGGCCCTCGGAATGGACCCGTCGCTGCCCAGCGTCGTCTTCGTGGGCCGGAACACGCGGCAAAAGGGCGTTCCCTATCTGCTCCGCGCCGCAGCCAAGCTGCCCGCCGATGTCCAGCTGGTGCTGTGCCTGGGTGCTGCGGACACGCCCGAGCTCGCCGCGGAGACCGCCCGGCTGATCGAGGAACTGCAGGCGCAACGCAGCGGCGTCATCCTGGTGGAACGGATGCTGCCACGGCATGAACTGATCCAGGTCCTCAGCCACGCCACCGCGTTCGCCTGCCCCTCCATCTATGAGCCGCTCGGCATCGTGAACCTGGAGGCCATGGCTTGCGGGGCCGCAGTGGTGGCCAGCGCCACCGGCGGCATCCCGGAGGTCGTCCAGCACGGCGAGACCGGTTTGCTGGTGCCGCTCGAGCAGGTCACCGACGGAACCGGCACCCCGCTGGATCCGGAGAAGTTCGTGACCGAGTTCGCCGCCGCCCTGACCGAGGTCGTCTCCGACCCGGCGCGGGCGCGGGCGATGGGCCGGGCCGGCCGGCAGCGCGCCGAGGAGCACTTCTCCTGGGAATCCATCACGGAAACGACGCTCGAGGTCTACCGCTCAGTGCTGCCGCAGTAACGACGCTGGCCGCAGTATCGACGCCGGCTGGCAGTAACGACGACGGCGCCGCCCCCGTGGGAGGCGGCGCCGTCGTCGTGTCCGGCGCGGGCGCCAGCCGAAGGCCTCAGCCGCGCGGGGACCGGCCCTTCTGTGGGTTGCCGGACTTGCCGGACTTACCGGACTTACCGGACTTGCCGGCATGCGGCTTGTCACCGCGGGGCGCGCGGGCGAGCAGGATCTTCTCATCCACCGGCCCCTGGCCGCTGGCACGCTGCTGCCGGAAGAACTCGCGGGCCTCGTCCTGGCGGAACTTTTCCGCTCCGCTGGCAATCGCGGCCCGAAGGTGCTCAGGGGCAAAGCCGAACGCGTCCACCAGGTCCAGGGCATGCGGGCGGATCTTGACCAGCAGCCGGTTGATGTAGTCGCCGACGGTACGGGCGCGCTGCATCGAGAGCCGGCCGTGCATCAGGTACCAGGACAGGTTCTTCTCGATCAGGGACAAGCCGAACAGGTCCCGCAGCCAGGTCAGCACGGCCTTGGTGCCCGGATCGGCGACCTTGCCCAGCGCCTCGGTGAAGGCCTCCCACTGCAGCAGTTCAGCGTGCGCCTGCGCAGCTTCGATGAGCTCGTTCTGGTGGCTGTTGAACAGCGCGGCCGCCTGCTGCTGCGGCAGCTTGTTCGCACCCTTGAGGGCACTGCCGACTTCGGCCACCATGGCCTGGACGCGCTCCGTGAGCAGGGCCCGCTGGCCCGCCTCATCCTTGATGGCGCTGGCGGCCTTCTGCACCGAACCGGAGTCGGCGACGAACTGCGCGACGCCACGAAGGCCGGTGCGGTGGATCGCGGCTCCGCCTGCCTGCCCCACGACGTACCGCGCCAGCACGCCGAAGTCAGCGTTCCGGAACTCCTTGGCATAGTCGGCCAGCAAGCGCTTGGCGACCAGCTGCAGCAGCACCGTGTTGTCACCTTCGAAGGTGGCGTAGACGTCAAGGTCGGCGTGCAGCGAGGCGAAGCGGTTCTCGATCAGGAAACCGGCGCCGCCGCAGGCCTCGCGGCATTCCTGCAGGGTATCGAGGGCGTGCCAGGTGCTGAGCGGTTTCAGCGCCGCGGCGAGGGTTTCCAGGTCCTGCCGGTCCTCGTCGGTGTCGGCCCGGCCGGAGAAAACGTCGTCGAATTTCTGCAGCAGCTGTTCGCTGGCGAAGCTCGCGGCGTAGGTGGTGGCGAGCCGGGTGAACAGCCGGCGCTGGTGCCGCTGGTAGTCCAGCAGGACTTCCTCCTCGGTGTGCGAGGAAGCGTTGAACTGCCGGCGCTCGGAGGCGTACTGGATGGCCGTCTTGAGGGCGAGCTTGGATGCCGTCACCGCGGCGCCGTCGAGCGACACGCGGCCCTGGACCAGGGTGCCGAGCATGGTGAAGAAGCGGCGGCCCGGGCTGGCGATGGGTGAGCTGTAGGTGCCGTCGGCGTCGACATTGCCGTAGCGGTTGAGCAGGTTCGTCCGGGGGATCCGCACCTGGTTGAAATGCAGCCGGCCGTTGTCGATGCCGTTCAGTCCACCCTTGACGCCGTCGTCCTCGCCGCCGATGCCGGGCCGGAACTCCTTGGTGTCCGGGTCGCGGAGCTCCATGTAGAAGGCGTGCACGCCGTGGTTGACGCCGTTGGTAATCAGCTGGGCGAAGACGACGGCGGCCAGGCCGTCGTTGGCGGCGTTGCCGATGTAGTCCTTCCAGGCCGCGCGGAACGGTGTGTGCACGACGAATTCCTCGGTCGCGGCGTCGTAGGTGGCGGTGGTGGCGATGCTGGCGACGTCCGAGCCGTGGCCGGTCTCCGTCATGGCGAAGCAGCCCGGGATCTCCAGGCTCATGATGCCGGGGAGCCACTTGCGGTGGTGCTCCTCGGTGCCGAGGTGGTTCACGGCGGAGCCGAAGAGGCCCCACTGCACACCGGCTTTGATTTGCAGCGAGGGGTCCGCGATCACCAGCTCCTGGAAACCGGCCACGTTGCCGCCGTGCTCGTCCGAACCGCCGACTTCCGCGGGGAAGGCGCGGTGCACGGCACCGTTGTCGACGAGGACCTTGAGCTGGCCGAAGACACGCTCGCGGTGCTCGGTGTGGGTCAGGCCTTCAATTTTGTGCAGTTCCGGCCGGCCGGCGAGTTCCCGGGCCTGCCGGCGGACCGCTGCCCATTTGCCGAGCAGCTGTTCGCCCAGGGCGGCGACGTCGACGGCGGGGGTGCCGCCCGCGCGCGCCGGCGCCGTTGCGGTTCCCGGCTTAGCTGCCGGGGAAGTGGTGTGGCCCGCGGTGCGGTCCGCTAATTCAGTCATGTCGATTCCTTCGTTGGCACTGACATTGGATATCTGGCAAGGGGTCGGGGGACAGCGGTCCGGTCAGGGGACCGGTGGTTCTTGGAGTTCCGGGGCGATGCCGAAGCACAGCCAGTCCGTGATCTGGCGTGCCATGGCTTCCTGCCCGGGCTTGGCGGCAGAGTCGGGGCTGGCGAGCCATTGCTCACCGGCATTGCGGACCAGTCCGATCGCGGCATTGGGCCAGAAGCCGATCACGGCTTCCTTGCCCGGGGCGGCCCGCAGCTGCTGCCGCATGGGCATGGCGATCATGTCGCTGATCGAATCGAAGAAGTGGCCCAGCGCTCCGGCCGCGGCGATCGCGCCGTTGTGGCTCTCCGGCTCTCCGGGTGCGTAGCGGGTAACAAAGGTGTAGACGTTCGGGCTTGTCTCGGCCATCTGCAGATACGCCGAGACCATGGCATACAGCCCTTCCCGCGGGCTCTGGGCGCTCTGCGCGGCTTCCTGGATCCGGCGCTGCATCTGGCTGAGCACCACTTCGCCTACTGCCTGCTGGAGCCCGGCCTTGTCGCCGAAGTAGCGGTAGAAGACGGACTTGGAGGTCCCGGCGGCCGCAGCGATGTCTTCCATCGAGGCTTCGCTGCCGAGCGCGTGGACCGCTTTCCGGGCCGCCTTGATCAGTTCACGACGCCGTTCCTCGCGGTGTGATTGCCAGCGCGAGGCGCGGCCGTCAACTGCAGCGCGGACAGTACTGTCGGCTGCGGACGGGGCCGCCTTGAGGATGTTCACGATACCCAGCGTATCAGGTACGCTAAGTATCAGTAACCGCACCGATCGCCCATCGGTTGGATCAAAGGAGACAGCACATGCCTGAAAACGGAACGCCAGCGCCCGGACCGAAAGACACCGCCACGCCGGCCGCAGGATCCGCCGCAGCGCCGCAGCTCCGCAAGGCCGTGATCGTCGGCGGCAACCGCATCCCGTTCGCCCGCACCGGCGGCGCCTACACCAAATCCTCCAACCAGGACATGCTGACGGCGGCGCTCGACGGGCTGATCGCCCGCTTCGGGCTGCAGGACGAACGGATCGGTGAAGTTGCCGCCGGCGCCGTGCTCAAGCACTCCCGCGACTTCAACCTCACCCGCGAAGCGGTCCTCGGCTCGGCGCTCTCCGCCGAGACCCCCGCGTACGACCTCCAGCAGGCCTGCGCCACCGGACTCGAGACCGTGCTGGGCCTGGCCAACAAGATCAAGCTGGGCCAGATCGATTCCGCCATCGCCGGCGGCGTCGATTCCGCTTCCGACGCCCCGATTGCTGTCAGCGAGGGTCTGCGCGAAATCCTGCTGGACCTGAACCGGGCCAAGACCCTGCCGCAGCGGCTCCAGGTGCTCAGCCGGATCCGGCCCAAGGACCTCGCTCCCGACGCCCCGAACACCGGCGAGCCCCGCACCGGCCTGTCGATGGGCGAACACCAGGCGCTGACCACGGCGCAATGGAAAATTACCCGCGAAGCCCAGGACGAGCTGGCCTACAACAGCCACCGCAACCTCGCCGCCGCCTACGACGCCGGCTTCTTCGATGAACTGCTCACGCCGTACCGCGGGCTGAGCCGGGACTCCAACCTGCGCCCCGACACCACGCTGGAGAAACTCGCCACCCTCAAGCCGGTCTTCGGCAAGAACCTCGGAGCAGAAGCCACCATGACGGCCGGCAACTCCACCCCGCTCACGGACGGCGCCGCCGCCGTGCTGCTCGCCTCGGAGGAGTGGGCCGACGCGCACGACCTGCCCAAACTGGCCACCGTGCTCGACGGCGAGGCCGCCGCCGTCGATTTTGTCCACGGCAAGGACGGCCTGCTGATGGCTCCGGCCTTCGCCGTTCCGCGCCTGCTCGCCCGGAACGGCCTGGGCTTTGAGGACTTCGACTTCTTCGAAATCCATGAGGCCTTCGCCGGCACAGTGCTCAGCACGCTGGCTGCCTGGGAGGATGAGGAATTCTGCCGCACCCGGCTCGGCCTCGACGGCGCCCTGGGCACCATCGACCGGGCCAAACTCAACGTCAACGGTTCCTCGCTCGCCGCCGGGCATCCCTTCGCCGCAACGGGCGGCCGGATCGTGGCCTCACTGGCAAAGATGCTGCACGCCAAGGGGCAGGTGGACGGCCGCCCCGCACGCGGGCTCATCTCCATCTGCGCTGCCGGCGGCCAGGGCGTCGTGGCCATTCTCGAAGCACACTAGGGGGACCGGATGACTGACAAATACACCCAATTCGTAAGCAAGGGCTTCGGCCGGGACCTCGCCAGGAAGCTCGGGCTGCCGCAGCCCGTCGCGCTCCGGCGGTACGAACCGGGCCAGCCGCTGGTACGGGGACCCATCCTGGTCCAGGGCATCGGCAGCGGCGCCGAGGAGCTTGCCGCCACGCTGCTGTCCTGGGACGTCGACGTCCGCCGCCACGCAGTGCCGCGCGAGAAACTCGGTGCCATCATTCTGGTGCTGGACGAGGCCGGCCGGCCGGAGGACCTCGAAAAGCCGGTGCTGGCAGCCGCGGCCTCGCTCCGCGACCTGTCCGCCAACGCCCGCGTCATCACCGTCTCCCGCGACGCAGCCGGCGCGCCGGACCCCGCGGCCGCGGCGGCCCGGCAGGGCGTGGACGGACTGCTGCGCTCCCTCGCCAAGGAACTGCGCGCCGGTGCCACCGGCAACGGCATCGTCCTCGCTGACGGCGCCACGACCACGAGCCCGAGCACCCTGGGCGCGCTGCGGTTCTTCCTGTCCGGGCGTTCGGCGTTCGTCGACGGGCAGTTCCTCACCGTCACCTCGGAGTCCGGGTCGCTGCCGCCGAACGTGGAGAAGCCGCTCGCCGGCAAGGTCGCAGTCGTAACCGGTGCCGCCCGGGGGATCGGCGCGGCGATCGCCCGCACGCTCTACCGCGACGGCGCTACGGTCGTCGTTGTCGACATCCCCGCCGCGGGGGACCACCTCGCCAACGTCGCCAACGAAGTGCACGGCACCGCCCTGCAACTCGACATCAGCCGGGAAGACGCCGGGCAGCGGATTATCGACCACGCCGTGGAGCGCCACGGCAGGCTCGACATTGTGATCCACAACGCCGGCATCACCCGGGACAAGCTGCTGGCCAATATGGACCAGGGCCGGTGGAACTCGGTGATTGCCGTCAACATCGCAGCGCAACTGCGGATCAATGAGGCGCTGCTGGCCTCGGAACATTTCCGGAACTCACCGCGGATTGTCTCCGTCGCCTCCACCAGCGGTATCGCCGGCAACCGCGGCCAGACGAACTACGCCGCGTCCAAGGGCGGCGTCATGGGCATGGTCCGGGCAACCGCCCCGCTGCTCGCAGCGCACGGCGGCTCTATTAACGCCGTCGCTCCGGGTTTCATCGAAACCGAGATGACCGCCAAGATCCCGTTCGCCACCCGGGAGGTGGCGCGCCGGCTCAACTCGCTGCAGCAGGGCGGCCGGCCCGCTGACGTGGCCGAGGCGATTGCTTTCCTGGCCAGCGACGCGGCCGGCGGCATCTCCGGAGAGGTCCTGCGCGTCTGCGGCCAGAACCTGGTGGGCGCATGAGCGTTCCCGAACCTGTTCTGCTGGCTGAAATGCCGTCGCTCTCCAAGCTTTACGTCAATGCTGCCGCCATGGCGGCCCGCCGGCGGCTGCTTGGCGACCATGCCGGCACGGAACTGCCCGGCAGCGCGCACGAGGTCCGCGGCGTGCGGGCCGGGGTGGAGAACCTGACGGCCTACCAGCACCTGATCGGTGAAACGGCGAGCGATATCCTGCCCGCCGGTTTTCTCCACGCCCTGGCCTTTCCACTGTCCATGTCGGTCATGAACCGGGATGACTTTCCCTTGCCGCTGCTGGGCATGATCCACCTCAACAACAGCGTCGTGCAGTCCGCTCCGGTGCTGTTTACGGAGGCGCTGGACATCCGAGCCTGGGCCGAGAACCTGCGCGGCCACCGGTCCGGCACCCAGCTGGACCTCGTCGCCGAGGTCCGCGGCGCGGGAGAAGACTTGGTCCGGTGGCGCGGCGTCTCCACTTACCTCGCCAAGGCGGTGTTCCTTCCCGGAATCGACAAGCCCTCCGTCGCGGCGGCGCCGGGTCCTTTCACGGCCCCCGATCCGACGGCGTTGTGGCAGCTCGGCGTCGACACCGGACGGGCCTACGCATCCGTTTCCGGTGACTTTAACCCGATCCACCTCAGTGTCCTCAGTGCCAAGGCCCTCGGCCTGCGACGCTCCATCGCCCATGGCATGTATCTGGCGTCCCGCGCCCTGGCCGATGTCGGGGCCGCCAAGGGGGAGGCGTTCAGGTGGGAGGTGGCCTTTGATGCGCCGGTCTTCCTGCCTGCCCGGGTGGCACTGGACATCAGCACCGTCCAGGGCGAGGACGGTGCGTGGCGGGGCTCCGAGTATGTCGCCTGGAGCCCGCACGCGGGGCGCAAACACTTCAGCGGGTCGGTTTCCCCGCTGAAGTAGGACTCGTCCGCGCGCGGCAACGGCCGTCTCCGGGAAGTACCGGAGACGGCCCTTGTCGCGTGGGGCGTGGCGCTGGGATGCGGTCCGCCTAGTTCGCGCCGGTGGATGAGGCATCCGGTTCGCGGGTGGGGTCAACTTTCTTGACCACCCGCAGCATGCGGTGCAGACTCAGTGAGATCGACTCCACGGCGCTCGGGGCCGATCCGGGCTGATGTCCGGAGGCGGCGAGGACGCTGAGGTCCTTGACGGCGGCTTCGGCCTCCTTGAGAAGCTCGGCCTGCCGCTCGGGTGTGTCCTCTTCGATGGCGCGCAGCAGGTCGCCCACCAGGGTCATGGCCCGGGCGAGCGGTTCAGACTGTCCGTCCGGGATTACGAACGGGTGGTCACTGGCCCAGATGACGTCAGAGAGCACCTGGGTCACGTCCTGGATGTGGAAGGTGAGCCGTTCCAGGTCCCGCAGGTTCCGGTAATCCTCTTCGACGTCGCGCGGATGCAACCGCCGCCGCGGGTTGGCCCGCCGGCTCGCGTCCGCTTTTTCCACCGCGGCACGGACCGAACGGGTGTGCGCCGTCAGGGATTCCGAACGCCGCGACCAATCCTCGTGCTCCGGCGGCCAGTTCTCCTGCAGGGCCATACCCATGTCCCCGAGCTGCCGGGCGAGCGTCAGCCGGAGCTCCGCCAGGCTAAGCGCCGCCGCCTTGAAATGCAGCGGCGGGAACACCAGCAGGTTCACCACGATCCCGACGGTGACGCCGACGCCCATTTGGAGCAGGTAGCCGAACGAGAATTGGTCCGGGTTATGTCCGCCGACCAGCAGGACGAGCAGGGCCGCGGTCGGGATCCAGTCGCTGCCGGAGCCGATCCGGGGCAGGCCGGCGAGGATAACGCCGAGCCCCATCACAATGGCGACGGTCACCGGGGACGGTTCGCCGAGGCTGAACAACATGAACGCGAGCCCGATGCCGATCGCGAGCCCGACAAGCGTCTGGAAGCCCTGCCGCATGGAGCCGGAGACGTTTTCATACATGGCCACGAGGGCGCCGAGCGGGGCGTAGTACGGATAGTTCGACGCGGAGCCCGGCATGAAGGGCGCGATGTAGAACGCGATGCCCGCTGCGAGGGCGGCTTTGGTGGCCAGCTGAAGCCGCGGCCACAACAAGGCCGATGAGACTCTTGCGCCGACGGTGCGGGTCAGCCTGCGCAGCCGGGCTGGATGGCCAGCGCCGTCGTGTTCAGTATCGTTAGCCATCCGGCCCACCCTAGGGCCGCGGCGTTGCTGCTACAACTGGACGAACCCTGCCGCGGCCCCAGTTGCGGCGCCGGGCAGGGGTCACGCGGACTCCGCGCAGGCCTGGCGCACCGCGGCGGACAGCCGCTGCGCCCTGCCGTTGGTGCGTCCTTCCTCACTGCGCCGGGGTACGTAGCCGAAGCCGATTCCGTAGCCCCGGTCGGCGAAGCCGAGGGCGCCGTTGACTCCTTCGTGGCCGAACGCCAGGTGGCTGCCGAAATCGCGGCCCGGGTGCGGCTTCATGAAGACCACGGCGAAGGCGTCGTCCTGCCCGGAGCAGCGGTCAAGGCCCCAGACCTGTTCCTCGGTCATCGCGTCGATGGTGGCCGGTGTCAGGAAGGCGGGCAGTTTCTCGACCCCGGTGGTGGCGGCAGCGTACAGCCGTGCGAGTCCGTCCGCGGAACCGATCCCGCCGGCGCTGCTCATTCCGCCGGCCCGGATCACGCGGTGGTTGGGGAGTTCCAGGATGCTGCTCACCGGCGCGTTGCCGGACACCCCGGCCAGGCTGAGCGGATCCAGCCAGCCGTTGTCCGGCACCTCACTGTCGGGGAACGCACTGTCCGGAACCGTGGTGAACAGCACCCCCCGGAAGCGCGGTTCCTCGTCTTCCGGCAGGCCCAGGAAGAAGTCGACCGCGTACGGCTGGCGGAGGCGTTCATCAAACAGTTCCTGCAGGCTGCGGCCAGCGACTCTGCGGCAAAGCTCCTCCATCAGGATGCCCATCGTCAGCGCGTGGTAGCCGAAAGCGCTGCCGGGCCGCCAGAGCGGGGTCAGGGCGGCGAGGCGGCGGGCGGCCTCCGGCGTCGGGAACTCCTCCAGCGCCAGGCCGCCGGCGATGCCCGGCACGCCGGCCTGGTGGGCGAGCGCCTCGCGGACGGTGACCCGGTCCTTGCCGTGCGCCCCGAACTCGGGCCAGTAGGACGCCATGGTGGCGTCCAGGTCGAGCAGTCCGTCCTGGACCAGCAAGGCGATAACCAAGCCGGCGGCACCCTTGGAACAGGAGTAGGTCCCGGTAATGTCCCCCGGGCCGAGGCCGGGACCGCCGCTGAGGTCCAGCACCTTGCTGCCGTTCCGATAGACGGCAAGTTGCGCGCTGTACTGCCGGTCCTGGGCCAGGAACGAGTCAAAGAGGTTGCGGACCGTTTCGAACTCCGGGGCGGCCGTTCCGACTGACAGGGCCGGGGCCGGCGTGTCGGTGCACGGACCGGTCGAAAGACCCATCACCCCTGCCTACCGCGCGCCGTGCCCGGCAGCGACCTCTTCGCCGGGCCGGACCGGGCCGGGCGGTGTGCCGTTGCCGAACGGCCGGCCACCCAGCGCCTCGCGTCCGTGCGGGGAGAGCCAGTTGGCCAGGTCCGGTCCCTTCGGGACGATACCGGTCGGGTTGATGTCCTCGTGGACGATGTAGTAGTGCTGCTTGATCTGGACGAAGTCGGTGGTGTCCCCGAAGCCGGGGGTCTGGAACAGGTCCCGCGCGTAGGCCCACAGCGCCGGCATTTCGCTGAGTTTTTGCCGGTTGCATTTGAAGTGACCGTGGTAGACGGCGTCGAAGCGTGCGAGCGTGGTGAACAGCCGCACATCTGCTTCGGTGATCGTGTCACCCACGAGGTAGCGCTGCCCGGTGAGCCGTTCCTCCAGCCAGTCCAGTGCCGTCCACAGCCGGTCGTAGGCCGCTTCATAGGCTTCCTGGGAACCGGCGAACCCGCAGCGGTAGACACCGTTGTTCACTTCGGTGAAGACCCGTTTGTTGACGGCATCGATTTCCTCCCGGAGCGCCTCGGGGTACAGGTCAGGGGCGCCTTCGCGGTGGAATTCCCTCCACTCGGTAGAGAAGTCCAGCGTGATCTGCGGGAAGTTGTTGGTCACGACCGCGCCGGTGGGGACGTCGACGATGGCGGGCACCGTGATGCCGCGCGGATAGTCCGGGAACCGGCGGAAGTAGGCTTCCTGGATCCGTTCAATGCCCAGAACCGGGTCTTTGCCGTCGGGGTCAAGGTCGAACGTCCAGGAGCGGGCGTCATGGGTGGGGCCGGGCTGGCCGAGCGAGATGACGTCCTCGAGGCCCAGGAGCCGCCGCACTATCACCGTGCGGTTGGCCCAGGGGCACGCGCGGGCCGCAATCAGCCGGTAGCGTCCCGGCTCCACCGGCCAGCCGGGTTCACCGCTGGCGCCCGGGGCGCCGTCGCGGGTAATCCGGTCCTCGATGTAGTTGGTGTCCCGGTTGAACTCCGCCCCGCCGGTGACGTAGGCGCCGCGGGTGCTGAAAGCCTGGTCCGTGTTCGTTTGCTCGCTCATGCTCCCAGCCTATGCCGAACACCAAACCCGGAGCGGCCAGGGCCGCAACGCAACCGCCGCTAACCGAGCAGGCCGGCGACGACGACTGCCATCGGCTGCCACGCAACCCACCAGGCGGCACCGACGACCGCGGTAAACAGGGCAATCCAGACGAACGCCGGCAGCCGCGTCGACCGTGACAGCAGGTACGCGTCCGACGTCGACAGCCGGCTGCGGTGCCGGGTATGGACAGCGACCAGCTTGGCCAGGTCCCGCACCGCCGCCACCAGCAGCGCCAGGCCCAGGCCGATCATCACGTGCCCGATGAAGCCGGCCGGGACGAACAACACCAGGAGTGCCGCCGCCAGCACTGCCGTTGCCGTGATGAGCACGCCGACCCCGTTGCGCAGGAAGAGGAACGAGGCCAGCAGGACCAGCGTGCCGATGGACATGGCCGCGGGGCCCCAGCCGTTGAAGCCGGACCACACCATGGCTGCGCCGACCACGGCGGGAACAGGGTAGCCCCAGAACGTGGACCAGGCAGCCGCGAGCGGACGCCGGCTGTAGCTCGTGGTCGTCCCGGAGTGGTCCAGGCTGAGCCGGATGCCGCCAAGCCGCTGGCCGGTGAGAAGCGCTGCGAAGGCGTGGCCCAGCTCATGGGTCACGGTGGCCAGCAGCCCGAAATACCGCCAACTGGCCCGGGGCAAAGACAGGGCCACCGCGAGGCCGGCCACCACCAGCAACTCGGTGCCTGTCACGACCGGGACGGGGGCGTGGCTGAAGCCGGCGAGAATACGCTGCCACCACGTCCCGGCCAGGTCCTCAGCGGACAGTGTCATCACGGCGCTCTTCACGAGCCGGTGCTCATCGTTGCTCTAAGCCTTTCCGGCGGAGTGGAGGATGCAGTACGGGGTCGACGGCCGTGCTTCCAGCCGGCCTTCGGCGATCTGGCCGCCGCAGACCGCGCAGATGCCGTAGGTACCGGCGTCGATCCGGGCCAATGCGGCCTCGATCTGGGTGAGTCCGGCCCTGCTTTGTGCCAGCAACGCGGCAGCCTGCGAGAGTTCGAAAGCGATCGTCGAGCCTTCGGGATCGTGCTCGTCGTCGACGTTCGAGTCCTGCCGGGCGGCGTTCACCGAGGTGATGTCCCGGCGGAGGGCGGGCAGCAGGGCAAGTTTCCGTTCCCGCTCCTGCAACAGCAGGTCCCGGAACCGTTCGACGTCAACCATAGGGTGCAAGGCTAGCGCGGCGTCCCGCGCAGAGACGAAACGCCTGCCTCCGCCAGCCCGGGGCCGGGCGCTCCGGCTGGACCGGGCCTATGCCTGCGGCCGGACCGCCAGTAGTGTGAAGCGCATACGGTGGCAACTAGATCTAACGGGACCGAATTTCCCCGGGGCAGGAGACGCCATGACCACGCCCAATGCCAAGGACGCCGGCGAGGAAGCGCACGCGCTCGCCGCGGTTGAGGCACACCATGCGGGGATGCTCACCCGCCTCAACGCGCTCGTCGCCGCCCTCACCCATGCAGTGAAAGCCGGCGACGCCGTAGCGGAACATGACGCCCACGGCGTGCTGGTCGAGTGGTGCGAGACGGAGCTCGTTCCCCATGCGCTCGCCGAGGAAGGCCCGCTGTACGGCGGACCGGCCGCCGCTCCGGAAGGTCGGCTGCTGGTGGCGGGCATGCTGGCCGAGCATCAGGTGATCGTTGGGCTGGTGGAAAAGCTGCGGGCCTCGGCGGGCGTCGATGCTGCCGTCGCCGCCGGAGCGATCGGCCAGATCTTCGCCCTGCACCTGGACAAGGAGAACCGGCTGCTGATGCCATTCATCGTCGAGTCACCCGACCTGAGCCTTGCCACCGCCGTCGCGGGTCTGCACGAACTGGTCGGGGAAGCCCACGTCCATGACGCCCACCGCCACAAGCCCGGCGCGGTCAATGGCTGACGCGCCCCGGGGAGAGTTCGTCAGGGAAACGGGCGGGGAAGAAGCAGGGGACAGCCCGACCATCGTTCCCGGTACGGCGAACGACGCCGACACGCTGCTGCGTGAGCTGGCCGCGGCGCACCGGGTGGGCACCTCCTACCGAGGCTGGGACGGGTCCGAACGAGCAGTATCGGCCGCCACGCTGCGGCACGTCCTCAGCGCCTTGGACATGCCGTGCGCAGGCCCGGACGAGCTCCGGCGCTCGCTGACAGACGCCGGCCTGGCACCCTGGCGCCGGCTCCTGCCGCCCGTCGTGATGGCACGGGAGGGCATGCCGGCCTCGTTCAACGTCCATGCACCGCAGGGGGCAGCGGTGAGTGTCACCGTCGTCGCGGAAGACGGAACCCGTCACGAGGTCCGCCAGGTGGAGAGCCCGGCGGAGCCGAGGGACGTCGACGGCGTCACCACCGCCCGCGCAGGTTTCACCGTTCCCGGCGCTCTTGACCTTGGCTGGCATACGATCGTCGCGGAGACGGACGCAGGCCGCGCCGAGTGCCCGCTGGTCGTGACTCCGCAGCGGCTGCGGACCACCGAAGAACTGGCCGGCCGCCGCAGCTGGGGCCTCACGGCGCAGCTTTACTCGCTGCGGTCCTCCCGGTCGTGGGGGATCGGCGACTTCGCCGATCTGGCCGATCTGGCAGCGGTATCCGCTGCGGAGGGCGCAGGATTCGTGCTGGTCAACCCCCTGCACGCCGCCGAACCCACACCACCGGTCGAGGACTCGCCCTACCTGCCGACGACGAGACGGTTTTTCAACCCGCTGTACATCCGCGTGGAGGACATACCGGAATACGCCTATCTTGATGCAGCGGCGTTGGCGGGCACGCAGGAACAAGCATCCCGCCTGCAGGCTGCGAACCGGGACGCGGGACTGCTGGACCGGAACGCCAGCTACGCGGCCAAGCTGACCGCCCTTGAGCAGGTGTTCCTCGTCCGCCGCGGTCCGGCCCGCGAACGCCGGTTCCGGAACTTCTGCGCCACCCAGGGAAAAGGACTCGACGACTTCGCCCTGTGGTGCGCGCTGACGGAGAAATATTCTCCTTCGGCGCCGGAGTGGGCCGAAGCCGCAACGTCCCCGGATACCGGGTTCTGCACAGCGCAACGGGCAGCGCTCGGGGACCGGATCGAGTTCTACCGCTGGCTGCAGTGGATTTGTGACCAGCAGCTTGAGGCGGCCCAGCACGAGGCGCAGCGGGCCGGCATGGGCATCGGCGTCATTCAGGACCTGGCCGTCGGGGTCCAGCTCGCCGGCGCCGATGCCTGGACGCTGTCCGGAGTCCTCGCCCAGGGCATCACCGTCGGTGCGCCGCCGGACATGTTCAACCAGCAGGGCCAAAACTGGACCCAGCCGCCCTGGCACCCGGCGAAGCTGGCCGACTCCGGTTATGCCGCCTACCGGGACATGTTGCGCACCGTCCTGCGCCATGCCGGCGGCATCCGGGTGGATCACATCCTGGGTCTGTTCCGGCTGTGGTGGATTCCCGAGGGCGGGGAACCAGGCGAGGGAACCTATGTCTACTACGACCACGAAGCCCTGATCGGCATCCTCGCGTTGGAGGCGCAGCGCGCAGGGGCGATAGTCATCGGAGAGGACCTCGGGGTTTTCGAACCGTGGGTACAGGACTATCTGGCCGAACGGGGGGTCTTCGGCACCTCCATCCTGTGGTTTGAGCGCGACGACGCCGGCCCGTTGGCCCCGGAGCGCTACCGGCAGCAATGCCTCACGAGCGTGAACACCCACGATCTGCCGCCCACCGCCGGCTACCTGGCCGGCGAACACGTCACCCTGCGCGAATCCCTGGGCCTGCTGCGGCGTCCGGTCGAGGAAGAACGGGCCGCCGACGCCGTGGAGCAGGAAGCGGTGCTGGCACTGGTCCGGCAGCGCGGGCTGCTGGGCGCGCCTCAGGGCGCGTCGCCGAAGGCGGCAGGGGTGCAGGAAACCGTCGAAGCCCTGTATGCGTTCACCGCCCTCACGCCATCATCGCTGCTGGGCGTGGCGCTGGTTGATGCCGTGGGGGAGACCCGCACCCAGAACCAGCCGGGGACCAGCAGCACGGAGTACCCCAACTGGCGCATCCCGCTTGCCGGACCGGACGGCGTCGTCCTCTTGGACGAACTGCCGGAGAACGCCAGGTTCTGTTCCCTGCTGCGGACGGTCCAGCAGGCACTTCACCCGGCAGGGGCGCAGCGGTAGCGTAAGCCGTGGTCACTGCGGCGCCGCCGCGGTGCGGACCGGGAGGTACAAACATGGCTCAGTTCACGAATAAGGTCGCGCTCGTTACCGGGGGAGGGTCCGGTCTTGGCGAAGCCATCAGCAAGGAGTTGGCCGCCAAAGGTGCCAGCGTGGTCGTCACGGACATCAACCTTGATGCCGCCCAGCGGGTCGTCGAGGAGATCGGCGCATCGGGCGGGACCGCGTCCGCGGTACGGCAGGACACCGCTCGGAAGGAGGATTCCGAGATGGCGGTCCGGCACGCCGTGGACACCTACGGCGGACTGCATTTGGCGGTCAACAACGCCGGCATCGGCGGGAAGGCCGCCCCGGCCGGCGAAACAGACCTCGATGAGTGGGACAAGGTCATCGGTATCAACCTCAACGGTGTGCTCTACGGCATGCGGTACCAGATCCCGCAGATGCTCCAGGCCGGTGCGCAGAACTGCGCCATTGTGAACATGGCCTCGATCCACGGCACCGTCGCTGCTCCGGGCAACGGAGCCTACACTGCCGCCAAGCACGGGGTCGTGGGTATCACCAAGAATGCCGCCGCTGAGTACGGTCTGCAGGGCCTGCGCATCAACTGTGTTGGTCCCGGCTACATCAGGACACCGCTTTTGGAGAACAACCTCACGCCCGACATCATGGACGCACTCGCCGGCAAGCATGCGCTTGGCCGGCTTGGGACGGCCGAGGAGGTATCCCATGTAGTGTGCTTCCTCCTCTCCGAGGAGGCTTCCTTCGTCACCGGCGGCTACTACCTGATCGACGGGGGATACACCGCGGTGTGACCAGCCGGGACACGCAAAAGGCCCCGGAATCGTTGAATTCCGGGGCCTTTCCCTTGTGCGCGGAGGGGGACTTGAACCCCCACCCCCTTTCGAGGACTAGCACCTCAAGCTAGCGCGTCTGCCATTCCGCCACCCGCGCAGGTGGTATTTCCGGGAAGAATTTCGCCTTTCAGCGTTTTGCTTTTCTCGGAAGCAGCGAGAAAGACTCTAGCACGGAGATTCGGGAAACAAATAATCGGGGCGAGTGGGTAGGCTGAAGTAGCACTGAGCCACTGCCACGAGGAGCGCTATGACTGAAGTTCGGCCCGAAGATGAAGTCGTTCGGATCTGCCAGGAACTGATCCGGATCGACACCTCCAACTACGGTGACGGCTCCGGCCCGGGGGAGCGCGCAGCCGCCGAGTACACGGCCGGACTCATCACGGAAGTCGGACTCGAGGCCGAAATTTTCGAGTCGGCGCCGGGGCGGGCCAACGTCGTCACGCGATTGGCGGGCGAGGATCCCTCGGCCAGCGCCCTGGTGGTGCACGGTCACCTCGACGTCGTTCCCGCGCTGCGTGAGCAGTGGTCGGTGGATCCCTTCGGTGCCGAACTTAAGGACGCGGCTGATCTGGGGCCGCGGCGCCGTCGACATGAAGGACATGGACGCCATGATCCTCTCGGTGCTACGCGACTTTGCCCGCACCGGACGCAAGCCAAAGCGCGACATCATTTTTGCCTTCTTTGCCGACGAGGAAGCTGGCGGCAAGTTCGGCGCCGGCTACGCCGTCGAGCACCGCCGCGAACTTTTCGACGGCGCCACGGAAGCGATCTCGGAAGTGGGCGGCTTCTCCGCCACCATCGGCGGCCAGCGCACCTACCTGCTGCAAACCGCCGAGAAGGGTCTTTCCTGGCTTCGCCTGGTGGCGCACGGCCGGGCAGGGCACGGTTCCCAGATCAACACTGACAACGCCGTAACCCGGCTCGCCAGCGCTGTCTCCCGGATCGGCGAATACCGCTGGCCGGTGGAGCTGACCCCCACCACCCGGCAGTTCCTCGACGGCGTGACGGAACTGACCGGCGTGGAATTCGATCCCGACGACCCGGACAAGATCCTGAAGGAACTCGGGACGGTGGCCCGTTTCGTCGGCGCCACCCTGCAGAACACCACTAACCCCACGCTGCTCAAGGGCGGCTACAAGCACAACGTCATCCCCGAGTCCGCCGAGGCGCTGGTGGACTGCCGGACACTGCCAGGCCAGCAGGAGCAGGTCCTGGAGATCGTGCGCGAACTGGCAGGCACCGGCGTCGACGTCAGCTACGTCCACCAGGACGTTTCACTGGAGGTCCCGTTCGCCGGCAACCTCGTCGACTCCATGATCGACGCGCTGCACTCCGAGGACCCGGAAGCGAAGGTCCTTCCGTATACGCTCTCCGGCGGCACGGACAACAAGTCCCTGAGCCGGCTCGGCATCACCGGCTACGGCTTCGCACCGCTCATGCTGCCCGATGAGCTGGACTTCACCGGCATGTTCCACGGCGTCGACGAGAGGGTGCCGGCCGACTCGCTGAAGTTCGGGGCGCGCGTGCTGAACACCCTCCTCACCAACTACTGAGCAGAACGCAACAAGAAACGGTTCCCCACGACATGACGCCCGAAGAGATCCTGCCCGTTGAGCTGATGGAGCGGATCCGCGGCCGCGCCGCCGGCTACGACCGTGACAACGCCTTCTTTACCGACGACCTCCACGAACTGGACGAAGCAGGCTACCTGAAGATCTTCGTCCCGGAGTCCGACGGCGGCCTGGGCCTCGGACTCGCCGGAGCGGCGCAGCTGCAGCGGCGGCTGGCCACCGCAGCCCCGGCCACGGCACTGGCCATCAACATGCACCTGGTCTGGACCGGCGTCGCGCATGTCCTGGCCGCCCGCGGCGACACCTCTCTGGACTTCGTCCTGAAGGAGGCCGCGCAGGGGGAGATCTTCGCTTTCGGCAACTCTGAGGCCGGGAACGATTCCGTGCTCTTCGATTCCCGGACCGAGGCCGCACCGCTGCCCGACGGAAGCTACCGCTTCACCGGACGGAAGATTTTCACGAGCCTTTCGCCCGCCTGGACCAGGCTGGGGATCTTCGGCAAGGACGGCGACGCCCGGAACGGCCAGGGCGAACTCGTCCACGGGTTCATCGACCGCGAAACACCCGGGTACGAAATCCTCTCCGACTGGGACACGCTGGGGATGCGGGCCAGCCAGTCCAACACCACGCTGCTGAAGGGCGCCGTCGTGCCGCCCGAGCGGATCTTCCGCAAGCTGCCGGTCGGGCCGAACGCCGACCCGCTGATCTTCGCGATTTTCGCGTGCTTCGAAACGTTGCTGGCGGCGGTCTATACAGGGATCGGGGAACGCGCGCTGCAGCTCGGTGTGGCGGCAGTCAAGCGTCGCACCTCATTCAAGAACGGCGGCCGCAGCTACGCCCAGGACCCGGACATCCGGTGGAAGGTTGCAGAGGCGGCCATGGCCATGGACGCGCTTTATCCCTATCTCGCGGCAGTAACGGCCGACGTCGACGCCCTCGCCGACCACGGCGGGCAGTGGTTCCCGAAGCTCGTCGGGGTCAAGGTGCGCGCCACGGAAACCGCGCGCACGGTGGTGGACCTCGCGATCCGGGTCTCCGGCGGCTCCAGTTATTTCCGCGGCGCCGAACTTGAACGCCTCTACCGGGACGTGCTCGCTGGCATGTTCCACCCGTCCGACGACGAGTCGGCGCACGGAACAGTGGCCAACGCGTGGCTGGGTCCCATCGAGCCCTGAGGGCTTGCGCTTCGGCGTCTCCCGCGATTCGGGGCCTCCGGGGGCCTGCAGCGGTCTAGACGGTGCGCTGGACTTGGATCACCTTTCGGCGGAGCCAAAAGCGTCGCCCGCCGCCTACGTAGAGCACGCTGCGCTCCAGTTCCCACTTGCCGTACTCGGAGTGGGCGGCCAGGAGGCGGCGAGCCTCGGGCAGGGAATCTTCAGGGCTGACGGTCAGCACGAGGTACTCGTACTGCCTGGCATAGTCCCGTTCCCGACGGACTGAGCTGCTGAGAAAATGTTCCTTCATTGCTCTCCATTTTCGTCTTATTCGGGCTAACGTGAAGTCATGAGCATCGATCCGCGTGTCGCGCTTGAGTCTCTCACCGCCGCCATGGAGGAACACCTCGCTGCTGCGGCGGCGCGGCGCAGCGATGGCGACCCCGCGGTCGAAGCGGCCTATTTTGCGGTGGCCGATGCCTTTGAAGTCTACGACGACTCTCTTTACGAAGCGTATGGCGAAGTGACGCCGCTTCAGGTCATCGATGAAGAAGATGACGAAGAAGAGAGCGAAGAGGTCGACGACGAGGAAGACCTCGAACTGCTGCAGGACTAAAGCCACATGGGGGATCGGCCGGTTACTTTCGCGCCCCCTGGCCGCAGCGTCATTTCCGGGACTCGGCGTTACTTTCAGCCACTGCCCGTTCACCCCATCAAATGTCCGGCCTCCTGTTCGGCGATGATTGTCTGAGGTCCCTGGCAGGATTAGGTCATGGGAACCTGCGCAGCGGTCACCTTTTCACCGGCCACCCGGCCGGACGCTGACGGCCGCCGGGTTCCGTTGCCCGGCGCCGAACCCGGTGTGCCGGCGGCCGATCATTCTGCAGCACAGTTAATTGTCATAGGTCTGCGGCAGGATTAGTTCATGGGAACCAGCGCAGCGGTCACCTCTTCACCGGCCACCCGGCCGGACGCTGATGGCCGATGCGCCCCGCCGCTGGAGACCGGGCCGACGACTCCATTGTTGGATGATGTGTTGGGCCAGTTGCGTGAGCTGACGGCAACCGCTGCCACGGACACCGCGGGGCTGGGTTTCCGCGACGCGGCGGCGTACGCCGGGCAGATCGAGGAAGCCGGCCGTGCCCTGGAGTACCTGCAGGTTATGGCCGCCGGCGCGGTGGACCGGACCCGGACGTCCGCCCCGGACGCGGTCCCGGCCGGGGAAGACGGGTACCGCCGGACCGAGGACTTCCTGCGGGACCGGCTGCAGATCAGCGCCGCCGAAGCGCACCGCCGCCTGTCCCTGGCCCGCACCGTGCTGCCGCGCACCGGCATCACCGGGGACCGGCTGCCGCCGGTGCACGAGGAACTCGCCGACGCGTTCGCTGCCGGGGATGTCCCGACCCGGTCAGCGACGATCATCAACCAGGCCCTGGAACGGGTCCGGCCCCTCTGCGATGCGGAGACCGCGGCGCGGATGGAACACTCCCTGACCCTGGCCGCGGCCGAGCATGACCCGGACTTCCTGTCCCGGCTGGCCCGGCGCTGGGTGGACGGCATCGACCAGGACGGCGGAGAACCTTCCGAGGAGCTCCTGCGCCAGCTTCAGGGCGTGTTCATCCGCCGGCCCCGCCACGGGTTGCAGCACCTGGAAATCTTCGCGACCAACGAACAGTTCGAACACCTCCTCACCGCAATGAACACCGCCACCAACCCCCGCACCCCCAACCCCGCCACCAGCACCCCCGGCACCAGGGGAACAGCAGGAGTTGGCAGCCAGGGCGCCGCCACAGAAGGCACCGCCGCAACCGTCACTGCGGGGAGCAACGGCGGGGGAACCCTCGCGGCCGGGAACCCGGGTGACGCGGCCGAGCAGGAGGTATTCGTTCCGGGTCTGGACTGGCGGTCCCGGCCGCAGAAACTCCTCGACGGCCTCGTCGGCGCATCCAAAGTCGCCCTCGCCTCCGGCGGCATGCCCGCGACCGGCGGACTCCGACCCCAGGTCATGGTCACCATCGACTACCGCGACCTCCTCGACCGCCTCCAAAACACCACCACCAATACAGCTGCCGCCACAACAGCCACAGCCGGGACAGGGGCCTGGGGCGGCGCCGACGCCGAGACCGGCGCTAACGGATTCAGCTTCGGCAACAGCGTCACCACCACCAACGCGGAGAGCGGTAACGGATTCAGCTTCGGCCAAGGCTTCGGGTGGGTCACCGGCCAAAGCGCCGAGGGTGGTAAGGAATTCAGCTTCCGCAACGGCGGCAACACCACCGGCTTGGGGCCCCGGGTCAGCTGCGGCGGGGCCGGGCCGTTAGGGTTCACCGGAACCGGGACCCTGGCCTTCACCGGACCCGTCGCCGCCTCAACCATCCGCAAAATTGCGTGCGACGCGGACATCATCCCCGTCCTGCTCGGCTCCCAGGGCCGGGTCCTGGACATCGGCCGCACCAGCCGGGTCTTCCCGCCCCACATCCGCAAAGCCCTCACCGCCCGCGACCAGGGCTGCACCTTCCCCGGCTGCACCATCCCCGCGTCCTGGTGCGAAGCCCACCACATCACCTACTGGTCCCGCGGCGGCACCACCAGCACCGACAACGGAACACTCCTCTGCTCCCACCACGACCATCTAATCCACAAAGAAGCCTGGACCATCCAACTAAGAAGCGGCGTCCCATGGTTCATCCCGCACCCCACCTCGACCCACGCCAAACACCAAGACAAAACCACTACTTCCGCTCATGACGGGCAGCGCGCCGTGGGCCTGTGGGCGGAGTTCTCACGCCGCGCTCGAGGCTCCTCGGGCGGAGGCAGCCGGTGCCGCCTTGATCAGGCTGGGCTTGAGACGTCCTCGAGTGCCACGGCGATCTCCGGCGGCAACGGCGTCAGCACCGCGTCCAGGATCTCCTTCAACTGGACGGGCGTCCGGGCGCCGACCACCGCGGTGGCGACTCCATGCTGTGACAGCAGCCAACTCAACGACACGTCCAAGGCGCTCCGGCCCAGCCCCTTGGCCGCCATCGCGACGGACTCAACCACCCTGGACGCGCTGCCCTCAAGGTACGGTTCCACGTAGCTGGCCAGCTTCTGGTCCGCAGCCCGCGAGTCGGCGGGGATGTGTCCGCGGTACTTGCCCGTCAACACGCCGCGACCCAGTGGCGCCCAGGCCATCAGACCGAGCCCCGCGTCTTCCACGGCGGGAATCAGCTCTGCCTCCGCCTTGCGCTGCACCAGGGAGTACTCCGCCTGGCAGGCGACCAGCGGGAAACCGGCGATGGCGGCTGCCTTGGCAGTCTGCCAGCCGTTGAAATTGGAGACGCCGGCGTAGCGGGCGCGGCCTGAACGGACCGCGTACTCGAGGGCGGAGAGTGTCTCTTCCAACGGCACGTTGGGGTCCCAGGCGTGGGCGAACCAGATGTCCACGTAGTCGGTCCCAAGCCGTGCCAGGCTCGCATCCAGACCGGAGAGCATTCCGTTGCGCGAAGTATCAACGCTGCGGCGCCCCGCCGACGTCGTCAGTCCGGCCTTGGTGGAGACCACAACTTCGGAGCGGGCGACGACGTCGCCGAGCATGCTGCCGAGCATTGCCTCAGCCCGGCCGCCGGCATAGGAGGCCGCGGTGTCGATGAGCGTACCGCCTCCGTCGAGGAACGCCCGGAGCAAGGCCGAGGCATCCTGCTCATCGGTCTCACCGGCCCACGACATGGTGCCAAGGGACACGGACGAGACACGCAAACCACTGTTGCCGACATAACGCTGCTGCATGCCTGCAAGCTTACGATGCTTCGGAACTCCATAACGTAGGGTCTATAAGCGTGAACTGGTTAGAAGCGGCCTTTCTGGGCCTTGTGCAGGGACTGACAGAATTCCTCCCCATCTCCTCAAGCGCCCACCTGCGGATCGTGGGGGCGTTCCTGCCGGACGCCGCAGACCCCGGGGCAGCATTCACAGCCATTACCCAGCTGGGCACCGAGACCGCGGTGATCGTTTACTTCTGGCGCGACATTGTGCGGATCGTCAAAGCGTGGTTCGGCTCGCTCACCGGCAAGGTGTCCCGGCAGGATCCCGACGTCCGCATGGGCTGGCTCGTGATCCTGGGCAGCCTCCCCATCATCGTGCTGGGCCTGCTCTTCCAGGACCAGATCGAATCGGTGCTCCGGAGCCTGTGGATCGTCGCCACGACGCTGATCGCCTTTGGCATGATTCTCGCCGTCGCCGACGCCGTCGGCCGCCAGGAACGCGACCTTACCAGGCTCAGCTACAAGCACGGCATCCTCTACGGCCTGGCGCAAGCGCTGGCTCTGGTCCCCGGGGTATCCCGCTCCGGCGGCACGATCACCGCGGGCCTGCTGATGGGTTACACCCGCGAAGCCGCAGCCCGGTACTCCTTCCTGCTGGCCATTCCGGCGGTGTTTGGCAGCGGTCTGTACCAGCTGTATAAGGTGGTCAGCAAGGAAGGGATCACCGGTCCCTACGGCCTGCCCGAGACCGGCCTCGCCACGGTGATTGCCTTCGTGGTGGGCTACATCATCATCGGCTGGTTCCTCCGGTACGTCTCCACCCGCAGCTACCGCCTGTTCGTCTGGTACCGGATCTTCTTGGGCCTTGCGCTGTATCTGCTGCTCGGTTTCAATGTCATCAGCGCCTAGCACTAGGCTTGGAGGGTGAAATCCTGGACCTCCCGCCCTGTTCCCCAGCTGCCGGGCCGCATGCCCGCGCTGCGACTTTTCGACACCGCCCAGGGCGGCCTCGCCACCCTTGAAGCGACGGGGGAGCAGTCCATGTACGTCTGTGGCATCACCCCGTACGACGCAACCCACATGGGACATGCGGCCAGTTACGTCGCCTTCGACCTCCTCAACCGGGCCTGGCGGGACGGCCGGCAGCAGGTTGCCTACGTCCAGAACGTCACCGATGTCGACGATCCGCTGCTGGAGCGCGCAGCAGCCACCGGCGTGGACTGGCGTGACCTCGCCGCGAGCCAGATCGAGCTGTTCCAGACCGACATGGAAGCCCTGAACGTCCTGGCCCCCGACAACTACGTCGGCGCCGTCGAGGCCATCCCGCGCATTGTCCCCGCGATCGAATCTCTCGTGCGCAGCGGCCTCGCGTACCGGGTCTCCGGTACCGCTGGAGAGTCCGACGGCGACGTCTACTACGACGTCGAAGCGGCCGGCAAGCACTCAGCGGAGGCCCGGGACGCCTGGACCTTGGGGTCAGTCTCGCACCTGTCCGACGCCGAAATGCTCGAACTGTTCGCAGAGCGCGGCGGAGATCCCGGCCGCAGCGGCAAACGGCAGGCGCTGGACCCGCTGCTCTGGCGCGTGGCCCGCGAAGGTGAGCCGAGCTGGCCCGGCGGCGAACTGGGCGACGGCCGCCCGGGTTGGCACATCGAGTGCACCGTCATCGCCCAGCAGTACCTGCCTGCGCCCTTCACGGTCCAAGGCGGCGGATCCGACCTCGTCTTCCCGCACCACGAAATGGGAGCGGGCCACGCCTACTCCCTGACCGGCGTCCCGCTGGCCAAGCACTTCGCGCACGCCGGCATGGTGGGTCTCGACGGCGAAAAGATGAGCAAGTCCAAGGGCAACCTGGTCCTGGTGTCCAAGCTGCGCGCTGCCGGCGAAGAACCCGCCGCGATCCGGCTGGCGATTCTGGCGCACCACTACCGGAGCGACTGGTCCTGGACCGAGGACGGATTCACTGCGGCAAAGGACCGGCTCCGCAGCTGGCGCTCAGCCCTGGACCGGGCCCGGTCGGGCTCGGGCGCAGCGCTCGTCGAGGAGCTCCGGGCAGCCCTCTCCGACGATCTGGACGCCCCGCGCGCCCTCGCGGCCGTGGACGCCTGGGCTGCCGCCGCGCTTGCATCCGGGCCCTCCGCCGCTTCCGCCGCTGACGCCGCCCTTGTGGGCGACGCCGTCAACGCGCTGCTCGGCGTCGAACTTTAGGCAGGCCCCGGCGAGGCGCAAACTCCCCGGCGACACGAAAAAGCGCTGGCGATACCGGAATTCCGGGGGCGCCAGCGCTTGCGTAGCGCCTGGGCAGACGAGCGTCCGCAAGTGTCCCTTCTTAGGGCTTGTCCTTGCCCCGGCGCTTGAGGTAGCGCTCGAATTCGCGCGCAATTGATTCGCCGCTGGCCTCGGGCAGGTCAACGGTGTCCTTTGCTTCCTCGAGTTGGCGCACGTAGGCGGCGATCTCGGGATCTTCGGTAGCAAGTTCGTCAACGCCCCGTTCCCAGGCGTCGGCGTCCTCGACCAGTTCCTGGGTGTCCAGTGGCACCTGCAGCAGTTCCTCGATCCGGTGGAGCAGGGCCAGCTGGGCTTTCGGCGACGGCGCCTGGGCCACGTAATGCGGTACCGCCGCCCACAGCGAAATGGTGGGCAACCCGGCTAGCAGGGCCACTTCCCCCAGCACACCGACAATACCGACCGGCCCCTCGTACTGCGAAGTTTCCAGATCCATCCGCTCGCGCAGGGCCGCGTCGTCCGTCGAGGCGCTGACCGGGATCGGCCGGCTGTGGGGCACATCGGCCAGCAGGGCGCCGACCAGGATGACGTAATCGACCTTCAGCGCTTCGGCGTGGACCAGCAGTTCGGCTGTGTAGGCGCGCCACTTGTAGGACGGCTCCGTGCCCTGGACGAAGATCACATCCACATTCGAGCCCGGGACGCTGGCCTTGAAGATCCGGGTCGACGGCCACTTGATCTTCCGCTCGCCCGCGGCCGTGCGGCGGATCATGGGCCGGGTGAACTGGAAGTCGTAGTACTCGTCGGCGTCGATCGAACCGACCTTTTTCCCGCCCCACAGCTTGTTGAGGTAGCGCAGGGCATCGCTCGCGGCTTCACCGGCGTCGTTCCAGCCTTCGAACGCCGCAAGCATTACCGTAATGCGCTGGCCCTCGGGCACGGGCTGCAACAGCCGCTCGGGCTCGGGCACGGCGCCCGTTTCCGTGGACTCTGGCTCGAAGCTATTCATGTGTTCACCCTACGACGAAGACCCGGGGGAGCGCAGGCAGGCGGGCGCCGCAAGTCCCTTGAACTTCGCCACGGGCGTAGCCCCGGGCGCCCCGCCGGCGCAGCACCGTAGACTGGAGGGCATGCGATCGCCAGCTTCCCAGCCCCTGCTCAAAGCCGCGCTGTGGGACATGGACGGCACGATCGTGGACACCGAACAGTATTGGATTGCAGCCGAACACGCCCTCGTGGCAGCCCACGGCGGCGAGTGGTCGCACGAGAAGGCGATGCAGCTGGTGGGCCAGTCCCTGGTGTTCTCAGCCGGCATCCTGCAGGAGGCCGGTGTCGGGCTGGAAGTCCGGGAGATCATCGACACCCTTACCGGGCATGTCGTCAGCCTGGTCCGGGAATCCGTGCCGTGGCGGCCCGGAGCCCGCGAACTGCTGGAAGAGCTGCACACCGCAGGGATCCGTTGCGCCCTCGTGACGATGTCAGAGGCCCCGCTGGCCCGCGAAATCGTCGCCAGCCTGCCCAAGCCTTATTTCGAATTCCTGGTCACCGGGGACACCGTCCTGGAAGGCAAGCCGCACCCCGAGGCCTACCTGACGGCCGTGGAGCTCCTGCAGCAGAGCGACCCGGAATTGGAGCACCGGCACTGCGTCGCGCTCGAAGACTCAGCTCCAGGGGTTGCGGCGGCGGTCGCGTCCGGCGTGGCCACGGTGGCCATTCCGCACATTGTTCCGCTGCCGCACGACCCGCGCCGCGCCACCTGGGAGACCTTGGCCGGGCGAACTGTTGCGGACCTCGAAGAGCTCCTGACGCTCCGCCACGAACCCGCCCCGGCGCCGCCCCCGCCCTTTAGTGGCGGTGGCCGCAATGACTGAACCCTCGGGCAGCGCAGCGGGAAGACAGCGGACCAACAAGCCTGCCGAGGACAAGCCGTTCTCGCTGCGGGGCGGCATCCCGCTCGGCCGGATCGCTGGCATCCCCGTCATCCTGGCCTACTCGTGGTTCGTCATCGCCGCATTCACCGTGGTCGCCTACGGTCCGGTCCTCACCCATAACTACCCTGGGACAGGGGCCACCGCCTACCTCGCTGCGTTCGCGTACGCCGTGCTGCTGTTGCTCTCCGTGCTGGTCCACGAACTGGCTCACGCCCTGACCGCCCGGCTGTACCGCTGGCCCACCAGCAAGATTGTCCTGAACCTCTGGGGCGGCCACACGCAGTTCGAGAACTTCACCGCCTCGCCTGGGAAGTCCGTGCTGGTGGCCATGGCCGGCCCGGCCGCGAACTTGGTCCTGGCCGGGGCGGGCTGGCTCGTAGTCGCGCCCGGCCCGCTTCCCGGCCTTGCGGACCCCTTGGCGAACATCTTTGTCTGGGCCAACCTCCTGATCGGCGTCTTCAACGTCCTGCCCGGGCTGCCGCTCGACGGCGGACGGTTGGTGGAGTCCGCGGTCTGGAAGGCCACCGGCAGCCACGAGCGGGGCACCATCGCGGCCGGCTGGGCCGGCAGGATCATCGTCATCGCCCTCGCCGTCTGGTTCGTGGTGCTGCCCCTGTTGAGCGGCAACCGGCCGGACACCTCGCTGATGCTGATCACGGTCCTGGTGGGAAGCTTCCTCTGGCTGGGCGCCACAGCCTCCATCCAGCAGGCCCGGTACCGGAGCCGGCTGCACCTGGTCGACGCGGCCGCACTGGCCGAGCCCGCCGTCGGCCTTCCCAATACCGCCAGCGTCGCGGACGTGCTGCGGCACTCCCCGGCCGGCGTGCCCGCGGTCCTGCTCTGCAGCGAGGACGGGCGGCCGGTGGCGGTCGTCGACGCATCATCCGCCGCGGAAGTTCGTCCCGAGCTGGCCCCCGGAACCCCGGCAACGGCGGTGGCCTACCCGCTCGCAGCCGGCGCCTACGTCAAGGACTCCGACCGTGGCGCCGAACTGCTCGCGTACCTCGCCCAGCTCGAAGGATCCGACTACGCGGTGGTCAACGACGCCGGAGCCATCACCGGCCTGCTGCGCCAGCTCACCGTCCTGAACACCATCACCGGCAAGCGCCAACTCCGCCGCGCCGGCGCCCGGCCGGAGCGCTAGGACCGCTGCCATGCGCCGCCGTGAGAACCATGAGCGGGACGAAAACCGGTAGAGTTACCTGCCGGCCGTGAATTCCCCGGCACACCGGCACGGCCGGCTACCCGCCGCCGTATCCGCGGCAACCGAAGCTTTACAGGAGCGAGGAACATTCCATGAGCAGCGACACTGCCGCGAACGACACTGCCGCCGACGGCACGCCAGCGGGAAACACCACCGCCGGGAACAGCACGGCAGGGAACAGCGTGGACAGCGTGGACAGCGCCACCGAACATGGCGCCCCAGCCACGGCTGCCGCCCCAGCGCCTGCCGTCCCGGCAACAGCGGCCGCACCGACCGGCGCCAACCGGCGACGCGGACCGTTCCGGGAGGGTGAGCGGGTGCAGCTCACCGATGAGCGCGGCCGGATGAACACCATCAGCCTTGAGGCAGGCGGGGCCTTCCACACCCACCGCGGTTTCCTCAACCACGACGAGATCATCGGGAAACCGGACGGCTCGGTGGTGGTCAACAATGTCGGCCAGCAGTACCAGACGCTGCGGCCGCTGCTCTCCGACTTCGTGCTCTCCATGCCGCGCGGCGCGGCCGTGGTCTACCCCAAGGACGCCGCGCAGATCGTCACGATGGCGGACATCTTCCCGGGCGCCCGGGTCGTCGAAGCCGGCGTCGGTTCCGGCGCGCTGTCCATCTCGTTGCTGCGTGCCGTGGGGGACAACGGCTACCTGCACTCTTTCGAGCGGCGGGCCGAGTTTGCCGACATTGCCCGCGGCAACGTCGAGACAATTTTCGGCGGCCCGCACCCGGCCTGGCAGATCACGCTCGGCGACTTCCAGGAGCAGGTCCTGCAGACTGAAGAACCTGGCTCGGTGGACCGCGTGGTGCTGGACATGCTCGCCCCCTGGGAGTGCCTCGACGCCGTGGCCACCGTGCTGGCGCCCGGCGGCGTCTGGATCAACTACGTCGCGACCGTGACGCAGCTGTCGCGCACCGCCGAGGCCATCCGCGCCGACGGCCGTTTCACGGAGCCGGACGGCTGGGAATCCATGGTCCGCGGCTGGCACCTTGAAGGCCTGGCTGTCCGCCCGGACCACCGGATGGTGGCGCACACCGGCTTCCTGCTGGTCACCCGGAGGCTCGCCGACGGCGTCACCGGCATCTCCGTTAAGCGCCGGCCCTCCAAGACCGAGTTCGACGCCGAGGATGTCAATGCCTGGACGCCCGGCGCGGTGGGAGAACGGGCGGTGTCCGATAAGAAGCTTCGGCGGGCGGCCCGCGACGCGCTTGCCGGGACGAACGTCGTCGACGCTCCGGACGTCACGAACTAGTCCGTATTTCGGAAGTCTTCAGCAGCACCCGCCCTCTTGGGGCTATGGTCTTAATAGATGGACTGAAGGGGCTGATGCATGATGGAGACTCCGAACAACGACCACGGCCGCACGGGCGCGGACAACGATGCTCCGGTAGCCGCTGCCGGTGTGCCCGAGCGCACGGCCGACGCCGAGCGTTACGCGGCCAACGAACTTTCCGTCGCGGAACGGCAGGTCAATATTCTGCGCGACAAACTCCGCCACATCGACCGCCAGCTCGCGGCGGCCACGCAGAACAACGCCAAGCTCGTCGGGATGCTCGAGACGGCCAAAGCGGAGATCCTGCGGCTGAAAAACGCCCTGGACCAGGAGGGGCAGCCGCCGTACAGCTTCGGCACCGTTTTGCAGCTGAACCCCAAGCGGCACTCAGCCCCCGGCAGCGGCCAGGCCGTCACCGAAGAGTCCGTGGACATCTTCAATGCCGGCCGCAAGATGAGGGTGGGCATCAGCCCGCTCGTGAACATCAACCAGCTCGCCGCCGGGCAGGAAGTCCTGCTCAATGAGGCCCTGATGGTGGTTGCCGGGCTCGGCTATGAACGCGCCGGGGACCTTGTCACGTTGAAGGAGCTGCTGGGTTCGGACCGCGCCCTCGTGGTGGGCCGGGCCGATGAAGAACGGGTCATCCGGCTCTCCGGGGCTCTGCTCGCGCAAAAGCTTCGCGTGGGCGACGCGCTCTCGGTCGACACCCGCACCGGCTACGCCTTGGAGAAGATTCCCCGTTCCGAGGTCGAGAACCTCGTCCTCGAGGAAGTCCCGGACATCACCTACCAGGACATCGGCGGCCTGGGACCGCAGATCGAGCAGATCCGCGACGCCGTAGAACTGCCGTTCCTGCACCCGGACCTGTACCGGGAGCACGGGCTCAAGGCCCCCAAGGGCATCCTGCTGTACGGCCCGCCGGGCTGCGGCAAGACCCTGATCGCCAAGGCGGTGGCCAATTCTTTGGCGGCCCGCGCCGCCGAACGGGCCGGCAAGACCGACATGAAGAGCTACTTCCTGAACATCAAGGGACCGGAACTGCTGGACAAGTACGTCGGCGAAACCGAACGGCACATCCGGCTGATCTTCGCCCGCGCCAGGGAGAAGGCCTCCGAGGGCAGCCCCGTGGTGGTGTTCTTCGACGAGATGGACTCACTGTTCCGCACCCGCGGCACCGGCATCTCGTCGGACGTCGAAACGACCATCGTGCCGCAGCTGCTCAGTGAGATCGACGGCGTCGAGCGGCTGGACAACGTCATCGTGATCGGCGCGTCCAACCGCGAAGACATGATCGATCCGGCCATCCTGCGGCCCGGGCGGCTGGACGTGAAGGTCAAGATCCAGCGTCCCGACGCCGAAGCCGCGGCCGACATCTTCAACAAGTACATCACCAGGGACCTGCCCTTCCACGAGTCGGACCTCGCCGAGCACAACGGCGACATCCAGGCCACCGTGGATGCCATGGTGCAGCGGACGGTGGAGGCCATGTACTCCACCGAGAAGTCCAACGAGTACCTCGAGGTGACGTACGCCAACGGCGACACCGAAATGCTGTACTTCAAGGACTTCAACTCCGGTGCCGTAGTGCAGAACGTCGTGGACCGCGCCAAGAAATCCGCCATCAAGGACCTGCTGACCACCGGCCAGAAGGGGCTGCGCATCGACCATCTGCTGCACGCCGTGGTGGACGAGTTCCGTGAGCACGAGGACATGCCGAACACCACGAACCCCGACGACTGGGCACGGATTTCGGGCAAGAAGGGTGAACGCATCACCTACATCCGCACCATCGTTCAAGGTAAGGCCGGCCAGGAGCCCGGGAAGTCCATCGAGACGATGCCCAGCACGGGCCAGTACCTGTGACGGCCGGTCCTTCGGCCGGTTCCGGAGGCCTTCCCACCGGCGGTGCGATGCGGGTGATGGGCTCCGAGACCGAGTACGGCATCCACGCGCCCTCCGCACCGGGCGCCAACGCCACCATGATGTCCGCCCGCGTCATCCAGGCCTACGCCCAGGTAACCCGGCAGCGGGCCGCCGGAGGTGCTGAGACACGCTGGGACTACACCGACGAAGAGCCGCTGCACGATGCCCGCGGCTGGACGCTGGAACGGGCTTCGGCCGATCCAGAGCAGCTCACCGACCGTCCCCCGGTGCTCGACGCCGAGGCCGTCGCCCTGGCCTACGGCCGCGCTGAACTGGACCACGACGGCGAGGATGAGTCCGGCTCGCTGCTGATGAACATGGTGCTGGGCAACGGCGCACGGCTCTACGTCGACCACGCCCACCCGGAGTACTCCAGCCCGGAAGTCACCAGCCCGCGCGACGCCGTCATCTGGGATGCTGCCGGAGACCTGGTGGCCCTTGCCGCGGTCCGGCGGCTGGCCGCGGATCCGGACCTCCCGCCGATCAACCTCTACAAAAACAACACGGACAACAAATCCGTGTCCTACGGCTCGCACGAAAACTACCTGATGCCCCGTTCGGTGCCGTTCGGCGAGATCGCCCGCGGCCTGACACCGTTCTTCATCACCCGCCAGATCATGTGCGGCGCCGGCCGCGTCGGCCTGGGCCAGGACAGCTCCCGGCCCGGTTACCAGATCAGCCAGCGGGCCGACTTCTTTGAAACCGAAGTCGGCCTCGAAACCACCATCCGGCGCCCCATCATCAACACCCGGGACGAGCCGCACGCCACCGCGGACAAGTACCGCCGGCTGCACGTCATCATCGGCGATGCGAACCTGAGCCAGGTAGCCAACTTCCTCAAGTTTGGCAGCACGGCGATGGTTCTCAGCCTGATCGAGGCGGGCCTTACTCCGAAAGTGGAAGTCCACGAGCCGGTGGCGGCCCTCCAGACGGTCAGCCACGACACCTCCCTGACAGCCACCCTGCGCCTGGTCGACGGCCGGCGCGTCACCGCGCTGGACCTGCAGTGGATGTACTTCGAAGCGGCCGCCAAGCTCGCGCAGGACACCGGGGTCGCCGACGCCGTCGACGGCGACGGGCACACGCACGCCGTGCTGGAACGCTGGTCCGCGACTTTGACCGAACTGGGCGGCGACCGCGCGGCGGCCGCCTCAACTGTTGAATGGCTCGCAAAACTCACCCTGCTGGAGGGTTACCGGCAGCGGGACGGACTGGACTGGTCGGACGCCCGGCTGGGACTGGTAGACCTGCAATGGGCGGACATCCGCCCCGAGAAGGGCCTCTACCACCGGCTGCTGGCCCGCGGCCGGATGCAGCGCATCGCCGACGACGGGGCCATCGCCCGCGCGGTCCTGGAACCGCCGTCGGACACCAGGGCCTTCTTCCGCGGCCGCTGCGTCAGCCGCTTCGGCAAGGACCTGGTGGGCGCAAGCTGGGACTCCGTGATCTTCGATTTGCCCGGCCGCGGCAAGCTTCAGCGGGTACCTACACGCGAACCGCTGCGCGGCACCGAGGCTCTCACCGGCGGCTTGTTCGCCCGGCACCGGGAGGCCGGACCGTTCCTGGCTGAGCTGTTGGGCCTAAGCCCCGGTTCGTAGCTGGAAAGACCCCCGCGCGGGGCCCGGGCGTGGCAATATGGCTTACAGGATGTCCTGTGCACGATGGGACAGACAGCGACAAGGAGAAGATGATGGCAGGCCAGGAGCAGCAGCAGCCGCAGTCCCGCGACACCGAAGTCGACGAGGAAGTTGCCGCCCCGCCGGCGCCGCCCGAAGCCCAGGCTTCCGCCTCCACCCAGGGGGTGGACGATCTGCTCGACGAGATCGACGGTGTCCTGGAATCCAACGCCGAGGAGTTCGTCCGCGCCTTCGTGCAAAAGGGCGGCCAGTAGGCGCACCCGCCGAACCGGCGCAGGCGAGGAGCACACTTAGGAGACCCACTGAGCAGACACAGGGCTGAGCGTCGAAAGCCGTTGATCCACTACGTTGAGGGAGTGCACCAGTGCAGGAAACATCAGCCAACCAGGTAGCGGCGAACGCGACGTCATCCTTCACCGAGCACCTGCAACGCTCACGGCCCGAACTGTTGCCCTACAACGCCCTGCAGCCCGGCGCAGGCGGCGGTCCCGGCACCGGTGCAGGAACCCCGGTGCCACCGACGCCGCACGCCACCACCATCGTCGCACTGGCCTACGCCGGGGGAGTACTGATGGCCGGTGACCGGCGCGCAACCATGGGCAACATCATTGCCAGCCGGCATATCGAGAAGGTGTTTCCCGCAGACCAGTACTCCGTCCTGGGGATCGCCGGGACTGCCGGCGTAGCGCTGGACATCACCCGGCTGTTCCAGGTCGAACTGGAACACTACGAAAAAATCGAAGGCACCCAGCTGAGCCTGGACGGCAAGGCCAACCGGCTCGGCGCCATGATCCGCGGCAACCTGCCCATGGCGATGCAGGGCCTCGCCGTGATCCCGCTGTTCGCAGGCTTCGACCGGGCCACCGGCACCGGCAGGCTGTTCTCCTACGACGTCACCGGCGGCCGCTACGAGGAACAGGAGCACCACACGGTCGGCTCGGGCTCCATGTTCGCCCGTGGTGCGCTGAAAAAGCTGTGGAGGCCCAACCTCTCCGAAGCGGAGGCCGTCCGGGTGGCGGTTGAAGCGCTGTACGACGCCGCCGACGACGACTCCGCCACCGGCGGCCCGGACCCGGTCCGGCAATTGTGGCCCGTGGTCTACACGGTCAGCCGGGCCGGTGCCGCGCGGGTGCCTGAGCTCGAGCTCGCGGGCGTGGCCGGCGCCATCATCGAAGCACGGGCCGCGGCCCAGCGGGAGGCCTGACATGACCCAGCAGTTCTATGTCTCTCCCGAACAGCTGATGAAGGACCGGGCGGACTTCGCCCGGAAAGGAATTGCCCGCGGCCGCTCAGTGGTGGTGATCAGCTGCCGGGACGGGATTGCCCTGGTGGCCGAGAACCCGTCGCCCTCGCTGCACAAAATCGGTGAGATCTACGACAAGATTGCTTTCGCGGCCGTCGGGAAATACAACGAATTTGAAAGCCTCCGCCAGGCCGGGGTGCGGTACGCCGATGTCCGCGGCTACTCCTACGACCGTGAGGACGTCACCGCCCGGGGCCTGGCCAGCGTCTACGCACAAAGTCTGGGAGCAGTGTTCACGGCCGAACAGAAACCGTTCGAGGTCGAACTGGCAGTCGCTGAAGTGGGTCCCGGCCCGAAAACGGACCACCTCTACCGGCTCACCTTTGACGGTTCCATCGCGGACGAACAGGAATTCATTGTGATGGGCGGCCAGGCCGACAAGGTCTCCGAAGCCGTCGCCGACGGCTGGCGCGGTGACCTTGATTTTGCCGGGGCGGTCCGGCTGGCCCTGGCCGGCCTGGTCGCCGACAAGGAGACCGCTACGCTGCCCGTGTCGGCCGTTGAAGTCGCCGTGCTGGACCGCGGCTCGGAAAGCAGCCGCGGCACGCGGCGGGCGTTCCGCCGGCTCGACGACGCCGACGTAGCGGCATTGCTGGCTGAGGAGAGTTGAGATGGACAAGCGCATTTTCGGCATCGAAACCGAATTCGGAATTTCCTACTCCAGCCCGGAGTCCCGGCCGCTGGCGCCGGAGGAGGTGGCCCGCTACCTCTTCCGCAAGGTGGTCAGCTGGGGCCGCTCCTCGAACGTGTTCCTGACCAACGGTTCCCGGCTTTACCTGGACGTCGGTTCGCACCCCGAGTACGCCACCGCCGAATGCGACGACCTGGCCCAGCTCATCGCCCACGACAGGGCCGGCGAGCTTATCCTGGACGACCTCGTGGACGAGGCGCAGGAACGCCTCGGGGGCGAGGGATTCAACGGAACGGTTTACCTGTTCAAGAACAACACCGACTCGGCCGGCAACTCCTACGGCAGCCACGAGAACTACCTGATACCCCGCCGCGGCGAGTTCTCCCGGCTGGCTGAAATTCTCATCCCGTTCCTCGTCACGCGGCAGTTGATTGCGGGCGCCGGCAAGATCCTCAAGACACCCCACGGTGCCACGTTCGCTTTCTCCCAGCGGGCGGACCACATCTGGGAAGGCGTCTCCTCCGCCACCACCCGCTCACGGCCGATCATCAACACCCGCGACGAGCCGCACGCCGACGCCGAGTTTTACCGGCGGCTGCATGTGATCGTGGGGGATTCAAACATGTCCGAGACCACGGCACTGCTCAAGGTGGGCACCGTCGACCTGATCCTGCGCATGATCGAAGCCGGAGTCATTATGCGCGACATGCGGATGGAAAACCCCATCCGCAGCATCCGCGAGATCTCCCACGACCTGACCGGGCGTGCGGTGGTGCGGCTCGCCAACGGCCGGCAGCTCACCGCCCTGGAGATCCAGCGGGAGTACCTGAATAAAGTCACCGAATTCGTGGCAGACCGCGGCGCGCACAACGCCCACGTCCCGCTCATCCTGGATCTCTGGGAACGCACACTCGACGCAATTGAGAGCGGCAACACGAGCACCATCGACACTGAAGTGGACTGGGCGATCAAGAAAAAGCTGATGGATAACTACTGCAGGCGGCACGGCCTGGAATTCGATGCGCCGCGGGTGGCCCAGCTTGACCTTACCTATCACGACATTTCACGAAGCCGCGGACTGTTCTACCTGCTCCAGGCACGCGGCGCGGCCCGCCGGGTCGTCGATGACACCGCGGTGAAGGACGCCGTCGACGCCCCGCCGCAGACCACGCGCGCCAAGCTGCGCGGCGACTTTGTCCGGCGGGCGCAGGAACTGGGCCGCGACTACACCGTGGACTGGGTCCATTTGAAACTCAACGACCGCGCCCACCAGACCATTCTGTGCAAGGATCCGTTCCGCAGCGTCGATGACCGCGTTGACGCGCTGCTGGACTCTATGGGCTGATACCCAGCTTTCCGGGTTACGCTGGGAAAGGTGCCGTTTCCCGGCTACCGCCTGCTTTGCCGCTGGCCACGGTCCGGCGAAGCGTCCATCCTGCCCCGACGAAAGTTCTTACGTGCGCCGACTATTAGCAATTCTTCTTCCCGGACTGCTGCTGCTCACCGCCTGTGGTGGCGGCGAACCGGCGGCCCCGGAGCCCACCAGCCAGTCCGCCGGTGAAACAGCGAAACTCGACTCCCTGAAGCTGACCGAGAACGGCGACAAAAAAGCACCCGGCGTCGAATTCACCAAGCCGCTTGAGGTCAAGGACCCCACCATTAAGGTGGTCAAGGAAGGCGACGGCGACCGCGTGAAGGCCAACCAGGTCGCGGACATCTCGATCGTTGCGTTCAACGGCAAGGACGGCTCCACCGTCGAGGACACCTTCCCGAAGGATGCCGAGAAACTCGAGCTGAATGATGAGCTCAAGACCGGCAGTGCCGTCATTTACAACGCCTTCGTCGGTGCCAAGGTCGGCTCCCACCTCGCCCTGGCTGTTCCGGGCAAGGCCGCGGCCCCGGCAAGCGCCGGCGCCCCGGAAACTCCCGCCCAGCCCTCGCAGCTGATCGTCATCAAGATCCTCGCGGCCAAGGATGCTCCCAAGGTCCTGGACAAGCCCGAGGGCGACGCCGTGACCCCGCCCGCCGGCCTGCCGACCGTGAAGGAAAACGACAAGGGTGTTCCGGTTATCTCCGTCGAGGGCGTAGCCGCCCCCACGGCACTGGTTTCCCAGGACCTGATCAAGGGCAAGGGCCAGGCCGTGAAGGAAACCGACACCGTCACCGTCAACTACGTCGGCGTCGCGCTTGCCAGCGGCAAGGTGTTCGACTCCAGCTACGACAGCGGCAAGAAGGCGACATTCCCGCTCAACGGCGTGATCAAGGGCTGGACCCAGGGACTTGCCGGCAAGACCGTCGGCTCCCGCGTCCTCCTGGTCATCCCCAAGGACCTCGCCTACGGCGACCAGGGCCAGGGCGACGCCAAGGGCGACCTCGTCTTCGTCGTCGATATTCTCGGCGTCAAGTAAACATCACCAACCCAGCCACCCCAAGAAGGAGCAACCATGTCATTTGGACAGCGCAACCTCGACCGTGAAAAGCCCGAAATTGACTTCCCGCAGGGCGACGTTCCCACCGAACTCGTGATCACTGACCTGATCGAAGGCGACGGCCCCGAAGCCAAAGCCGGCGACACCGTCTCCACGCACTACGTTGGCGTCGCCTGGTCCACCGGCGAAGAGTTTGACGCCTCGTGGGGCCGCGGCGCTCCGCTGGACTTCCGGGTCGGCGTCGGCCAGGTCATTCAGGGCTGGGACCAGGGCCTGCTGGGCATGAAGGTCGGCGGCCGCCGCCGCCTGGAGATCCCCTCCGAGCTGGCCTACGGCTCCCGGGGCGCCGGCGGAGCGATCGGCCCGAACGAAGCCCTGATCTTCGTCGTCGACCTCGTCGCCGTCCGCTGATCCCCACCCGCCCCCTATCCTCGCAAGCTCGGACAGGGAACCCCGCGGGCGTGGGCCCCCGCGCGGGGCGGCAGCGCGGCTGACGCCCCGTCAAGTGAAGCGCGGTAACAATCGGAAAGTTCTTCCGGCTGTTGCCGCGCTTTCGCCGTTTCGACGCCTGGAACTTTAGTAACCTTGCCGGGTGCCCGCCTCACGTACTGAACGCCTCCTGAACCTGCTCATCGCGCTGCTCAACACCCGGTACGGCCTGCGCCGCAGCGAATTGCGCCAGAAGGTCTACCACGACACCACGAGCTCCGAGGCTGCCTTTGGCCGGATGTTTGAACGCGACAAGGGCGAGCTTCGGCAGTTCGGCTTCGAGGTCGAAACCGTGACCGACAAGGGCTGGGGCTCCGATGACCCGGCGACCACGCGGTACCGGATCGGCAAGGAATCCAACCGTCTGCCGGACGTCAGTCTCACCCCGGCGGAGTGCACGGTCCTGATCCTCGCGGCCCAGTTGTGGGAACAGGCCGCCCTGGGCTCCGCGGCCCGGAACGCCGTGCGCAAGCTGCAGGCGGCCGGCGGTCTGGCCGAGGCGGAACTGCCGGCCGGGGTCCAGCCCCGGATTCGGCCGGCAGGGCAGGCCTTCGAGGACCTGGTCGGCGCCATTCACCGCCAGCATCCGGTGAGTTTCAGTTACCTGGCCGGCAGCACCGGCCAGGAGGAACTGCGCACCGTCGAGCCCTGGGGCCTGGGCAGCCGCTTCGGTCAGTGGTACCTCGTGGGCTACGACCGGGCCCGCGGGGACAAACGCTTCTTCCGGCTTTCACGCTTCACCTCGGCGGTGAGTGTGCTGGACGGTGAGAGCTTTACGCCGCCGCCGTCCTTCAACGTCCGGGAACAACTTGCCGCCCTGCCCGAACTGCCCGTGCAGCACGCTATCGTCGACGTCGCCGGCGGTGCGCTCCTGGGGTTGCGCAAGCACGCCGTGCCCGCCGGCACTTCCGCCGCCAGCGGCAACGACGGAGGTAGCGCTGACGGCAACGACGGCGGCGGCGCCCCGGTACCAGCCCGTGCCGGCTTTGACCGGCTCACCGTGCCCTACCGGGACGCCGAGACCCTCGCCGCCGAACTTGCCTCCTACGGACCGAAAGCCGTGGTGGTGGCGCCGCCCGGCCTGCACGCAGCCGTGCTGCGCCGCCTGGCTGCCGCAGCCGACTTCGCCGCGGCACCGGCTCCGCCGGTCGACTTCCCCCGTACCGGTCCGGCAAAGCGCAGCCGTAAGCGCACGTCCGAGGACCAGCTCAAACGGATGCTGCAGCTGGTCCCGTTCCTGGTCCACCACCAGGGGCTGCACATCAGCGAGGTGGCCGAGCGCTTCGGCATTACCCGCAAAGAACTCGAGGACGACCTGCGGATCCTGATCTGCTCCGGCCTGCCCGAGGGCTACCCTGACGACCTGCTGGACATCCGGTGGGACGACGACCACGTCTACATCATCCAGGACCTCGACCTGAACCGGCCGGTCCGCTTCACGGTGGACGAGGCATGCGCGCTGCTGACCGGCCTGGAAGCCCTCAACGGCCTGCCCGGACTCGCCGAGGGCGGTGACCTCGAATCCGTCACGCTTAAACTCATGGCCGCAGCGGGGGAGGAAGGCCTCAAAGCCGCCGCCCTGTCTGGACCCGAAGTCGCTCCCGAGGACTCCGCGGTCCTCGCCACCGCACGCGAGGCCATCCGAACCGGCGCCCAACTGCGGCTCAGCTACCTCGCGCCGCAACGCGACGCCGTCTCCGAACGCGACATCGACCCCCACCGGCTCTACTCGCTGGACAGCACCTGGTACCTCGAGGCGTACTGCCACACCGCCGGCGGCCTGCGGAACTTCCGGCTGGACCGGATTCAGAGCCTGCAGCCCAACGGGCTTCCGCCGTCCTCGGCCGCGGACCCTGCCGGGGACTTCCCGGTGAAACTGTTCACGCCCAACGATGATGACGCCGTCGTGGTGCTGGAGCTGACCAGGCAGGGCGCCGGGCTGGCGGACGAGTACTACGCGGAGCGGACCGCGCTGCTTCCGAACGGGCATATGCTCGCCGAGATCCGGTTCGGCAGCGCGGACTGGCTGCCGATGTTTGTGGCCCAGCACGGGGGTGCGATCCGGGTCCTGGAGCCCCGGGCTCTGGCGGACGCCACCCGGGAGTGGCTCGCCGCCGCCCTGAACCGGTACGGTGCCGGTACGGCGACAGCTACAGGCGCCGGTACGGGGACCAGGCAGCATCCCCGTTAGACTGGTCAGCATGCCTTGGTGGTCCTGGATCGTAATCTGGATAGCGCTCGTCGCACTGTCCCTGCTCTTTATCGGCGTGCTCGGCGTCCGGTTGTTCCGGCAGTTCATGGCGGTGACCAAAGAACTCGCGCAGGCCGGGGACCGCTTCTCAACCCTTGGTTCGGTGCCGGCCACCTCCGGTTCAGCTGTTGTTCAGGCCGCTTCGGTAGGTTCGGACAGCGGCGCCGGGAGCAGCGGAACCGGCGCTCCGGCAGAACCGGGGTCGGCGGTTTTTGCTCCGCCCGAAACGATGCGACAGAATTACCATGCATCCAAGGCGGCCCGGCAGGAAGCCCGCCGGATCCGCCGGGTCGAACGTAAAGCCGAACGCGGGCAGCCCCAGGCGTTGCGCGACATCGATCCGCGTTAGCCATAGGATGTATACAAACGAAAGGACCACCCAGCATGAGGCTTGAAGGCTGGCATCTCATCATCATCATCGTCCTGGCACTGGTGCTTTTTGCTGCGCCGAAGCTGCCGGGAATGGCCCGCAGTCTGGGCCAGTCGATGCGGATTTTCAAGTCCGAGGTCCGCGAAATGAAGAAGGACGGTACGCCCGAGGCGGGCGCCGACTCCGACGCCGTCGAAGGCAAAGTCGTGAACCACCCCCGGTCCGCCGGCACCGAAAGCCGCCCGGGCGAGGGAACCGACGTTCCGCCGCCGAACCGCGCCTAAAACCACATGGCTGCAACCATGAGCCGCCGATCGAACCCCGAGGGCCGGATGGCCCTGCTCGATCACCTTAAGGAGCTGCGCACCCGGCTCTTTAAGTCGGCCATTGCCGTCGTCCTCGGGACAGTCGTCGGTTTCCTCGTCTACCAGCCCATGCTCGCGGCCCTGATCAAGCCGATCCGGGACCTCAACGTCCACGAGGGCCGGCAGGCGTCGCTGAACTTCGACGGCGTGGCAAGCTCCTTTGACCTGATGATCCAGGTTTCCGTGTTCCTGGGTCTGATCGTCGCCAGCCCGGTCTGGCTCTACCAGCTGTGGGCCTTCATCGTTCCCGGACTGCACAAGAACGAACGGCGCCTCGCGCTGTCCTTTGTCGCCGCCGCCGTTCCGCTCTTCGTGGGCGGCGTGCTGCTCGCGTGGCTGGTGCTGCCCAACGCCGTGCGCGTGCTCACGGACTTCACCCCCTCGGGCGGCTCCAACTTCATCAGCGCCCAGGTGTACCTGTCGTTCGTGCTGCGCCTGCTGCTTGCCTTCGGGATCGCGTTCCTGCTGCCGGTGGTGCTGTTCGGGCTGAACCTGGCCGGACTGATCAAGGGCCAGCAGCTGCTGAAGAGCTGGCGGATCACCGTGTTCCTCGTTTGTCTCTTCGCGGCCATGGCCGCGCCCGGCGCCGACGCGATGAGCATGTTCTACCTCGCGGTGCCCATGCTCGCGCTTTTCTTCGCCGCCATCGGGCTGTGCCTGCTCAACGACCGCCGGCGCGAGAAGCGCGCCGCGAAGGTGGCCGCCGAGACCGAAGCCACCGCCGACCAGGGCACTCCCAGTTCCGAGCTGGAGAATCTCTAGGCCTGCGCCCACTAGGCTGGGATCATGTCTTTCCAACCCGGGCCCGAGTCGCCGTCCGAGCGCTACCGTGCCAGCGCCGAGCGGGCGGCGGAAGCGAAAACCTATCTGGGTGGATTCACCCGCACGCTCGCCTTTGACCTCGATCCCTTCCAGCGTGAGGCGTGCCTTTCCCTCCAGGCCGGGCGCGGCGTGTTGGTTGCGGCGCCCACCGGCGCCGGAAAGACCATCGTCGGGGAGTTCGCCATCTACCTGGCCCTCCAGCGCGGCCTGAAGGCGTTCTACACGACGCCGATCAAGGCCTTGAGCAACCAGAAGTACACCGAGCTGGTGGAGAAATACGGTGCAGCCCAGGTGGGTTTGCTGACCGGTGACACCAGCATCAACGGCGAGGCCCCGGTGGTGGTGATGACCACCGAAGTGCTCCGCAACATGCTGTACGCCGGCTCGGACACCCTGGCAGATCTGGGCTTCGTGGTGATGGACGAGGTGCACTACCTGGCTGACCGGTTCCGCGGCGCCGTGTGGGAAGAAGTCATCATCCATCTGCCCAGCGAAGTCCAGGTGGCCTCACTAAGCGCCACCGTCTCGAACGCCGAGGAATTCGGCGCCTGGCTGGACACCGTCCGCGGCCAGACCGACGTCATCGTCTCCGAACACCGTCCCGTCCCGCTCTGGCAGCACGTCATGGTGGGCCGCAAAATAGTGGACCTGTTCGCCGGCGACACCACCTTCGACGAGATCGCCCCCGCGGGCGAGGACAACGCCACCGCCACCGCCGGCGCCCTGGCCGCCGCCGCCGCACCGGGTACGGCAACCGCGAAGGTGATCACCGAGCGGGCCGGTTTCGAGGTCAACCCGGAGCTGCTCTCGATGGCGCGGGCCGAGAGCCAGATGAACTTCAGCGGCCGTTTCGGCCACGGCGGCCGCAGCCAGCGCCGGCACCGGAACCAGCGGGACGAGGCACCGCAGCGCGGCCAGCGCAGCCCTGTCCGCAAAGCCAGCCGGCCGCAGGTCGTCGCCAGCCTCGACCGGATGGACCTGCTGCCGGCCATCACCTTCATTTTCTCCCGCGCCGGCTGCGACGCCGCGGTGGCGCAGTGCGTCTCCGCCGGGCTGTGGCTGACCACCGAGCAGGAGCAGCTCATCATCGCCCGCCGGGTCGACGAGGCCGCCCAGGACATTCCCTCCGACGACCTGGACGTGCTGGGCTTCTGGAGCTGGCGTGACGGGCTGCTGCGCGGCCTCGCCGCCCACCACGCCGGCATGCTGCCCACCTTCAAGGAAGTGGTGGAGAAACTGTTCGCCGACGGCCTGGTCAAGGCCGTCTTCGCCACCGAGACCCTCGCCCTGGGCGTCAACATGCCCGCCCGCTGCGTGGTGCTGGAAAAGCTCGACAAGTTCAACGGTGAGGCCCACGTCAATATCACCGCGGGGGAGTACACCCAGCTGACCGGCCGGGCCGGGCGCCGGGGAATCGACGTCGAGGGCCACGCTGTAGTCCTGTGGCAGCCGGGGACCGATCCGGCGGCCGTCGCGGGCCTCGCCTCCCGGCGCACGTACCCGCTGAACTCCAGCTTCCGGCCCACCTACAACATGTCCATCAACCTGGTCGCGCAGTTCGGCCGGTCCCGTGCCCGCGAGATCCTCGAATCGTCCTTCGCCCAGTTCCAGGCGGACCGCTCCGTCGTCGGACTGGCGAAGCAGGTCCGCAGCCGCGAAGAGTCACTCGCCGGCTTCAGCAAGGCAATGAGCTGCCACCTGGGCGACTTCACCGAGTACGCGAGGCTGCGGCGGGCCTTGTCCGACGCCGAACGCAACGCCTCGAAGGGCACCTCCCGCGCCCGGAAGTCACTGACCGAGGATTCCTTGAGCCGGCTGCTGCCCGGCGACGTTGTGGAGGTCCCGTCCGGCCGGGCGCCAGGACTCGCCGTCGTGCTTAGTTCCGACCACCACTCCCGCGAGCCGCGGCCGGCCGTCATGACGCTGGACAACCAGCTGCGCCGCATCGGCCTGCAGGACGTTGAGGGCCCGCTGGCCCCGATCACCCGGATCCGGATCCCGAAATCCTTCAACGCCAAGGTGCCGAAGTCCCGCCGCGACCTGGCGTCCTCGGTCCGCAACGCCATCCGCGAGAGCCGGCCACCGGCACCTCCGAGCCGGAACGAGGACTTCGGCCGGGCCGCGGCCCTGCCCAACATGGAAAAAAAGATCACCGAACTGCGCCGTGAGCTCCGGGCCCATCCGTGCCACGGCTGCAGCGAACGTGAGGACCACGCCCGCTGGTCCGAGCGCTGGTGGAAGCTCCGGCAGGAAACCGACGGCCTGATCCGGCAGATCCAGGGCCGTACCAACACCATCGCCAAGACCTTCGACCGGGTCTGCGGCGTCCTGTCCGGCTACGGCTACCTTGAGGCGACGGAGTCCGGGGCACTCTCCATCAGCCCTGACGGCCAGCGGCTGCGGAGGATCTACGGTGAAAAGGACCTGCTGATCTCGCAGTCGCTGCGGCTCGGCGCCTTCAACGACCTCGACGCCGCGGAGATCGCGGCGCTGGCGAGCGTCCTGGTGTACCAGGCCAAGCGTGAGGACCGGGGCCTGCGGCCAAAGATGCCGAGCGTTTCGCTCGAGTCCGCCGTCGACATCGTCGTGCGTGAATGGTCCGCCCTGGAGGACATCGAAGAAGCCAGCAAGCTGCCGCTCACCGGCGAGCCGGAGCTGGGCCTGGTCTGGCCGGTCTTCAAGTGGGCCAAGGGCCGGCACCTCCAGGAGGTCCTCAGCGGCACGGACCTGGCGGCCGGCGACTTTGTCCGGTGGGTCAAGCAGGTCATCGACCTGCTTGACCAGCTGGCCAAGATTCCGGGCCTGGACCCCCGGGTCGCGCGGCTCTGCTCCGACGCGATCAACCTGGTCAAGCGCGGCGTCGTCGCCTACTCGGCCGTGGCCTGACCCGGCCCGGCGTAACCCGGCCCGCAACCCCCGTACTTTCAGCACAAGGAGTTTTCCACGATGACCGTTTCACCGTCCGGGGCACCCAAGCCAGCCAACGCAGCCCAGGCAGAACGCAAGGTGACGCTGTACCGCAACGGCTCCGTCTACACGGCGGCGGACCCGTTCGCGACCGCCATGCTGGTGGACGGCGACACGGTGGCCTGGGTCGGCTCCGAGCAGGCCGCCACGTCCATCGCGGACGCCACGATGGACATCGTTGACCTGCACGGCGCGCTCCTTGCCCCCGGCTTCGTCGACTCCCACGTGCACCTGACCGAAACCGGCATCGCACTGGATTCGCTGCAGCTGGGCGGGGTGCGTTCGGCCGCCGAACTGCTCGACGCCATCGCCCGGTACAGCGCCTCCGCCGGCACCGGCGGCACCGTGCTGGGGCACGGTTGGGACGAAACCCTCTGGACCGATCCGGCCCTGCCCAGCCGGGAAGAACTGGACCGCGCGGCCGGCGGCCGGCCGGTGTACCTGTCCCGGGTGGACGTACATTCGGCGCTGGTCTCGTCCTCCCTCGCGGCCGCCTCCAGCCTTGACGGCCTGGACGGTTGTGCCGGCGACGGTCAGGTCAAGCGGGACGCCCACATCGCCGCGCGGCTCGCGGCACGCAAACTTCCCGCCGGGGAGCTGCGCCGCTACCAGCAGGCAGCCCTGGCCGAAGCTGCCGCCAACGGTTACGTGGCACTGGCTGAAATGGCGGCTCCGCACATCGGCGGGGTCGAGGATTTGCGGCTCGCGGCCGGATGGAACGCCCCCGGGCGGAGCGGACCGGCGGCCCCGGAGATCCTGCCGTACTGGGGTGAACTGGCGGCGTCGGAGGAACAGGCCCGCTCCATCCTTGACGGGCTGGGTGTGCCGGTGCTCGGCCTGGCCGGGGACCTGAACATGGACGGCTCGATCGGGTCCCGCACGGCGGCGCTGCGGGAGGACTACAGTGACGCGGCGGGGGAGCGGGGCAACCGGTACCTTTCCGTCGACGAGGCCGCCGCGCATCTGGCGGCCTGCTCGCTGCTCGGTATCCAGGCGGGGTTCCATGTGATTGGCGACGCCGGCCTCGACGCCGCCCTCGACGCCCTGGACCGGGCCGCCGCGGAGGTCGGGGAACAGCGCGTACGCGCGGCCGGCCACCGGCTGGAACATGTGGAGCTCGCCGACCCGGACGCCATCGCGCGGCTGGCCAAATACTCGGTCACGGTCAGTGCGCAGCCTGTCTTCGACGCCCTGTGGGGCGGGGAGGACAGCCTCTATGCCCGGCGGCTCGGATCCCGTCACGCTGCCATGAACCCCTTCGGTTCCTTTTACTCCGCCGGCGTGCCGGTCTGCTTCGGCAGCGACAGCCCGGTCACGCCGCTTCGGCCCTGGGCGGGGGTGCGCGCCTGCCTGGAGCACTCCAACGCGGCGGAGCGGATCTCCGCCCGCGCAGCCTTCCTGGGCCACACTCGGGCCGGCTGGCGCGCCGCCCGGTACCGCAATCCGATGGCGGGCCAGCTGGTTCCCGGCGCCCCGGCCAGCTTCGCGGTCTGGGAAGTCGAAGAGCTCATGGTCCAGGTGGCCGACGGCAGGGTCCAGTCCTGGAGCACCGACCCGCGCGCCCGCACGCCCCTGCTGCCGGCGCTGGATACCGGCAACGACCCTGTCTGCCTGCAAACGGTGCGCGACGGCGTCGAGCTCTTCTCCAGCGGTTCGCTGGGAAGCTAACCGCTCCACCGGCGACGCGGTGCCGCCGGGCGGCGCGCAGCCGGCTGTCTATAATGGGAAGCTGTGCCTGCCGTCGGCTAACCGCCGGCCGTCCCGGCCGTTCGACGCTCCCTTTAAGGAAAGGCCCCGCTGTGCGTGTCCTCACGATCATCCCGACCTACAACGAGCTGGAATCCTTGCCCAAGACGCTTGGACGCCTCCGCACTGCCGTGCCGACGTCCGACGTGCTGGTCGTTGACGACAACAGCCCCGACGGCACGGGCCAGCTGGCGGACAGCATCGCCGCCGAAGACAGCCAGGTCCACGTCCTGCACCGCGCAGGCAAGGCCGGTCTCGGCGCCGCCTACATCGCCGGCTTCAAATGGGGGCTGGAGGCCGGCTACGACATCCTGGTCGAGATGGACGCCGACGGCTCCCACAAGCCGGAGCAGCTGCCGCAGCTGATCGAAGCCGTGGAGCAGGGCGCGGACCTCGCCATGGGGTCCCGCTGGGTCCCGGGCGGCAGCGTGGTGAACTGGCCGCTGTACCGCCAGGCCATCTCACGCGTCGGCAGCACCTACGCCCGCATCATGCTCGGCGTCAGCATCAAGGACGTCACCGGCGGTTTCCGCGCCTTCCGCCGGAGCACGCTGGAAAAACTCAACCTGGATTCGGTCGACTCGGTCGGTTACGGCTTCCAGGTGGATCTCGCCTGGCGCGTGGCCCAGCTCGGCCTGAACATCGTGGAGCGCCCCATCACGTTCGTGGAACGCGAACTCGGTGCCTCGAAAATGAGCGGCAACATCGTCATCGAAGCGATGATCAACGTGACCCGGTGGGGCCTTACCGCGCGCTGGAACACCCTGAGCCGTAAACTCGGCCGCAAGTAGGAAACCGCGGCGGGCAGGAGCCCGCGGACGCAAAAAAGAGCCGGTCCGGCGCCTCTCTAAGGCGCGGGACCGGCTCTTTGCGTTGCTGGCTGCCGGGCGCTTAAGCGGAGCGGCGCTCTCCGCGGCGTTCGCGCAGGATGGTGAGGCGGTCTTCGAGGATCTGCTCCAGCTCAGGCAGCGAGCGGCGTTCCAGGAGCATGTCCCAGTGCGTGCGGACGGCCTTCTCGTTGCTGTTGACCGGGCGTTCGCCGTCTACCAGCAGCGCTTCCTTGCCGGTCTTGGAAACCCATACCGGGGGAATCTCCGCCTCGGAGGAGAAGGTGACGAAAACCTGCTCGCCGTCCGCGCAGCGGTACTCGACCCGCTGGCGCGGAGCGGGCTCAACGCCCGATTCCGTCTCCATGCTCTGTGCGCCAAGGCGCATACCCCGCAGGCTGCGATCGCTCATCATTTCTCCCTTAGAATCGGTTCGCAGGGCCGGACCCTGCGTCAGCCGGAGGTCCGCGAGGACCACCCGGCTGCTGTTTGCGGTGCATTCCCCACTGCACAAATCGTCAATGGATACAACGCCCCGCGAAGAGTAATTGTTCCGGCTGGCTGAACCGTCCGGACAAATACTCAAGTATACGGGTTCCGGAGCCCAGGTAAAGCCGGGGCGCCGGGGGCGGGGCGCGGTCGGGCCTAGATCTGGGGAGAGACGGCGGTGTCCGGGGTGCCGGGTGCGGCGTCCGCGCGTGGATCCGGGTGCAGGTCCGGATTTAGGCCGCCAAGCGCACCGCCGATGCCCTTGAGTGCCTCGCCCACTTCGCTGGGGATGATCCACAATTTGTTGGAGCTGCCTTCGGCCAGCTTCGGCAACGTCTGCAGGTACTGGTAGGCGAGCAGCTTCTGGTCCGGGTTGCCTTTATGGATGGCGTCGAAGACCTTCTGGATGGCTTGCGCCTCGCCGTCGGCCCGGAGGATTGCCGCCTGGGCATCGCCCTCGGCTTTCAGGATGGAGGATTGCCGCTGGCCTTCCGCGGTGAGGATGGCCGACTGCTTGGTGCCTTCGGCGGTGAGGATGGCCGCGCGCCGGTCACGCTCGGCGCGCATCTGCTTCTCCATCGAGTCCTGGATGGAGTGGGGCGGATCAATGGCCTTAAGCTCCACCCGGGAGACCCGGATGCCCCAACGGCCGGTGGCTTCATCCAGCACCCCGCGCAGCTGGCCGTTGATCTGGTCGCGGGAGGTGAGGGCCTCCTCAAGGTTGAGCCCGCCCACCACGTTGCGCAGCGTAGTCGTGGTGAGCTGTTCAACGGCCTGGATGTAATTGGCGATCTCGTAGGTGGCGGCCCGCGCGTCCGTGACCTGGAAGTAGACCACGGTATCGATGGAGACCACCAGGTTGTCCTCGGTAATCACCGGCTGCGGCGGGAAGGAAACCACTTGTTCGCGCAGGTCCAGCAGCGGCAGCAGCCGGTCCACGAAGGGAATCAGGATGGTCAGGCCGGGATTCAGCGTCCGCTGGTACTTGCCGAGACGTTCAACGACGCCGGCGCGGGCCTGCGGAATGATCCGCACCGACCGCACCAGAACGATTATTACGAACGCAACGAGTACCAGCAGCACGATTGCGACTGCGATATCCATACATCACCTTTTCCCCAAATATTTGGTTTTGTGTGTGGTGCGGCGGTCCTGCCGCAGGGTCTGAACTTGTTGGTTTACTGTCCGGCGGGTTAGCGCAGGCCGCGGTTTACTGCATGGCCTGGTTACTGCACGGCCGGGTTCGGCTGCGGGACCACGACGGCGGTGGCGCCGTCGATGGCGCTGACCACAGCGTGCTGGCCGGGTGCCAGGACGCCGCCCTTGGACCGGGCCGTCCAAATGTCGCCGCCGATCTTGACCAGGCCGCTGCTTTCGGTGACCGACTCCATCACGAGGGCCGGTTCGCCAATGAGGCGCTCGACGTTGCTGCGCTGGTCGGCGGGGCTGCTGCGCAGATGCTTCAGCGCCACGGGCCGGACGAAGCCGATCATTAGCAGGGAAACGACGCTGAAGATCACGATTTGGAGCCAGAAGTCCGCACCCGCGAAGGCTGAGATCAGCCCGGCCAGGGCACCGCCGCCGAGCATGATGAAGAACAGGTCCAGGGTGAGCATCTCGACCACGGCAAAGACGAGGAACACGGTGAGCCACAATGCCCACCAGTTGTCAGCCAGCCATTCAAACATCTTTGCCCCCTGGATGTTTTGCCCGGCGTGCAGCGGCGCGCCGTCGTAACGTGGTTCCATCCTAGGCCGGACCGCCCCGCAAAGGGCGGGCCGGGAACGCCCGGCGGGGAAAGTGGCCAAGTCGTTACCTAGGCCAGGTGCTCCTATTCCGGCTGGGCCGGCTCCGGGAGCGGTTCGAAGACGCTGATCCGGAAGCGGGCCGCAACGGCGGTGCGGGCGGGCAGGGAAGCCACAAGGGCGGCCAGGGCGCCGCGGTCCACGTGGTGGCCGGCGGGTCCCATCAGTGCGAGGTTGGCGACGTCGGCAGGCGACAGGTCCAGGGCCAGGTCCACATCCTGCGCCGGCCGCGCCCCGAACCGCCCGGCCAGTGAAGCCGAGAGCCGCTCATCCTTGGCCGGTTCGATGCCGAGCATGCCGGTGCGTCCGGCGACCTCAGCCAGGTGGCCCTCTCTTGGCGTCACCACGATGAGCCGGCCGGAGGGACGCAGCACCCGGGCGAACTCGGCGGCGTTGCGCGGCGCGAAAACCACCATGATCACGTCCACAGCGTCATTCGGAAGGGGGAGCCGCTGCCACACGTCGCTGACAACGTTGAGCGCCTCCGGGTTCAGTCGGGCGGCCCGGCGCAGTGCGAACTTTGAAATGTCGAGTCCGACCGCTGCTGCCGGGGCGCGGTCCAGCACGGCGCGGAGGTAATGTCCGGTACCGGTTCCGGCATCCAGCACGGCGGCCCCCGGTCTTGCCAGAAGCGGGGCGGCGAGGTCGGCAACGGATTCCGCGAGTCCCCGGTAGTGCCCGGCGGACAGGAAGTCGAAGCGGGCGGCGACCATGTCCGGGGAGTCCGCCTCGAAGACCGTTCCTTTTCCGGTGAGGAAGTTGAAGTAGCCCTGTTTGGCGGCGTCGAAACTATGCCCGTCCGGGCAGAGAAGTGAGCGCCCCGTACTATCTGCCGCGAACGGGCTCCGGCAGACGGGGCACACGAGGGCGGCGAGCGAAGCGGGGACCATGGTCTCCATCGTAGGGCCGGCACGCCGGGGCACCGGCGGCGGTGCGGCCCGGCGCGCAACGCCGGTGTGATGTGTTTCACCTCTTGGGCGGCGGGGGCTAGGCTCGCAATCGTGAAATCTGAACATTTGCCCCTGCTCAAGTCCGTTTCAGCCCCCGCTGTGCACCCGGACGGCTCCCTCGCCGTCGTGTCCGTGGTCCGGCCTGATTTCGACGCCGACGCCTACGTGGGCCAGTTGTGGAGCGTGCCGACCGATCCGGCGCTGCGGCCGCGCCGGCTGACCCGGGGATTCCGCGACACCTCGCCCGGGTTTTCCCCCGACGGCCAGGTGCTGGCCTTCCTCCGCGCCAAGGCCGGCGGCAAACCGCAACTGCACCTTGTCGAGGCCTCCGGCGGTGAGCCCGTCCCGTTAACGGACGCTCCGCTCGGCGTCAGCGCTTTCACCTGGTCGCCGGACTCCCGAAGCATCGTCTTCAGTGCCAGGACACCGGAAGAGGGCCGCTACGGAACGGTCGACGGCGTCTCCGCCGGCGGGGAGGACGCCCGCCTGATCACCGATTACAAGTACCGGATGAACGGTGTGGGCTACACGGCGGACAAGCCGCTCCAGCTGTTCGTCGTCCAGGTCCCCGCACTCGACGATGAGCCCCCGGTCGCCCCGGCCGGCCGGGCGAAGGCCGCCTCGGCGGAGGCCGCCTCGGCGGAGAGCGCCGGCGGCGCGGGCAAGGGCGGCGCGGGCAAGGACTCCGGGAGCCTGCCGACGGCCCGGCAGCTCACAGCGGGCACCACCGACCACGACGGTGCCACGTACAGCACCGACGGCCGGGCCGTGTACTTCACTGCCGCCCTGCATGAGGGCAGCGATAGCGACCTTGCCAGCGGCATCTACCGGCTCCGCCTCGATCCGGAGGACGGGGGAGCGGAACCGGAACCGGTCACGCCAGGCAACGCCGGCCGGCAGTCGGTGTCCAGCGTGCGCCAAAGCCGCGACGGCCGGTGGCTGTATTTCACGGCCCAGGACATGGGCGCCTCGGGCCTGGACTTCGTGGCCCGCAACACGGCACTTTACGTTCTGCCGGCCGAAGGCGGCGACGCCCTCCTGCTCAGTGACGTCGAAACTGCCGACATCACCGGCGGAATCGAACTGCGCGGCGACGACGGGGCGCTGGTGCTGAACAACCATCGCGGGGCCGTGCAACTGCTCGAATTCGGCCCCGACGGGCAACGCAGCCTGCTGGTCGAAGGGGAGCGGGTCGTCACCGGCGCCGCCGAAGGCAACGGCACGGTGCTGCTGAGCGTCAGCGACGCGGAAACCGCGGGCGACGTGGCGGTACTCGAAGCCGGCGGCGGCCTCCGGGTGCTGAGCGACTTCTCAGCGCCGCTGCGGAACGAGGCCGGGATCCTCCTCCCGCAGGAACTCACCTTCGCTTCAGGGGACGGTTACCCGGTCCACGGCTGGCTGGTCAAGCCGGAGGGCGAGGGACCGCACCCGGTGCTGCTCAACATCCACGGGGGCCCATTCGCCCAGTTCACCGGCGCGCTGTTCGACGAGGCGCAGGTGTACGCCGCGGCAGGTTATGCGGTGCTCATGTGCAACCCCCGCGGGTCCGCCGGCTACGGGCAGGCGCACGGCCGCACCATCAAAGAGCGGATGGGCACCGTCGACATGCAGGACGTCCTGGCCTTCCTCGACGGGGCGCTGGAGAAGTTCGAGGAACTCGACGGCGGCTCCCTGGGCATCATGGGCGGATCCTACGGCGGTTATCTGACGGCCTGGACCATCAGCCAGGACCACCGGTTCAAGGCAGCGATCGTCGAACGGGGTTTCCTGGACCCGGTGAGCTTCACCGGATCCGCGGACATCGGCTGGTTCTTCGGCGGCGAGTACACCGGACGGTCGGCCGAACAGATGGCGGCGCAAAGCCCGATGGCCCGGGTGGACCAGGTGCGCACACCCACCCTCGTGATCCACAGCGAGGAGGACCTGCGCTGCCCGGTGGAGCAGGGCCAGCGCTATTTCACTGCCCTCAAGCAGCTGGGCGTGGAGGCCGCGTTCCTGGTTTTCCCGGGTGAGAACCACGAGCTGTCGCGCTCCGGCACCCCGCACCACCGCAAGCAGCGCTTCGATCAGATCCTGCAGTGGTGGTCCCGGCACATCCCGACGGCGGCCAACCCGGCTCCGCGGGACTAACCCGCGTTCGGGGTACCAGGCTCCGAATCATCAGCAGCTGCGCCCGGCAGGAACCCCAGTTCCTGCCGGGCGTAGCTGATATCCGGCTGAGCCCAGCGTGCCGCGTATTCAGCGTTGTTGCTGAGCGAGCGCAGCTCCGCGCGGTCCACATAGAGGATGCCGCGCAGGTGGTCCGTCTCGTGCTGCACAATGCGCGCCTGCCAGCCGGTGAAGTCCCGCTGCCGGGCCGAACCGTCCGGTGCGGTGTACTCCAGCCGCACCGACTCCGGCCGCCTGACCACTGCCTGCAGTCCGTTCACCGAGAGGCAGCCTTCGTAGAACGCCTTATACCCCGGCCCCAGCGGCTCGTATACCGGATTCAACATGGCGAAGAACGGAAGCGGTTCGCGGCCGCGGGCCGCGGCAACCTCGGGGCCGACGTCGAACGTGTCCTCAAGGACGGCGATCTGCAGCGGGATACCGAGCTGCGGCGCGGCGAGGCCGACCCCGGGAGCCTTGTGCATGACCCGGCGCATCAGGTCGATCAAGCGCACGAGTTCGGCGTCGTCGAGCTGGCCGGTGAACGGCGCCGCCTGGTGCCGGAGCACCGGGTGCCCGGCCTGGACGATGGGCGGCAGCACCTCGGAGTCCAGGACCTGGTGCACCGTTTCCCGGATGCGCTCGGTGCTGTACGTGGTGTGGGGGGCGGTGTTTCTGGTCTCTGCGGACATCGGAACAGACATGGGAACAGACTACTGCCGGCCGCACGCGCTCGTGACAAAACTGTAAAGACGTCCCCGCAGTTGCGTCCCGGCGTCCACCTTCAGGACTCCTTCCCTTCCGCCGACCGTGACCCGCACCGGAATCAGGGTGCCGACCTTGTCCTCCGCGACGGCATGCGGATCGCAGCGCGCAGGCCTGATGCCCAGCCGCACGGTGCTGGCCGGGCCGGTCGAGTGCACCCAGAGGCCGGCGGGCCAGGGCGCGCCGGGGTCCTCTTCGAGCAGGGTCGTTCCGGCGATGCTGTCGATGGTCAGGCTTCCACTGCCATCACCGGGTCCATCACCGGCAGCGCCAGCGTGGTTGCGCGGCATGATTTCCAGGCGGAGGACGCCGGTGCGGCCGTCCGCTGCCACCTCCAGGTCTGGGCTGAACCGGAAGACCGCAACCGCGGCGGCAGCCTGCGCGAGGCACAGCTCGGCCTGGTTGCGGGCGAGGACGCCGAACGGGTCGGCCGCTGCCGTGACGGGTTCTTCCGCCCCGCTCTCCGGGGCGACCTGGATCCTGACGGTTGCCCCAGCTGCGGTTGCCGGCTCACTGGCGTCAGGCCGCGGGCCCGGGCACGAGGCCGGCGGAAGCAGTGCCGGGAGGCTCTTTGTCTGGCCCGGCGGCAGTTCGGTTCCCGCTCCCGCTGAGGTCCAGCTGATCCCGGCCTGGAACAGCGGGCTTTGGACCACCGCTGCCCGCACCGTGACCGTCTTGTCCGTCGTGTTGGTCAACTGGATCTCGATGATCTGTTTGCTGTAGTTGTCGCGGAACTGGTTGATCGCCGCCGTCAACGGCCCGGCGGGGGTGGCGGACGCCGAGGGTGCGCCGGCGGGTGCCGTACGCGCGGAGGGCGTGCCGGCGGGTGCCGCGCTGCAGGAGGCAGCAGCCAGCAGGGCCAGGACTGTGGCGGCACGCTGGAGGAGCTGGGGAACGCTGCCCATGCGGCCAGTCTAGGCCGCCTCCTCGCGTCCGCTAGTCTGAAGCTCATGACCTTCCCCGCACCCCTTGAATGCGTCCTGGGCCTGTTGCGGGCCATTGAAACCGGGGGCGGCGCCGAGGCACTGGGTCCGTTTTTGGCCGGCGACTTCGTGCTGACGGAAGCACCCCATCTGCTGGCGCCGCAGGGGTCGACCCGGAACCGTTCGGAAGTGCTGGACGGTGCCGAGCGCAGCGGTGAGGTTGTTTCCGGGCAGCGGTTCGAGATCCTGCGGAGCACCTGCGAGGGCGGCAGGGTGGTCGTTGAGGCCGAGTGGTCCGCGACGGCGGAAATGGACCTGCCGTATTGGGACAGGGGGGATGAGATCCGGGCACGCACCGCCTCGGTGTTTGAGGTCCTGAACGGCCGGATCACCAGCCAGCACAGCTACGACTGCTACTACCAGCCGGCCTAGGCTGTTCCGGCGCCAACCGCCGTCGGCCCCCCACTGCATCTAAAGCGTTCACTGCATAGTGAAGCGCCGGGCCGCAAAGCGGTTGACGGCCGGGACGGCGCCAACGGCTGCCACCGCACCGTTGCGGGCGGCCAGCAGCCCTCCCGGCAGCGGCCGTCCCAGCGCCATGTTGATTTCGGACTGCCGCGCTGCCCGGGCTGCCTGGCGCATCCGGCGCCGTTCGAACGCCGGGACGCCGCTGCGGCCGCCGGCTATGAGCCCCGGCACCAGCGGCGCCAGTGCGAGGGCGTCGAGCAGGCCCAGGTTCATGCCCTGGCCCCCGATCGGGCTGATCTCGTGCGCCGCGTCGCCGATCAGCACGCAGCGGCCGGTGACCATCCGGCGGACCACGCGCGAGCGCACTCCGAAACCGCTGAGCATGCTGTTGCTGGCGGCATCAATCCCGATTCCGGTCCGCCGCTCCACCTCCCCGGCCAGCCACCCGGCGTCGGCTGGGGAGCCGTTCGTCCCGGCGCCGGCCGCGTCCGCGTCGTGTGGCCCCAGCCGGACGACCCAGCGGCGCAGCTTTCCCGGCAGGGGGAACGATTCGACGATGCCGTCACGGGCCAGGAACAGTGCCGCGTCGGGGCCGAACGCCGTGCTGTCGGCGAAGTCGCCCATCAAATACCGGTCCGGGTACTCCTTGCCCCGCAGCGGGACTCCGAGCGCGGCGCGGGCAGCTGACCGGACACCGTCGGCTGCGATCACGAGCGGCGCGGAGTATCCGGCCGCACGTCCGTCCCGTAGCGCCTCTACGGAAACCTGGCGGCCGTCGTTCTGAAGGCCGGTCACGCGCACCCCGCGGTCAAGGGCCTCCGGGTCAAGCTGCTGCACCCGCCGCCGGAGCACCGCTTCCGTGCAGCCCTGCGGCAGTGAGAGCACAAACGGGTACCGCTTGGAGACGCCCGCGAAGGACATGCCGGCCAGCGTACTGCCGCCGTTGAGCGCGACGCCGCGGCGGATCGGAACGCCCAGGCGGACGAGTTCCTGGTCCACGCCTACCCGGGCAAGCGCCTCCAGGGCGGGCGGGTGGATGCCGATGGCCCGGGAGTGCTGTTCCGGTTCATGGCGCTGTTCGAGCACCCGCACCCTGATTCCCTGCTCCAGCAGCAGCGCGGCCATGAAGAGCCCGACGGGCCCGCCGCCGAGGATGAGGACGTCACTCACGCGCCGGCCCGACTGTTCGGTTCCCCCGAAGTGGTTGCGCGGTGGATCAGCACGTTGCGGTACGGAAAGCCGGGGAGTACAGCCCAGCCTGGGGGAGCGGCGGCCCGTAATTCGTCCGGTGTGTAGCTGCGCCGGATGGAGGTCAAGCCGTCCTGCCGGATGTAGGAGCCGCGGAACGGCAGGGCGCCGACGGAAAACAGCGCAAAGGCGGCCGCGCTGCGCCGCAAGTCGTTGTGGAGAACGGCGCCGGTGCTCAGCGCGGCCGATTCGGCCAGGAAACGCGGGAGAACCTCGGGGCTCAGGTGGTGCAACACATGGTTGGAGACCACGACGTCGTAGCGCTCACCGGCGGCCAGCAACTCCGTGGAGGTTTGCCGCCGGAAGACCACGCCGGAGCGGCTCCGCCGGGCGGCGAACGCGGCGGCCCGCGGGTCCGGGTCGATGCCGGTGATCTCCAGGCGCAGCCCGTCCCGCTCCGCCCAGCGGGACAACTGCACCGGGACGTCGCCGCCGCCGCAGCCGATGTCCAGCAGGGTGGTCACCCTCTCCCGGGTGAGCAGCGGTCGCAGCTGCCGCAGGTAGATGCCACGCCAGCCGGAGACCGCCCGGTTGACCAGGGAGAACTGGGCGTAGGTCCGGTCCAGCCGGACCGGTTCACAGTCCTCCCGGTCCATTTCCTCGACGGCGTCTACGGCGCGGGCCGGCAGCAGGAGCACGCGCTCAGGCCAGGGCCGACGCGGGCCGGAGCGCAGCGGCCAGTGCCGCATCCGGGTCCGGCTGATCCGCCGGCGGCGCCGGAAGCCTGGTGAAGAGCGCGGTTTCCACCGTCAGCCCGGGCCCGAACGCCATCGAGCAGATACGTTCCGCGCCGGCGTCGCCGGCCGCCGCAGGGCCGGTTCCTGCCGGGAGGTCCAGGATGTGCCGGATCACGAAGAGCACCGTGGCGCTGCTCATGTTGCCGTAGTTGCGCAGCGTTTCGCGGGCCGGGACCAGCTGGTCGTCGCTGAGATCCAGCCGGGTCTGGACCTTGTCCAGGATGCTGCGGCCGCCGGGATGGATGGCCCAGTGCTGGATGTCACGATAGGGAAGTCCGGCCAGCGAGTCGTCCCGGGACAAAAGCGGTTCGAGGGCACCGACGACATGGTCGTCGATGATGTGCGGAACGTAGGTCCCCAGGACCATCTCAAAGCCTTCGTCGCCGATGTTCCAGGCCATCGCTTCCTCACCGACCGGCGTCAGGACCGTCTCGAAGTGGTCCAGGGTCATCAGCGCCGGCTGGCCCGGGAAGTCTCGGGCGCTGATGATCGCGGCAGCAGCGCCGTCGGCGAATAAGGCCGAACCCATAATGGTGTCCGGATCGTTGGAGGTCCGCACGTGCAGGGAACACAGCTCGGCACAGACCACCATCACCACTGCTTCCGGGTCGGCGTCGCAGAAGGACTTTGCCGCCCGGAGGGCAGGGAAGGCGGCGTAGCAGCCCATGAAACCGAGATGGTAGCGCTGGACGGACGGATTGAGCCCGAGCGCCCGGACAATCTTGTAGTCGGGACCGGGGTTGAAAAACCCGGTGCAGGAAACCGTCACCAGATGCGTGATGTCGCCGGGATCGATGCCCGGGGACGCGGCGACCGCCTTCTCCGCTGCCTCAATAAAGAGTTTGGTGGCCTCGACGGCGAAGATGTCGTTCCGCACCTTGGTGCTCGGGCTCAGCAACTGGCCGGTGCCGGGGTCAAAAAACTGCGGATTCTCGGCCCTGCTGCCGGTGGTCAGCTCGCTCACTGCGGTGTAGCGGGTGTCGATGGCTGCCGAGTCGAAACACGTACTGATGAGCCGGGATCCCAGCCGGCTCAATCCCGGCTGGGCGGCGAACACGTCCCGGGCTTCGGACTGGATCAGCACGGTGGGCGGAACAGCAGTTTCAAGGGACCTCAGGTAGACCGTCATGGTTCATTCTGTGGGAGGCCGCGGAATATCACAATTGCCGCCCCGGCGTCCCGTTGTGCCGCCAGCCGGTCCGGGCCGAAGGGGACCCCCTGTTCTAAGCTATGAGCATGCCCGCCAGCACCGACCCGCAGCCGCCGGGGTTGCACATAGCCGACACCCACGACCTGATCCGCGTGCAGGGCGCCCGCGAGAACAACCTCAAGGACGTCAGCGTCGAGATCCCCAAGCGCAGGCTGACGGTCTTTACCGGCGTTTCGGGGTCAGGAAAGAGCTCGCTGGTGTTCGCCACAATCGCCGCGGAGTCGCAGCGGATGATCAACGAAACCTACAGCGCCTTCGTGCAGGGTTTCATGCCCTCGCTGTCCCGGCCCGACGTCGACCTGCTCGAGGGACTGACGACGGCGATCATCGTCGACCAGGAGCGGATGGGATCCAACCCCCGGTCCACCGTCGGCACCGCCACCGACGCCCACGCCATGTTGCGGATCCTCTTCAGCCGGCTCGGCAGCCCGCACATCGGACCGCCCACGGCGTTCTCCTTCAACGTCCCGACCCGGAAAGCCAGCGGGGTGATGAGCACCGAGAAAGCCGGCCGGGTCGAGAAAAGCGTGGTCCACGATGTGGTCTACTTGGGCGGGATGTGCCCGCGCTGCGAGGGCATGGGTTCGGTGTCCGATTTCGACTTGACCGCCCTCTATGACGACAGCAAGTCACTGGCCGGGGGCGCCCTCACCATCCCCGGCTACAGCATGGACGGCTGGTATGGCCGGATCTTCAGCGGCTCCGGTTTCTTCGACATGGACAAGCCGATCAGCAAGTTCACCAAGAAGCAGCTGCACGACCTGTTGTACAAGGAACCGACCAAGATCAAGGTCGAGGGCATCAACCTCACCTACGAGGGCCTGATCCCGAAAATCCAAAAATCCATGCTGTCCAAGGATCCGGAGTCCATGCAGCCGCACATCCGCGCGTTCGTGGACCGGGCGATCACCTTCGCCAGGTGTCCCGAGTGTGACGGCACCCGGCTCAGCAAGGAGGCTCGGTCCGCCAGGATCAAGGGCAAGAACATCGCCGAGGTCTGCACGATGCAGATCACTGACCTGGCGCACTGGGTGCGGGACCTGGACGAACCGTCGGTGGCACCGCTGGTCGGCGGCCTGCAGCACCTCCTGGATTCCTTCGCCGAAATCGGCCTGGGCTACCTCTCCCTGGACCGGCCGGCGGGCACCCTGTCCGGCGGGGAAGCGCAGCGTACCAAGATGATCCGGCACCTGGGGTCCTCGCTCACCGACGTCACCTACGTGTTCGATGAGCCCACCATCGGCCTGCATCCGCATGACATCGAACGGATGAACCGGCTGCTGCTGCAGCTGCGGGACAAGGGCAACACCGTGCTCGTCGTCGAACACAAACCCGAGACCATCGCGATTGCCGACCACGTGATCGACCTCGGCCCGGCCGCCGGCAGCGCCGGCGGCGAGGTGGTCTTCGAGGGCACCGTGGCAGGGCTTCGGGGGAGTGCCACCATCACCGGGCGGCACCTGGATGACCGCGCCGCGCTCAAGGCCTCCGTGCGTTCCTCCTCCCGGAACCTGGCGGTGCGGGGAGCATCGACAAACAACCTGCGGAACGTCGACGTCGACATTCCACTTGGGGTGCTGTGCGTGCTCACCGGCGTCGCCGGTTCCGGCAAGAGCTCGCTGATCAACGGCTCGGTGGCGGGACGGGACGGCGTCGTCATCATCGACCAGGGCGCGATCCGCGGCTCCCGGCGCAGCAACCCCGCCACGTACAGTGGGCTGCTTGAGCCGATCCGGAAGGCGTTTGCCAAGGCCAACGGCGTCAAACCGGCGCTCTTTAGCTCCAACTCCGAGGGAGCCTGCCCCGGCTGCAACGGTGCGGGAGTGATTTATACCGACCTCGGCGTCATGGCCACGATGGAGTCCACCTGCGAGGAATGTGAAGGCAAACGCTTCCAGGCGTCGGTGCTGGAGTTCACCCTGGGTGGGCGGAACATCGCCCAGGTCCTGGCGATGCCCGTGAGTGAGGCGGTGGAATTCTTCAGCGCGGGGGACGCGAAGACACCGGCGGCGCACAAGGTCCTTGACCGGCTGTCCGACGTCGGCCTCGGCTACCTCAGTCTGGGGCAGCCGCTCACCACGCTGTCCGGCGGCGAGCGGCAGCGGCTGAAGCTGGCAACCCAGATGGCCGAGAAGGGCGACGTTTACATCCTCGATGAACCAACGACGGGCCTGCACCTGGCCGACGTCGAAAACCTCCTGGGGCTGCTGGACCGGCTGGTCGATTCCGGCAAGTCGGTGATCGTGATCGAGCACCACCAGGCGGTGATGGCGCACGCCGACTGGATCATTGACCTTGGGCCCGGGGCCGGGCACGACGGCGGCCGGGTCGTCTTCGAGGGCCCGCCCGCGGAACTGGTGGCGGCGCGCTCCACCCTCACCGGGGAACACCTGGCCGCGTACGTCGGAGTGTGATCCGGGCGCTAGCGGCCGCCCTTGGCGAGGTAGTCTGCGGCGTCGTACTGGATACGAAGTTCGCGGATCTTGCCGCCGTCGAACTCGAAGAACTCGGAGAACCGGACCACACCCCCGGGCAGCTCGGCGTCGTACAGCACTGCCGCGCCGTCCGCCGCGGTGACAGTCTGCAGGACAGTGAGGTCCTTGACGGTTTCGATGAACCCCCGTACCCCGTGAAGAAACCTGGCGCCGCCGGCTATCCTGCCGGCGATGGGGCCTTCGAACACGAAGTCATCGGCCAGCAGCGGCAGGAGGTCGCGACCGTCGCGGTAGGCGTCCGCGCCACCGCGCAGGACCGCGTAGTAGCGCCGGAGGACGGAGTGGCGGTCGACGACCGCGCTGGCGGGTCCACGGTTGCTTGGATCGGTGCTCATGGGGTTCCTTTCGCTCATGGTTCAGCCGCCCACCTGGTCGACGGTGAAGGCTGCCAGGAAACCGACAGCGGCGATAAGGCCGGTAAGGAGATGGTGTTCTTCGAAAGCTTCCGGGATCATCGTGTCCGCGAGCATCGCCAGGATGGCTCCGGCGGCTACGGCGGTGATGAAGGCGACGACCTGAGCTGGCGCGCCCTGCAGGACCAGGAACCCGACCAGGGCGGCAAGTCCTGACAGAACGGCGATGCCGACCCACACTCCGAACACATATTTTGCGCTGCGTCCGGCCTTCTTCATCCCAGCGGTGCTGGAAAGGCCTTCCGGGACGTTGGAAATGAAGACCGCGGCCAGCATGGCCGGACTGACCGCGCCGGCCGTCACCAGCCCCACGCCCAGCACCACCGACTCCGGAATGCCGTCCAAAAGGGCTCCGATTGCGATGGCGGTGCCGCTGCCTGGCTTCTGCTGCTCCGAAGGTTGCTTCCCGCCGGAGCGCTTGCGGTGTTTGGCGCCTCTGAGGGCGAGCAAGGCGTTGGCGGCGACGTAGACCACGGCCCCGGTGGCGAACCCGCCGATCGTCGGCCAGAGGCCGCCGCCGTTGACGGCTTCCTGCACCAGTCCGAAGGCGAGGGCCGAGATCAACACGCCGGCGCCAAAGGACATCACCGAGGAGACCATCTTGGACGGGATCTGCCATTTCCACGCCAGCGCGCATCCCACAACCAGTGCCGCCCCGGCGATGGTGCCCCACATCCAGGCCTGCAGCCACATGGCCATCAGAAGCCCCCGGGCTGCCGGTGTTGGCCGGTGCGTCGGTTTTCCATCTGTTCCCTCGTCCTGTCTCTCGTTTGTCAGCGGACCCGGTAAGGTTCGGCGGCGGCGCTTCGGAGTGTCAGTCCGTTGCCGGGCCCGGGTCCGGACCGCACCCACCCGCCATCCGGGTCCAGGGTGCCGTCGAAGAAGAGGTTCTCGATGCGGACGTGGTCGTGGAACCATTCCAGGTGGCGGAAGTTGGGGGTGGCGGCGGCGACGGCGGCGCTGAGGTGGGGAGCGCAGTGCCCCGAAACTTCCAGCCCGTGGGCGGCGGCCACGGCAGCGATGCGCAGCCATTCGCTGATGCCGCCGCACCTGCTCACATCGGCCTGCACGCAGTCCACAGCGTCCGCTGCGCACAGGCGCTGGTAATAGGGGAGCCCGGTGCCGTATTCACCCGCGGCAACGTCGGCGTCCACCGCGCCGCGGACAACACGGAGGCCCGCGAGGTCGTCGCTGGAGACGGGCTCCTCAAACCACGTGACGTGGTCTTCGGCAGCCCTGCGGAGAACACGGACCGCCTGCTTGGCGGTGTAGGCGCCGTTGGCGTCGACGAAGAGTTCCGTCCCGGGCCCGACGGCGGCGCGTGCCTGCCGGATGCGCTCCAGGTCCCGGGGCTCGTCTGTTCCGCCGTCCTGACCGATCTTGATCTTCACCCGGGGAATGCGCTGGCCCGACGCCCAGCCCTCAAGCTGCTCCCGGAGCTGATCGTCCGAATAGGTGGTGAACCCCCCGCTTCCGTAGACGTCCACTTTGTCCCGGACTCCTCCGAGGAGCCGGTGCAGCGGCAGGTCCAGCAGGCGGGCCTTCAGGTCCCAGAGCGCGCAGTCGACGGCCGAGATGGCGTAGGACGCCAGGCCCGTGCGGCCGGGGTTGCGCACCGCCCGCGCCATCGCCGCTGCTGCGGCGGGCACGTCAAGTGCGTCGACGCCCTGGACGGCGGGGCCCAAAAGCCCTTCAACCAGCCGCGCCGCCGCCGCCGGGGCGTAGGTCCAGCCAAGTCCGGTCTTTCCGCCCGCGGCCGCGTGGACCAGCACCATGGTGGTGGAGTCCCAGCTGAACGTGCCGTCAGCTTCGGGACCGTCGGTGGGCACGGTGTAGACGGTGGCCTGCAGGGCCGTGATGGGTGCCTCGGCAACGGATAGGGCTGGCACGGCCATGCGTCAGCCCTCCTTGTGTGGCAGGAATTCCTGGATCTTGGTCTTAACCCCTTCCTTGACCACGCCCCAGGCACTGTCGTCGCCCTTGATCATGGCCTCGCCCGTCTTTCGGGCCTGCTCGAACGTGGCGTGCGGCGGGATCGGCGGAATGTCCGGGTCGGTGCGGACGTCCAGGACCGTGGGCCGGTCGGCGCTGAGTGCCTTTTCCCAGGCCGGCCCGACGTCGTCGGGATGGTCCACGTGGATGCCCTGCAGCCCCAGGCTCTCGGCGAATCCGGCGTAGTCGACGTCGGGGAGGGCCTGGGACTCCCGGAACGCGGGCACCCCGCCCATGGCCCGCATTTCCCAGGTGACCTGGTTAAGGTCGTTGTTGTGCAGGACGGCCACCACCAGGCGCGGATCATCCCACTCCCGCCAGTAGTGCTTAATGGTTATCAACTCGGCGAGACCGTTCATCTGCATCGCCCCGTCACCGGCGAAAGCGATGGCCGGGCGGCCGGGATGGGCGAACTTGGCGCCGATGGCGTAGGGAACACCGGGGCCCATGGTGGCGAGGTTCCCTGACAGTGAACCGCGGACCCCGCCCCGGAACTTCAGCTGCCGCGCATACCAGTTGGCCGACGAGCCCGAATCGGCGCTCAACATCGCGTCCTCCGGCAGCCGGGTGGAGAGCTCGGCGAAGAGCCGCATCGGATTGACGGGGTCGGCGCTGACCATGGCCTCCTCGTGCATGGTTTCCCACCAGCGGCTGATGGACGCCTCCAGGTCCTCCTGCCAGGACCGGTCCTGCTTGCGGTCCAGATGCGGGATCAGTGCCCGCAGGGCGGTGGCGGCGTCGGCGACGATGTTGAACTCGTTGGTGTAACGCAGCCCGATCATTTTCGGGTCCACGTCGATCTGGACCCCGCGGGCCTGCCCCGGTTCGGGGAGGAACTGGGTGTAGGGGAAGCTGGAGCCCACCGTGAGCAGGGTGTCGCAGTCACGCATCATCTCGTAACTGGGCCGGGTGCCGAGCAGTCCGATGGACCCGGTGACGTAGGGCAGGTCATCGGGCAGCGAGTCCTTGCCCAGCAGTGCCTTGGCCACGCCGGCGCCGAGGAGCTCGGCCACCTGCCGTACCTCGGCAGCGGCCCCGCGGGCTCCCTGTCCGACCAGGATGGCCACCTTGGTGCCCTCGTTCAGCAGCTGCGCGGCTCCGCGGATCGCGTCACTGTCGGGCTGGATGTCAGGCCAGCGGATGCCGACGCTGGAGGGCACCATTTTGAACTCGTGGGTGGGGGCGGCGTAGTCGAGTTCCTGGACGTCGGCCGGGATGATCACGGCGGTGGGGGCCCGCTGCGCCTCCGCTATCCGGATGGCGCGGTCGATGACGTTGGGCAGCTGCTGCGGAACCGTGACCATCTGGACGTAATCGGAGGCCACGTCCTTGAACAGGGACACCAGGTCAACTTCCTGCTGGTAGGAGCCGCCCATGGCACTCCTCGCGGTTTGCCCCACGATGGCCACCACCGGTACATGGTCCAGCTTGGCGTCGTACAGCCCGTTGAGCAGGTGGATTGCCCCGGGACCGGAGGTCGCCATGCAGATGCCCACCCGGCCACCGAATTTGGCGTAGCCCACCGCCTCGAACGCGGCCATCTCTTCGTGTCTGGCCTGGATGAACTTGGGTTTGTTGCCCGCTTTTTCGAAGGCGGCGAGGATGCCGTTGATGCCGTCGCCGGGGAAACCAAAGACCTTGTCAATGCCCCACTCGCCCAGGCGGGAAAGCAGGTAGTCAGCCACTGTAGTTGCCATGATCAGTCTTCCTTCGTGCTCATCGGGGCGCCCGTGCGGGCGCCTTCTATCAGGACACGGGCGGCCCGTGCCGCCAACGCCATAATGGTCAGGGCCGGGTTGGCGCTGCCTTGGGTGGGCAGGACGCTGCCGTCGGTGATCAACAGGTTGGGTACGGCGAAACTGCGGGAGTTGGCGTCCACCACGCCCGTCTGTTCCGTGGCCGCCATCCGGGCGCCGCCCACCAGGTGGGCGTAGCGGTCGATGGTGATCACTTCCTCCGCGCCGGCAGCGGCCAGGATCCGCTCCATGACCTGCTGCGCTGCGGTCATCAGCTGCCGGTCGTTATCGCACTGGCTATAGCTGAAGCGGGCCACCGGAATGCCGTTGCGGTCCGTTTCGTCCGCCAGCGTCACCCTGTTCCCCTCGAGGGGAAGGAACTCGCACAAGGCGCCGAGGCAGGCCCAATGCGGATAGTCGCTCATGTACCTTCGCAGCGCCGGGCCCCAGTGTCCCTGGGCGGCCACGTGCTCGGCCCAGGTGATGGGCAGCGGGGACACACACTGGATGGAGAACCCGCGTTTGTAGGGTTTTTCCGGATCGGTTTCGTAGAAGTCCTCGGTGCTGGCTTCCGGGGGAGGGGCCTTCCACATCCGCACTTCCGCATGGAACCGTCCCGCAGTCTGCGGTGCCCCCTGCACCATCAGATACCGGCCCACCTGGTCGAAGTCGTTGCACATGCCGTCCGGAAACCGCGGTGACGTGGAATTCAACAGCAGTCGCGGCGTCTCGATCGAGTAGCCCGCTACCGCGACCAGCCGGGCGCGTTGGAACCGCCGGATACCGCCGTGAAGGTACTCGACGCCGGTTGCCATGCCGGTGCGCTCGTCGAAGCCGATCCTGGTGGCCATCGAGTCCGGCCGGATCTCGGCGCCGTGTGCCAGGGCATCCGGGACGTGGGTGATCAGCGGGGAAGCTTTGGCGTTGACTTTGCACCCCTGCAGGCAGAACCCGCGGTAGATGCAGTGCGGGCGGTTGCCGAAACGGCCGTTGGCAATGGCGACGGGCCCCACCCTCGCCGTGATGCCGCAGGCGCGGGCGCCGCGCAGGAACAGCTCGCCGTTACCGGACACCGGGTGCGGGCGGTGCGGGTAGCTGTGCGCCTCGCCCCACGGCCAGTGTTCACCCGCGACGGGCAGTTCTGCCTCGATGTCTTCGTAGAAGGGACGCAGATCCCCGTACTCCAGCGGCCAGTCAGCTCCTACGCCGTCCGCACTGAGCGTGCGGAAGTCGCTTGGGTGGAACCTTGGCGTGTAGCCGGCGAAATGGACCATCGAGCCGCCGACGCCCCGGCCGGAATTATTCGAACCCAGCGGCACCGGGTCCGTACCGGTGATCACCCGCGGTTCCGTCCAGTACAGGTGGTGCGAGCCGGCTTCGTCGCTGACCCAGTCCTGCTCCGGTTCCCAGAAGGGTCCTGCGTCCAGGGCCACGGCGCGCCATCCCGCGCGTGTGAGCCGCTGCAGCAGTGTCGCGCCCCCGGCCCCGCAGCCGACGATCACGATGTCCACTTCATCGTCCTCGCCGTACCTGCGCATGTTTTCCCGCAGCCGGAGGTTGCTGCCGGGCCCGGCGGGCAACAGCCAGGCCGATTGGTTGCGTTCGCGGACGCGGTTCACCGGTTGTCTCCGTGGGTCGGGTCCGCACCGGGACGGACGTCGCGCACCTCGAACGGTTCCAGCCGGTCCACGCCCAGGTTCTTGTAACCGCGGGGATAGGCCGGGCCGGCGAAACCGATTTCGTCCCAGGCCAGGGGGTGGGAGTAAAAAGCGGTGCAGGCGTACCGGGTCCACAACCCCCAGACGCGGTCGGCAGGCATGCCCTGCCAGAGCTCGCGGTCCAGGTCGCAGATGTCCTGCAGCAGCCGGGCCTGCCCGTCCCGGCTAAGCAGGGCAAAGGCGCAACCTTCACGGACCCGCGCCTCCTGGTCCAATCCGGCCAGGGAGGCACGCCACGCCTCGCCGTCACGCGGCATGTTGTCGTAATGCCAGCCGTCGGTTTCTTCCTCGGCCAGGCGCGCGTCCACCAGGTTCACCACCGGCACCCGGGGTTCAGCGTGCTGGTCCAGCAGCAGGTCGAAAAGGGCACGCGCCGCGGCTTCCTCGGCGGGGCTGAAAAAACGGACATCCGGAGGGAGCCCCAGGCGGGACTGTACGACGGCGGCCGTGGCGCGGTCCCAGTGTTTTGCCTGGGCGAGCGCGCTGAAACCCGGGTACCGGCCTCCGCCGTCGGCGTCCTCAAGCGGCAGCCCGGTCACGGTTCCCTCCGGAGCACGGAGGCCAGCAGACCCATGCCGCCGACGAGCGTGACCAGCAGCGGCGCGAACAGCGGGGGACCCATTTCCAGGTTGTAGCGCAGGTTGGACAGTCCGCCGGGCTTTTGCCTCACGCCCCGCAGGTGCAGCCAGGTGCCCTGCAGGCCGTTGGCGACGATGGCTGCGCTGGCGACCGGAAGGGCCGTCTTGGCCATCCGGCGGCTGAAGACACCGGCGACTCCTGCTGCCGCACCCACGGGGCCGAGCGCAACCGGCACCCACATCCACTTGTTGCCGAAACTGGCCTTGTCGTGTTCCAGGAAAATCTCCGCCGCTGTAACCAGGGCGCCGGCTGCGGTCAGCGCGGACAGGGACCGTTCGAACCGGCCCGTCTGCACGTTCCTGATGAGCCGGTCGATTCCGGTGAGCGGGCCGGCCACCGGCTCCGCTGTGTGGTGCAGTTTCATTGCTGTCCTTCCCTGCCGTGCTGGCTGGTTGGCGGGGCTGCCGGCTCCCAAACCCGCAACTTTTGCAGGCTGGCAAATATCAGTGGAAACTAGTCCTCATGGATACATCTGACGCTTTGAACGGGATGCCGGGTTTCGCCGGCCGCGAAGTGGATGCCGTGATGAAAGCCGCCGACGTGCTGCTGCGCGTGGTGGCGAAATCAGTTGCCGAAGTCGAAGACACAGTGAACACTCCACAACTGCGGGTGCTGGTGCTCATCCATTCGCGCGGGGCGCAGAACCTGGGTGGAGTAGCTGCCGAGCTGGGTGTCCACGCCTCAAACGCCACCCGCATCTGCGACCGCCTGGTGGTGGCTGGTCTGCTGGAACGACGGGACGATCCGGTGGACCGTCGGTACGTCCGGCTGGAACTGAGCGGGAAAGGCCAGGACCTCGTCCAGACTGTGCTGGAGCACCGGCGACAAGCCATCGCCGAGGTCATTTCACGAATGCCGGCCGGAAAGCGGCCTGCGCTGGCTTCGGCACTGGAGGCCTTCGCATCCGCAGCCGGGGGCCAGGGGACCTCTGACGGCCGCTTCACCTTGGGAGCGACGAAGTAAGGCGGCCGACGCCAGCAATGGCAGCACATGACTTAATTGAACCGCAGTAATTGCACAAACGCAATGGTTTCATTGAGGAACCTGCGGCGTGGATGGGGCCGGAACGCGGATCAGAGCACAGGGCTGGGGCTGATGCCCCATTGGCCCGTGTGCGATTCGCCCGGGCGCAGGGTGACCAGGCCTTCGCCCGAGTTGAAGGCGTCGGGGGCGCAGGTCATCGGCTCGACTCCCAGCCCGGTCCGCCGCCGGTCCTGCTGGGGGAGTGTGTCACCGGTAAAGATCTCCAGATAGGGGTAGGCCTCGTCGACCCATAACTCCACCCCGGCGGAACGGTCCGGTTTGGCAAATGTGACCCGGGCCCGGCCGTCCGCCCCTCTGATCAGGTCTGTGTAGGCGACATCGACGGGGCGGTCCCCGATTTGCTGAAGTTCCCGCAGGTCGTACACCGTACCCTCGACCGGCCGGCGGCCGGTGGGGATGCCTGCACTGTCCACCGGCAGGTAGGTCCGCCCGGGAACCCGGACCAACCCGGAGTCAATGGCCGGCCCGCCCAGACTCAGATAGGGGTGGGCCCCTGTCCCGTAGGGGCATGGTGCGGCGCTGCGGTTCACGGCAGTGGTCCGCACGCTTAGGCCGTCATCGCCGAGGTGGTAGTCGAGGCGGCACTCGAGCACCCAGGGCCAGCCCTGGCAGGCGTGCAGCATGTAGGTGAACGAGATGCTGTCCTCTGCTTGTTCCAGGAGCTCCCAGTTCCGCCACCGGGTGAGCCCATGGATTGCCCCTCCCTTGTCCGGCTCGCTGAGGTCAAGCTGCAACGGCCGGCCGTCCCATTCGTAGCGTCCGTCTTTGACCCGGTTGGGCCAGGGGATGAGGGACTGTCCCCTGGCACCGGTACACATCTCATCCGGGCCGTACCCGTCCAGCAGGGGACGCCCGTCCACGAGGTAGTCCCGCAAGGCTCCGCCGACCTCGGTCAACGCCACGTGCTGCCGGCCCGAACGGAGCTCGTATTGCCGGCCGGAGGAAAGCCGGTGCCCCCTGTCCGCGGGGCGGTGCGCCGGTGGTGTCGTCATAGCTAGTGCGTCCCGCCAACGCCGCCGCCAGTCGGGATGTCGAGGACGACTTTTACGTCGTCGGGATGGGCTTCGAAAGCGTCGGCAAATTCTGCCAACGGCAGCCTGCGCGTTATCAAGCGGCGCAACACGCTCTCATTGGCCTCGCTTAATGCCTTCGCCGCAGCATCGTAATGACGGCGGTTGGCGTTGACGCTGCCGAATACCACCCCGTTGGTCAATACCGTCTCGCGGTTAAGGGCGCCGACGTCCACCCGCGTTTGCTTACCGGTACTGGAGACGCCGGTAAGGCAGGTGATGGCGTCCCGGGCGTGGGTCGTGAGAACGTCAAGAACCACAGGCGTCACCCCGGTGCATTCGACCAGGACGTCCGCAATGATCCCGGATTCCGGCAGCGGTTCGCTGTGGTAGGTCGCGCCAAGATCGCGGACCAGGCCAGGTTTCGGACCATCCTTCACGATGTCGAAGACGTGCACGTCCAGGCCCTGCTGAACACCAAGCAAGGCCGCCAGCAGGCCAACGGGGCCAGCGCCGGTCACCACGACAGTGTGCGGGTTGAAGTACGCCCGCCGTCCGATCCGGCCGATCTGTTCCCAGGCTTTAGCCACGATGGTAGTCGGTTCCAGCAGCACCCCCACCTCGTCCAGCCTGGCATCGAGCTTGACCATGTCTTCCGGGTCACCCCGCCACCGTTCGCGGGCGAACCCGTCCAGGCCCTTGATGCCGTGTTCGGTGTATTTCCCGTTCAGGCACATGTCCCATTCGCCGGCCGCGCACGCGGCGCAGGGCTCGGGATCGGGGCGGCGCACAATTCCCACCACCAGGTCACCTTCCGCCAACCCGGAATCGGTCGGCGCTTCGAGAACCCGCCCCAGGTTCTCGTGGCCGAGAACCAGGTTCTCGCGGCCGGACGGGGCCTCTCCGTATTCTGCGGCGATGATCTCCTTGTCAGTTCCGCAGAGACCGACGGCCAGTGCTTGCACAAGAACGGGACCTTCGTCGGGAACCGGCTCGGGGACGTCAAGCAGCCGCAGGGAATTCTCTTTGCCGGGGGTAACAGCCAACGCCTTCATCGTCTCTCCTTTAAGAAGGGCATTCACTGCCAAGCTTCCCGCACTATTTGCATAAGCGCAACGGTTCGCTTACTTTGCGGTATCACGCCAGGAGACAAGCGGCGGTTGCGCCCTTGCAAGTATCGGGTCTAGCGTAGCGTCAGTGGAGGCGGTCAAATCGGCTGCCTGTCCGGGAAGGACTCGTCATCACCGGCGCGTCAGCGGCTCCATGCTGATCCGCCGGAACGTTCCTGCCCGGGCTCCTGCGATGGAGGAGTTGGTCGGTCGTGGTTGATCGTATTGCCGAGATCTGGGGGACCCGGACGCCGTTTGCCCGCGGCGAGCGATGGCCGGTGCGGGTTGATCAGGTACTCGCCCAGGGGGTCGTTGAAGCTGATGTGGAAAAGTGGGTCCAGTCCGCGTGCGTCCTCTGCAGCAACGGGTGCGGCATCGACATCGGAGTCAGGGGCGGAGCCATGGTAGGGGTCCGCGGCCGGGCCACGGACATCGTCAACCACGGCCGGCTGGGACCCAAAGGTTTGTTCGCGAGCTGGCAGGGAGTTCAGAACAAGGATCGGCTGACCCGCCCGCTGGTGCGGGAGAACGGGAAACTGGTTGAAACGGACTGGGACACCGCGATGGAACGGATCGTCTCACGCAGCCGCGGGCTCCTGGAGACGAAAGGTCCCTTGTCCCACGGGTTCTACACCAGCGGCCAATTGTTCCTGGAGGAGTATTACGCCCAGGCCATTGTTGGCAAGGCCGGCATCGGCACTCCGCACATGGACGGCAACACCCGTCTCTGCACCGCCACAGCAGCCGCAGCCATGAAGGAGTCTTTCGGCTCCGACGGCCAGCCCGGCAGCTACGTCGATATCGACGAGTGCGACGCCATGTTCCTCTTCGGGCACAACATGGCTGAAACGCAGACTGTTTTGTGGATGCGCGTCCTCGACCGCCTCGCGGGTCCGGACCGGCCGAGATTGGTCTGCGTGGATCCCCGCGAAACCGAAGTCGCCCGGCACGCCGACGTGCACCTGGCTGTCCGGCCGGGAACGAACCTGGCACTCATGCACGGGCTGGTTCGGGAGCTGTTCGCCAACGAATGGATCGACCAGGACTACATCGACCGGCACACCGTCAACGTCGAGGAGCTGCGGGCCACCGTCGAGCCATGGACACCGGAAGCCGTCGCCGAAACCTGCGGTGTGGACCCTGCCGATGTACGGCGTGCAGCTGAAATTTTCGGCACCTCCGAACGCGTCCTTTCCACAGTCCTTCAAGGCTTTTACCAATCCTCCCAGGCCACGGCCGCCTCGTGCGCCGTGAACAACCTGCACCTGCTGCGTGGCCTCATCGGCAAACCCGGCTGCGGAATACTGCAGATGAACGGGCAGCCAACCGCGCAGAACAATCGCGAATGCGGTGCCGACGGCGACTTGTCGGGCTTCCGGAATTGGGAAAACCCGGAACATGTCAAGGAACTGGCGGAGCTTTGGAACGTTGACCCGGCCATCATTCCGCACTGGGCGCCCCCAACCCACGCGATGCAGATCTTCCGCTACGTGGAGCAGGGGTCCATCGAGTTCCTGTGGATCTCGGCGACAAACCCTGCCGTTTCGATGCCGCAGCTGCCACGCATCCGGGACATCCTCGACAGCGACAGCCTCTTCCTTGTGGTCCAGGACATGTACCTGACGGAGACGGCCCAGTACGCCGACGTCGTCCTCCCGGCCGCGGGGTGGGGGGAGAAGACGGGCACCTTTACCAACGTGAACCGCACCGTTCACCTCTCCGAAAAGGCAGTAGAACCGCCGGGGGAGGCGCGCAGCGATCTGGACACCTTCCTCGACTACTCCCGCCGGATGGGGTTCACCCAGCAGGACGGGACACCGCTGCTCACGTGGCAGGAGCCCGAGGAAGCTTTCAACGCGTGGCGTGAGTGCACCCGCGGCCGTCCCTGTGACTACACGGGCCTCAGCTACGACAAGCTCCGCGGCGGCAGCGGCGTCCCGTGGCCCTGCAACGAGGAGCACCCGGACGGTACGGTGCGGATGTACCGGGACGGGGTGTTCGCCACCGATCCGGACTATTGCGAAACCTACGGGCACGACCTGCTCACCGGAGCCTCCGTCGGGCCGGAGACTTACAAGGCAAACAACCCGAAGGGCCGGGCAATTTTCAAAACGGCGACCTACCAGCCCGCCCACGAAACCCCGGATGATGGGTACCCCTACCGGTACACCACGGGGCGGACTGTCTACCATTTCCACACGCGCACCAAGACCGGACGTTCTCCGCAACTGAACGGGGCTGCCCCGGACGTGTGGGTGGAATTATCTGTAGCCGACGCCGCCAGCCTGGGGCTGGAGGAAGGCGACATCGCCAGGGTCGAGTCCCGACGCGGGTACGTCACGGCGCCGGTCCGGGTCAGCGACATCCGTGACGGCACCGTCTTCGCTCCGTTCCACTACGGATACTGGGACCAGGCCGGGGAGCCCGGTGCCACCCACCGGGCTGCGAACGAACTCACGATTACCGAGTGGGACCCCGTTTCCAAACAGCCGGTCCTCAAAAACGCTGCAGTCAAGGTCCAGAAAATCGCGGACGGTGCAGGACCCTCCCTAGCGCCCACCACCACGGCGTCCCGCCCGGCCAAGGGCCGCCGCGGCGTGCGGGCCATCCTCCCAACAGCGGGCGGGCCGGCGGCTCAGGCACAGGAAACTACCGCACCGGTGGCACCACCGGCTGTTGCAACGCAGGAGGAGAGGGCATGAAACTTCCCGTCTATCTTGGTTTGCTGCACAAGTCCGAGGGGATCCTCGCCGAATCCTTCCGGCAGGTCGCGGACGGGCACGGGGAAGAACCCGACGTCCACTTCCTGTGCCACAGTCTCGCGCAACAGTGCGATGAACATCAAAAGGCCCTGGCGCCGGTCATTGAGCGGTATGGAGAAGTGACCGAGGACGATGAGCCCGAGCGTCTCCACGCCGACGGACTCTCAGAGACCCGGTCCGGACCGGTAGGACTTCTCCGGGACCTTCAAGACCTCTACCTGATTGCCACCCTGGTCGATATCACGTGGACCCTTGTGAAACAGGCCGGCCAGGGGCTGCGCGACACCGAACTCCTGGCGGTTGTGGGCAAGTGTGACGCCCAGACCAGCACGCACCTGAAATGGCTCCAGACGCGGATGAAACAAGCCGCACCACAGGCACTGATCGCAGCTGACTGAGCCGCAGCCACCCGACATTGCTTGCGGATCTGCAAATATAGGCGTTCCATAAAGAGATGGATATCGATCGCCGCGACAGCCCCCTTCCGACCCTCGCCCGAGGCGGCTTAGCGGGCCTCGCCGCTACTGCCGCCATGAGTACACTGCTCCTGACCGCCGACGCCTCCGGCGTGATGAACAATGAGCCTCCCAAGCGGATCATTGACGCGTTCTTCCCCCGCCTTCCATTGCCACTCACAAAAAGCGCGGCTGTCGGCGCCCACCTGGGCTACGGGATGGCGGCCGGGGCCCTTTACGCCATGCTCGGGAAAAAGAAGTCCACTCCCGCCACCGGCCTGGCCTACGGGGCGGTTCTCTGGGCCGCAGGCTACGAGGGATGGTTGCCGGCACTGGGCGTCCTTCCGCCTGCCCACCGGGACAAACCGGGCCGGGCCTGGACCATGCTGGCCGCACATCTGCTCTACGGCGCCACGCTGGGAAAGACCTTCGAAAGCCTTACCACTTCCACGGCCGACGCCGGGCCCGCCGGCAGGGCGGCCAAGGACGCCTCACGGTCCGAGCCGCGAAGGGGGCCGCTGTCACGGCTGCCCGGATCCTACACGCGCTACCTCGCGGACAAGGACCAGGCGTTTACGCGCGCTGTTCTGCCGGTTCTGGAACAGTCGGCCGCACAACAGGAGCACGGCGTGCACGTGCGTTACGTGCCCGGGGGAGTACAGGCCCTTGAGGATGAGACTGCGCCCTACCCCGGCATCACGGAAGGCGTCGATTAGAAGCTTTTCCCGCCGGACGAGAGCGCCTCGCGTTTGCTTGCTGCACCAGCCGTTTCGGCCTCGCGGCCCACTACAAAGAGGGAAGACCATGAATTCCTTGCGAACCAATGCGGCTGCCGGAGTCGCGGCAGCGATGATCACCCTCACCGCATGCACCGGTAATCCAGCGTCTGGAACCGGGTCGTCAGCACCGTCGTCGAGCGTTTCAACCCCAGCGGCTACCGTGGCTGCCGGCTCAGGCCTGCCTGCAGTCCCGGGCGTGGTGAAGGAAGTGGAGCCGTCCGTGGTTACCATCCGGACGGCTGTCGGCCTCGGCAGCGGAGTCATCTACCACAGCGACGGCGCGATCGTTACGGACGCCCATGTCGTGGAGAATCAGCAAAAGCAGCCCTACAACAACGTTCAGGTCCGGTTCGCAGATGGTTCTGAGGCCCAGGGCACGATTGCGGGCGTCGACGACGTTACCGACGTTGCAGTGGTCAAAGTTGACCGTTCCGGCCTTCCCGCTGCGAGGTTTGCCGCATCGGACCCGGAGGTTGGCTCAATGACCGTCGTCATAGGCAGTCCGCTGGGCTTGGAGGAGACCGTCACCGCCGGAATCGTATCCAGCCTTCACCGGAATATGCCACCCTCCCAGGAATCTCCGCACGGCGCCATCGACCTGCTGCAGACCGACGCACCCATCTCTCCGGGAAACTCCGGCGGTGCCGTGGCCGATTCGAGCGGGCAGGTAATCGGACTCTCCGAGGCGTATTTGCCGCCAAGCTCGGGAGCCGTCGCGATCGGCTTTGTTACACCCTCGCGGACCGTTATGGACGTGGCCGATCAACTGCTGGCCAACGGCTCGGTCAAGCATGCTGCCCTTGGGGTGGTCCCCACCGACATCACGCCGCAACTCGCCCAGCGGTTTTCCCTGCCGGCTGCGTCCGGAGCGCTGGTCGTCAGCGTGGCCGCAGGGAGCCCGGCGGAGCAAGCCGGGATGCAGGCGGGCGACATCGTCACCAAGTTCGGCCAGTCGGAAGTTAAGAATGTGACGGATCTGCTCGCGGCCCTCAGGAAGCAGGACCCGGGGCAGCAGGTCGACGTCACTGTGCAGCGGGGCCAGTCATCGCAGAGCCTGCGTGTCACCCTGGGAAACCTCGCGGCCGCGCGTTGACCAGGCCAGCCGGGGTAGCCGGGGACGTAGGGGAGGACCCGGGCGGCTCAAAGAGAAATCGCCAGACATGTTATTGCGTAACCGCAACAATTGCGTGAAGATGAATATAGCACCGAGGGGTGGGGGAGAGTCAGCCTAGGTGCCGGGTGCGCGGCCGGGCCTGCCCACCCGGCCATCCTGCTCGTTCCGCTGTGGCGGAAAGCGGCCCGCCGGGGTCGCGGGGGAGCGTTTGCGTGCTGGGGCGCGGTCTGATCGGACGAATCGCATAGGAGCAATTCCGATGGCACAGAACCTGTTATCCGCACCGGCGGTGGGGAACGCCAGGTGGAAGCGGCTGATTCCGGTCGCAATCGTCGTCTACATCATCTCGTTCATGGACCGAACCAACATCGGGTTCGCCCTCAACGGGCTCCACCAGGACCTGGGTATTGACGCCGCCCAGCAGGGCCTGGCCGCCGGCATCTTCTTCATCGGCTACCTCGTCCTGCAGATACCCGGCGGTTACCTCGCCGAACACTGGAGCGCGAAAAAGTTCGTGGGCATCATGGTCCTGATCTGGGGTGTGCTGGCCATCCTGTCCGGCTTCATCCAGGACTTCACCCAGTTGCTCGTGGTGCGTTTCTTCCTCGGCGTGGCCGAGGCCGGGATCTGGCCGGCAATCCTTGTCCTGATCAGCCACTGGTTCCCGGCCGCCGAGCGTGCCCGGGCCTACGCGTTCTGGATGATGAATATTGCCATCGCTTCCATCATCACCGCGCCGCTTTCCGGGTGGATTCTCTCCTTCTCCGACTGGCGGTGGCTGTTCATTATCGAGGGCATTTTCCCGTTCATTATCGCTGCGCCGCTGTGGTGGGCCCTGATCGCAGACCATCCACGCGACGCGAAGTGGTGTTCCGTTCAGGAGCGTGAGTACATCGAGAAGGGACTTGCTGCTGACGCCGCAGCGCATCCCCAGCAGGAGAAACTGGGCCTCCGCCACGTTATGTCAAACACGGTGGTGTGGCGGCTGACCCTGGTGTACTTCCTCATCCAGATCGGCTTCTACGGGATCAACATCTGGCTGCCCCACGTGATCAAGACGATCACGTCCGGTTCGTCCGTCGAGGTGGGGCTGATCACTGCCATTCCGTACGTTCTGGCGATGTTCGGCCTTTGGTACAACGCGAAGGCGGCCGACCGCTCCGGCCGTTATTCCACGCACGTGCTCCTGTCGATGGCAGTCGGCGCCGTGGCCCTCGTGATTTCCGTGGCGACGGGGGACAACTTCCCGTTCCTTGCGGTCACCCTCATCAGCATCGCCGTCGCTGGCGCCCTGGCCTACGACGGACCTTTCTGGGCGTCTGCGTCCCGTGCCATGCCGGTGGCCGTCGCCGGCACCGCCATGGGGCTGATCAATGCGGTGGGCAACCTGGGCGGATTCGTCGGTCCGTATGTCGGCGGGTACCTGCAGGACGTGACGCACGGGAGCTTCCTGGCCACATCCATCTTCTTAGCATGCTGTCTGTTGGCTGCGGGTCTTGTGATGCTGACGCTGCGCCGCGGCGGCGACAGGCCGCTGGCACGACGACGGCTCTAGGACCGGCGGCCGGACTGGCTGCGCTGTGATCGTTGATCACGGCGTCGATCCGAGGTTTTGCATCGTCATATCGGGCGTGATGCAGGTACTCCAACCCGCACCGCCTGAACGCCGATAATCAACATTATGTAAAGTAGAAGTAATTCACCCGGGATGCAGGGGCCCAGACACAATGGGCGGCCCGCCGAAGCCAGACCCTACATTCACCCCCCTGCTCCCGGTCTGGCAAAGGCAGCTCCCAGCGCTTCACCCGCGGGCGCCCGGCCTGGTTGGGACCCGGGCACGGCTGACGTCCAGGAAGATGACGACCGCAAGCAGGACCAGCGATAAACACACTGAACCTACTGTGTCGGTGAACCAGTGGTACCCCAGGTACAAGCGGCTCGCCGCCTCCGCCACGATAACCGCCAAAGCAGCACCAAAGGCAACGATTGATGCCCAGGCTTTGGAAAAGCGGGACGCCACGAGGTACGCCCCGACCAAAAGGAAATTCGCAGTACCCACCACATGGCCGGAGGGAAAAGACGACGTGCCGTCGGGACCAAGCATCATGAGCGACGACGCGGGACGCGAACGGCCCACCAGGTGGGCGGCGATCTCGGTGAGAATCACACCGCTGATCATCGCTCCGGCAAGCAGCAGCGGACGCCACAGCCGGCGGGTCAGCAGGCTCCACCCGGCGGTAACGACCAGGACGATCACCGGCATTGCCACCGGGCCGAACAGCCTGGCCAACACGGTCATGACGGCGGTAAGCCAGACGGTGCGATGGCCTACGAACCAGTCCCCCAGCGGTTCATCCAGTCCGGCGATCCCCTCGTCGTGCAGCACGCTGCCGAGGGTTATGAAGAACGAGGCCGCGCCGCCCAGAGCCAACACCAGCGACACCAGGTAGAGGACCAGCTGGCTGCCCAAGGTGGCCGAGTGCTCATTTTCCAGGCTGAAGTGCCTCGGAGTGCGCACCGGGGTGGTCGTCCTGCTTGGCTTGTCCGTCGCCATAATTTACCTTCGCTACGTCGGGAAGCCGGCTGAAATGGCTTTCCGAGAACATCAGTTCCCGGCCTGGATGGATCCAACCGCCTCAGCCAGTTTCAGAAGCCGCCGACGTTCCGCCGGGAAATAGTCACCGGCCCGTATCGCCGCACACATTCGTTCACGGTGCTCCAGGATTGCGCCGCGGTACCGACCGGACTGGTCGCACCAACTGATTTCCTGGAGCAAAGTAAGAAGACGCGCAGCTACTGCCGCATCCGCCATCCCGTAGTGCGTCGGCTGGTCCACAGCTGCGTCCAGAAGCTCCTCGAACCCAGGGAACGCGATAACCGCCCTGACCCTGCCGTCGTCGTCGGTCAGGAGTTCCGGCCCAGGGTCTCTTTCAACCAGCGAGCAGAGAAGCACGGAGAGGTGTCCAATGACATGAACCGCGGTGGTCGGGTCGTTAATGCCCGGCGAGAGCGCACGTACCGCCACGTCCACCAGCTGACGGAAACCAAAGCCGACGTCCTGGACATTGGTGCGTTCAAACCCGGTCACGATTGAGGCAGCGACAGCCTCCCCCAGCTTTTCCCGGTCATCCGGCCGCACGGCTGTTCCAGGTGCATCCGGCCATGCCGTCGCGAACGGCACTCCCCTGACCAGTGAACTGCCCGGCCCGTAGTCCAGCCGCACGACCATCCGGGCTGTGACCGCCGCGTCCAGCAGCGACGCCCGATCCAGCGAGGTAAGGAACCCGGAGCGGGCAGACCTGATCCGAAACGCACCGGGTCCCGGCGGCGGCAGCGGTGCGCGAACCGGCCGGTCGAGCGGGAAAACCCGCTCCATGGTTTGCTGGGTTTCCTGGTTGACCAGGCGCATCATGGTTTCCACCCGGATCTCGCGGGTGAGGTGAGCGAGGAAGAGGACCAGCCCGATCACGCTGGCCATCGCCAGCGCGAACGCAACCGTCACGGAGATCGCGGGAACAAACTGCGTGCCGCCAGCACTCTCGGCACGGACACTCCGCAGAACCGTCAACGCGAAGGCGAATGCCGCCAGAAAGAGGGCCAGCGTGGCGTGCACAAATCGGTCGGAGGAGAAGGTCCGGAGCAAACGCGGCGAGAACTGGCTGCTGGCCAGTTGCAGGGTTACCACAGTGAGGGAGAACGTCAGGGAAGTCACGGTGATCAACGACCCGGAGATCGCCTGGAGGACTGCCCTGGCCGCCTCCGGGCCACCGGTGAAAAGAAGGACGGCGAAAGTGTCCGGCACCTGATCGTCAACGGCAGCGTCGAGAGCAGGCAGCGCCGTCCCGACGGCGACGGCCGCGACCACGGCCGCCACAGGAAGGGGCCACAATTGCGACCTCAGCGCCTCCATCCAGCGGGCGACGCGGCCATCACCCCGGGCCGGACCCCGGTTTCCTCCATTAGCCATCACATCTCCGCTTCTTGGTTCAACTGGCGGGCCCTCCGGCGGGTGGGCACGGATCCATGGCCGTCCTGAGGTTAGGACGTAATGAATATCACATATAAACCGGACCTGACGTATGCTTTAAGAAGGTCAGGGCGCGGCCTTACGGAATTTTTTCCGGAGGAATTTCCATGAGCGCCAAACTCACCGTCACAGTTGCCGTTGACCTGGACAGCAGGTCCGTCGCCATCCGACCCGCCGGCACACTAACTCACGAGAATGTGCGTGGCCTCCTCGCGGTAGTGCACCGCGCCGAGCGCACGCTGCCGGGATTTGCGGTTCACGTGGACCCGGGCCACGTGTCGGCTGCGTCCGGGGACGCCTTTGAAGACCTTCGAGTCGCCGGCGCCCTCATTCTCCCCTTGCCCGACAGGCGGCGGGACTCGCGCCGGTCCGAACGGCGGACGAGGTTCGCAGCATGAGTCTTGCTAAGCGCCCAGTCCCCCGCGGCCGGGGCACGCGGCGTGACGTCAGCTCTGATCCCGCCGGACTCCGCTACCGCCTCAACTCCTGGAACCTGGCCCCGGCCGTCCCTTAAAGCTTGCAGCGCGGATGTGGCCCGGAACGGTTGGGGGGGCCATATCCGCGCTGCATAAACGTGCGGGATCGCCGTAGAATGAGACATCCTAAGAGCAGCGGAGGCCACTCATGGTGCCGGACCCATCAGCGGTGCTTAGCAGCAGCGGGACCGCCCCAAACCCGATCAGTGCTGAGCTGGCCGCCCAGCTTGGGGATCTCGCTAGGGAACTGCAGCAGGAAGAAGACGTCAACTCCGTCCTCTCCGGGATTGTCGATGCCGCGCTTAGCCTGATACCCGGAACCGCCCACGCCTCCATCAGCCTGATTACCGGCCGAAAGAAGATCGACTCCGAGGTCGCCTCGGGAGAATTGCCGCGGCTCGTTGATGCGCTGCAGAATTCCTCCGGGCAAGGCCCCTGCCTCGATGCCGCCTACGAGCACCGGTTGGTCCGCGTTCCGGATCTCAGCAGCGAGGAACGGTGGCCGAACTTCTCCCCCGGCGCGTTGGAACTTGGTGCCCGCAGCATGCTCTCCATCCAGTTGTTCGTCGCCGGTGACCGGATGGGCGCACTGAATCTTTACGGGAGCGGCCCGAACGCGTTCGACGCAGAGTCCGAGCAGGTCGGATTGCTGGTCGCTGCCCACGCCGCGGTGGCTTTCGCGGACACGAAGAAGATCAGTCAGCTCGGCGAGGCACTGATAGCCCGCCAGACGATCGGTCAGGCGGAAGGCATCCTGATGGAGCGGTACAAGATCACTGCAGAGCAGGCCTTCATCCTCCTCAGCCGGGCCAGCACCAGGTCCAACGTCAAGCTCCGGGATATCGCCGAGCGTCTCGCGAGCAGCGGCGAAATGCTCACTCCGTGAACCGCTCCCCCGCGGGTCGGACGTCCGTCGGCACTCCGGCCGCCGCCTCTCCGCCGTCGAACGTTACCTCGTCCGCCGGCACGACCCCCGCCGTCCGGCCGGGCGCCGACTGGGACTGCCAGTAAAGGTTGGTGTGCGCGATGACGAGCTCGGGCGGCGGCGCGCCCCAGGCAGACTGGTCCTCGGTGGTGTGGGTGTCAGCGACGAGGGTCACATCGTAGCCGCGGACGAACGCGCCGTGAATGGTGGACCGGATGCACTCGTCCGTTTGCGCACCCGCCACCAGCAGGCGCCCCACACCGGCTGCGGCCAGCACGTCCTCAAGCTCGGTCGCCTCGAAGGAATCACCGTAGGACTTGTGCACCAGCGGTTCCGATTCCCGCCGGGGAAGCTCCGGGACGTATTTCCACGCCTCGCTCCCCCGTTCCAGCTGCCCGTCGGAATGCTGGATCCAGATCACCGGAACGCCTGCCTGCCGTGCCTTGTCAACCAGGGCCGCGATGTTGGCGATGACCTCCTCACGCCGGTGCGCTCCCTGCACGACGCCGTTCTGCACGTCGATCACCATCAACGCGGTGGCGGGACGGCTGCTCAGCGTGGTCATGACGGTCTCCTCCTGTCGGCGGCATCGGCGACATCCTAGACCGCGCAGGCAGCCGAACGCCACGGTTAAACTGGATTCATGCCTATCACCGCCACCGCAACGCCCCGCACGTCGGCGCCGCAAACAGTCATCCTGGCGGCCGCCGCCGATACGGGGCTGATCCTGCTCTTTGCCGCGATCGGCCGGGATGCCCACCAGCGCGGCGACATCATCACCGGGGTGCTGTCCACTGCGTGGCCGTTCTTGGCCGGCGCCGCCGTCTCCTGGCTCGCCCTGCGGCTATGGCGTGGCCCGCTTGCTTTGTGGCCGGCCGGCGTCGCGGTCTGGATTGGAACAGTGGCGCTCGGCATGCTGCTGCGCGCTTTCACCGGGCAGGTTGTCGTCCTGCCGTTCGTGATTGTTGCCCTGCTTGCCGTCGGGGCTTTCCTCCTCGGCTGGCGCCTCCTCGCCCTGGCAGTGCAGCGGCTGCGCACCCGCCGCCGCCGTGCCTGATGCACTAGGCTTGCAAGCAGACGGCACCATCCCTTCCAGGGCCGAACAGGGTGCCGGCAACGGCGCAACAGATCCGAAAGGTCCCCACGTGATCACCGCTTTCGTCCTGATCAAGACAGACGCTTCGGCCATCCCGGAAACGGCAGAAAAAATCTCCGCGATCCCCGGCATCAGCGAGGTTTACTCCGTGACCGGAGAGTGGGACCTCATCGCCATCGCACGCGTGGCCAAGCACGAGGATCTCGCTGACGTCATCGCGGACAAGCTTTCCAAGGTCCCCGCCGTGGTGCACACCACCACCCACATCGCGTTCCGGGCTTACTCCCAGCACGACCTCGATGCGGCCTTCGCGCTGGGCTTCGAGCAGTAACGGAATCCTAGTCGCGAGACAGCGCGACCCAGCGGTCCAAGACCGCAGCAGCAGCACCGGATCCGACGGATTCTTCCGCCCGCTTCATGGCGGCCGCCATCCGCTCCGTCAACGGGCCCGTTGCGTCAAGGTCAAAGGAAACCAGGCCGGCGGCGGCGTTGAGCAGCGCGGCGTCACGGGCGGGACTTGGCTCTCCGGCCAGCACCGAACGCACGACGGCGGCGTTGGCCGCGGCGTCGCCTCCACGCAGCTCAGCCACCGTGGCCTGCCGGATGCCCAGCTCGCGCGGGTCGAAGGTTTCCTCCGTCACCTGCCCGCCGCGGATCTCCCAAATCCGGGAGGGGCCCGTGGTGGTGAGTTCATCGAGCCCGTCGTTTCCTCGGAAGACCAGGCCCCGGCTGCCGCGTTGGGCGAGTACGCCGGCAACCAGCGGCGCCATGCGTTCATTCGCCACGCCGACGGCAGATGCCTGCACATGGGCGGGGTTCGTCATCGGACCCAGGAAGTTAAACGCGGTGGGGACGCCAAGTTCGCGGCGCGCCACGGCGGCGTACCGCATCGAGGGGTGAAAGACCTGGGCAAAGCAGAACGTGATGCCGGCTTCTTCGGCATTGCGGGCGACGCGCGGAATCGGCAGGTCCAGCCGCACACCGAGGGCCTCCAGGACATCGGCCGAGCCCGACGTCGATGACGCAGCCCGGCCGCCGTGCTTGACGACCTTCGCGCCGGCGCCGGCGGAAACAAGCGCGGCCATGGTGGAGATGTTCACGGTGTTGAGCTGGTCCCCGCCGGTACCGACGATGTCCAGCTTCTCCCCGGCGATCTCGAGCGGGTTGGCGGAGTTGATCATCGCTTCGACCAGACCCGTGAGCTCGGCAACCGTTTCCCCCTTGGCGCGCAGCGCCACGAGGAAGCCGGCCACCTGTGCCGGGGTGGCTTCACCGGACATAATCGAAGCCATCGCCCACCCGGTGTCGGCGGAGCTGAGGTCAACGCCGGCGATGAGAGCGCCAATAAGGCGCGGCCAGGTCTTGCCTGCCGCCGGGAAGGATGCCTGAGAAGTCACGATCCGATGCTATCGAGCCGGTGGCTGCAATGCCCAATGCGAAGGGGCCCGGGAACTTTTCCGCGCGATTTCGCGTCTTTGTAGAAAAAGTCCTCCTAAAAGGCGGTTTGCGTTGGGCAGGACCGACTTTTGCAGACATAATGTCTATGTGACATCTGCGACCCATGCCCCCAGTACCCCGGCGCACCCGACGCTGAATCGCCCGAATATGGTTTCCGTTGGAACCGTCGTCTGGCTGTCCAGTGAGTTGATGTTCTTCGCCGGTCTCTTTGCCATGTACTTCACGCTCCGTTCGACTTCCGGACAGATGTGGGCCGAAGAGACAGCCAAGCTCAACTTCCCCTTTGCGCTCGTTAACACGATCGTCCTCGTGGCCAGTTCCTTTACTTGCCAGATGGGCGTCTTCGCCGCCGAACGGCTCCAGCCGCGCCGGCTTGGCGGTCCCCTGAGCATCACCCGCTGGGGAATGAACGAGTGGTTCACACTCACATTCATCATGGGTGCGTTCTTCGTGGCCGGCCAGGCGACCGAGTACGCCATGCTCGTCTCCGAGCACGTCTCGCTTTCCTCCAACGCCTACGGGTCGGCCTTCTACATGACCACCGGGTTCCACGGCCTGCATGTCATCGGCGGCCTGGTTGCCTTCCTGCTCATCATCGGACGCTCCTTCGCAGCGAAGAAGTTCGGACACTTTGAAGCAACCTCCGCGATTGTCACTTCGTACTACTGGCACTTCGTGGACGTGGTGTGGATCGGCCTCTTCCTGGTCATCTACGTCCTCAAGTAGCCCCACTTGTCTCTGTTTCTACAAGGGATAGAATTCCAAGAAGCGGCTCTCCGAGCCAACGCAGGATCGAATAAAGGAACCACCACGTGAAGGCACTCTCGCAGAAGCGACGTCACCCACTGGCAGCAGTTGCACTGTTGCTGATGGGCCTCCTCATCACTGGTGGGCTGTACGCCGTCGCCACCACCGTCAACCAGGCCAAGGCCGACACCACGAGCTTCAGCGCAAGCGACGCAGAAGAAGGCGGCAAGTTGTTCGCCGCCAACTGCGCCACCTGCCACGGCATGGGTGCCAGCGGATCGGCGTCCGGACCGTCCCTCGTGGGCGTCGGCGCTGCCGCTGTTGACTTCCAGGTTGGCACCGGCCGCATGCCCATGCAGGCGAACGGCCCGCAGGCATACAAGAAGCCCGTCCAGTTCAACGATGAGCAGACCCACCAGCTGTCGGCATACGTTGCCTCGCTCGGCCCCGGCCCGTCCATTCCCGAAGCAGGTGTGCTCGACGAGAAGGGCGACGCCGCAAAGGGCGGCGAGCTGTTCCGCACCAACTGCGCCATGTGCCACAACGCTGCTGCCGCCGGCGGCGCACTGACCCGGGGCAAGTTCGCACCGGCTCTCGCCGACGTTTCGGGCAAGCACATCTACGAAGCCATGGTCACCGGTCCGCAGAACATGCCGGTCTTCTCCGACGCCAACGTTTCCCCCGAGGGCAAGCGCGACATCATCACCTTCCTGAAGACGATCGAAAGCAACGGCTCCCCGGGCGGCAACGACCTCGGTGCCCTCGGCCCGGTTTCCGAAGGCCTGTTTGTCTGGATCGCTGGACTGGGCGTCATCATCGCCTTCACCATCTGGCTGACTTCGCGGACGTCCTAGGCGCCCCCGCGGCACCTGTAAGAATTTTCTGCTGATCCGTCAGCAGTTTGAATTGAAAAACTAACTCGACACAGGTCGAGACGAGAGAAGGATGAGGCGAATTATGGGCAACCATAGTGACGGCAGTCCGAACCACTCGGGCACCGTAGCTACGGCTGGTCAGAATGAGGTGGAGAAGTTCCAGGATCCTGGAATTCCCCCGCATCGTTTGCGCCTGGCCGACACGGACCCGAGGGCCGCAAAGCGAGCGGAACGGCAGGTGGCCCTTCTGTTCGGCGTCTCTGTCGTTGGCACCCTGATATTCCTGGTGGCGTACTTCGCCATCGATCTTGGCCATGACTCCGCGATCTCGACGATCCGGCTGCAGAACATGCTGCTCGGCATCGGCACCGCCTTCGCCATGCTCGGCATCGGTACCGGCATCGTGCACTGGGCCAAGGCCCTTATGCCCGACCACGAAGTGTCGGAGGAACGCCACGCGATCCGCACCGAGGAAGACCGCCGGGCCGCTGTCCGCATCGTCGACGACATCGTCGAGGAGACCGGCATCAAGCGCCGCCCGCTGATCCGCAACAGCCTGCTCGGCGCTGTCGCTCTGGCGCCGCTCCCGGCCCTGGCCATTTTCGGTGACCTGGGACCCCGCCCGGACAAGGCGCTGGCACACACGATGTGGGCCCCGGTCGACGGCAAGACCAAGCGCCTCACCCGTGACCCTGATGGCACCCCCATCAAGGCTTCGGACGTCACCACCGGGTCGGCCTTCCACGTTATTCCGGAAGGCCTCAACGAGCTGGAGGAAGGCAAGCTGAACGAAAAGGCCAAGGCCGTTGTTCTGCTCATGCGCCTGAACCCGGAATCCCTCAAGCCCTCCCCGGGCCGTGAGGACTGGAGCTACAACGGCATCGTTGCCTACTCCAAGATCTGCACCCACGTTGGTTGCCCTGTTGCCCTGTACGAGCAGCAGACCCACCACCTGCTCTGCCCGTGCCACCAGTCAACCTTCGACCTGACCCAGGAATGCAAGGTTATCTTTGGCCCGGCCAGCCGGCCGCTCCCGCAGCTGCCCATCGCCGTGGACGACGAGGGTTACCTCTACGCCACGAGCGACTTCAAAGAACCTGTTGGACCTAGCTACTGGGAGCGTGCTGAGCATGAGCGCAACATCAACAGCTGACACCCCCACCTTTGTCGCCAAGACCAAGGGCGGCCGCATTACCGATTTCGTTGACCAGCGCGTCGGCGGATCAGGGATCCTGCGTGAATTCGGCCGGAAGGTCTTCCCCGACCACTGGTCCTTCATGTTCGGTGAAGTGGCGCTGTACTCCTTCGTGATCCTGCTGCTCTCGGGCACCTTCCTCACGTTCTTCTTCGACCCGTCCATGGCGGAAACCCACTACGCGGGTTCGTACCTGCCGCTCAAGAACGTCGAAATGTCGGTGGCGTATAACTCGTCGCTGAACATCTCCTTCGACGTCCGCGGCGGGCTCTTTATGCGCCAGGTGCACCACTGGTCGGCGCTGCTCTTCGTCGCCTCGATCGCCGTGCACATGCTCCGCGTGTTCTTCACCGGCGCGTTCCGCAAGCCACGCGAAATGAACTGGGTGGTGGGCAGCGTGCTGCTCATCCTGGCCATGGCCGCCGGCTTCACCGGCTACTCGCTCCCCGATGACCTGCTCTCCGGCAACGGCCTGCGCATTATCGACGGCGTGATCAAGTCCATCCCGGTGATCGGCACCTACATCTCGTTCTTCCTGTTCGGCGGGGAGTTCCCCGGCACCGCCATTATCGGCCGGCTGTACATGCTTCACATCCTGCTGGTTCCGGCGCTCATCCTGCTGATGATCGCCATCCACCTGTTCATGGTGGTCGTGCACAAGCACACCCAGTACCCCGGCCCGGGACGCAATGACGGCAACGTCGTCGGCTACCCGCTCGGCCCGGTCTACGCGGCTAAGGCCGGCGGCTTCTTCTTCATCGTGTTCGGTGTCATCGCGCTGATGGCCGGTTTCTTCACCATCAACCCGATCTGGAACTACGGGCCGTACGACCCCTCCCCCGTCTCGGCCGGCACCCAGCCTGACTGGTACATCGGCTTTGTCGACGGCGCGCTGCGCCTGATGCCCGGCACCCTGGGCAACTGGCACGTGGAGCAGGTCTGGTTCGGACATGTCTTCACCTTCAACGTGCTGCTGCCGGCCCTGGTCCCCGCAGGCATCCTGTTCACCGTGATGTTCGCCTACCCGTGGATTGAACGCTGGATCACGAAGGACGACCGCGAGCACCACGTCCTGGACCGGCCCCGCAACGCACCGACGCGCACCGCGATCGGCATGGCAGGGTTTGTCTGGTACTGCGTCATGTGGGCGGCGGCAGGTTCCGACCTCATCGCCACGCACTTCCACGTGTCCCTCAATGACGTCACGTACTGGCTCCGGGCCCTGTTCTTTATTGGCCCGGTCATCGCGTTCATCGTCACTAAGCGCGTCGCACTCGCCCTGCAGCGCAAGGACCGCGAGATTGCCCTCCACGGCCGCGAGACCGGCCGTATTGTGCGCCTGCCGCACGGTGAGTTCATCGAGGTTCACGCCCCGCTGGACGAGTACAAGCGTTACAAGCTGGTGGGCTTCGAATCCCCGACGCCGCTGCCAGCACAGCCGAACCTCCGCGGTGTCGTGGACCGCAAGGAAAAGCGCCGTGCGCGCCTTTCCCGCTGGTTCTTCGAGGACCGCGTCGCCCCGGCGACCCCGGCCGAGCTCGCGGCGGCCCACAGCCACCACGGCGAGCACGAGGCGGTTGAAGCAGCGGCAGGGCAGAAAACGCTCAGCCACTAGCCTCCGGCTCCAGTGAGCAGAAAAGGCCCGGTCCCTTTGGACCGGGCCTTTTCTGTACTCTCCCCCAAACGCGGGGTCCCGCCCGGCAGCACGCCCGGCGGCCCGCCGGAGCGTTTCCGGGATTACTGCCTAGCCCGACCTACTACCTAGACCGAACTGCTGCTTGCCTGGCGGCCACCTAGACAGGCTGCGGCTCAGCCCCAGGCGGTCACGGGCGGTAGCCAGTGGCGTAGTTCCGGGTGGGACGGACGCCGGGCCGCTGCAGGGGCACCCAGAGCTTGTACCGGTCGGCTCGGTAGTAGGAAACCGAGTAGTCGACCATCGCCCTGGCCACAAACGCATGCCGCTGGATCTTTAACAGCGGGGACCCCACCTCAACATTGAGCAGGCGGGCCGTGGACGGTGACGCAGCCGTCGCCTCAATCATGTCCTCGCCCCACTCCATCACGAGGCCGTACCGCTCGCTCAGGACGTTGTAGAGCGACGTCGGAGGCTCCCCGTCGAGCAGTCCCGGGGCGCGGTGCGCGGGAATGAAGTTCTCGTCAACGCTCATGGGCTCGTTGTCGGCGAGCAGGAGCCGCCGGAACCGCACCAGCGGCGTGCCTTCCTCGAGCTGCAGCTCCCGGGCCAGGAACGCGCTGGCGTTGATTTGCTCGAAGCTGAGCACCTTGGCCGCCGGGACCATGCCACGGCGCTGCATCTCCTCGCTGTAGGAGGTGAGTTTGACCTGCAGGTCCAGTTTCGGTTTGCGGACGAAGGTGCCCAGTCCAACGACCCGTTCGATCACCTCTTCGCCGACCAAGGCGTCGATGGCCTGGCGCACCGTCATCCGGGCCAGGCCAAAGCGCTCGGAGAGGTCCCGCTCCGACGGCAACGCTGAACCGGGCGGGCAGGAGCTGGTGATGTGGGCGCGGAGAATCTCCCGCAGCTGGACGTAGATGGGGACCCCGCTGTGCCGGTCAATCTCGCCGGCCATCGTCGCGGCGTTAGAACCCACGAAGGCCCCTGTTGGAAACGTGCATGCCTTAAGCGTAGGTCACCTTCCCGACAGGTCTAGACCAACCACGGTTTCGATCGCGGCCGCTCCCCCGGCTAGGCTGAAACGAAACAGCCACCACCCAGAGGAGCCACCTTTGCCAGCACGAACGGCCGTCGTCCAGGCCTCCATCGGACTGCACGCCCGTCCGGCCGCGGTCTTCGTCCGCGCCGTGACGGACACCGGTCTTCCGGTCACCATCAGCAAGGACGGCGGACCGGCTGTGGACGCCCGGTCGCTGCTTGAGGTGATGAGTGCGGACTTCGGCTGCGGCTGCGAAGTCCGGCTTGAGGTCCGCACAGACCGGCTCCCGCCGGGCACCAGCGCCGGGGACGCGGAACGGGCCCTCGGGGAGCTTTGTGCCCTGCTGGAGTCGCAGGGCAGTTAAGCAGCAGAACGACGGCGGGCCCCACCTTTTCGGTGGGGCCCGCCGTCGTCGTCAGGAACCGGCGCTAGTGCGCGTGGTCACCGCGGCTGTATTCGTAAACCCAGCCGATCAGCGCCACGATGGCCAGGCCGCCGGCGATGAACGTGATCCAGAAGCCCACGGCGAGGCCGAGGAAGCCTCCGGCGCAGGCCAGGCCCAGAACCAGCGGCCACCAGCTCCAGGGGCTGAAGTGGCCCTGCTCGCCGGCACCTTCGTGGATCTCAGCATCGGTACGGTCCTCGGGGCGCAGACCTACACGCTTGCCGGTGAACCCGAGGTACGCGCCGATCATGCCGGCCAGGCCCCCGAGCAGCAGAACGCCGAGGATGCCGACCCACTCGGACCAGCCGGTGAGGAACCCGTAAATCACGGAGACGGGGACGAAGAAGAATACTCCGAGTCCAAAAATGCGTGATTCGATCTTCACTGTGCGGTGTCCTTCTGGTCGGCGTTGCCAAGCGCCGCAGCTGCCGGCGCCGGGGAGTCGATGGTCTCACGCTGGGAGAGCTCCGGGTGGTGCAGGTCCAGGGCGGGACGCTCGGACCGGATCCGCGGCAGCGACGTGAAGTTGTGCCGCGGCGGCGGGCACGAGGTGGCCCATTCCAGCGAGGCGCCGAAGCCCCACGGGTCGTCGACCAGAACCTTCTGGTTGCTGCGCCAGGTGATGTAGACGTTCCAGAAGAACGGGATCAGCGAAGCGCCCAGGAGGAAGGACGCGTAGGTGGAGAACTGGTTCATCCAGGTGAAGTTGTCCTCCGGCATGTAGTCCGCGTAGCGGCGCGGCATACCCAGGACGCCGAGCCAGTGCTGGATCAGGAAGGTGCCGTGGAAGCCCAGGAAGAGCATCCAGAAGTGGATCTTGCCGAGGCGTTCGTTGAGCATCTTGCCGGTGAACTTCGGCCACCAGAAGTAGAAGCCCGCGAACATGGCGAACACGACGGTGCCAAACACCACGTAGTGGAAGTGCGCCACCACGAAGTAGGTGTCCGAAACATGGAAGTCCAGCGGGGGCGAGGCCAGAATGATGCCGGTCAGGCCGCCGAAGAGGAAGGTTGCCAGGAAGCCGATGCTCCACAGCATGGGGGTCTCAAAGGTAAGCGACCCCCGCCACATGGTGCCGATCCAGTTGAAGAACTTCACGCCGGTGGGTACGGCGATCAGCATCGTCATGAAGGAGAAGAACGGCAGCAGGACCGAGCCGGTGACGTACATGTGGTGGGCCCACACAGTCACCGACAACGCGGCGATGGAGATCGTTGCGTAGACCAGGCCCTTGTAACCGAAGATCGGCTTGCGGCTGAAGACCGGGAAGATTTCGGAGACGATGCCGAAGAACGGCAGCGCGATGATGTACACCTCGGGGTGGCCGAAGAACCAGAACAGGTGCTGCCAGAGGACGGCTCCGCCGTTTTCCGGGTCGAAGATGTGGGCGCCGAACTTGCGGTCCGCTCCGAGAGCGAACAGGGCGGCAGCCAGCGGCGGGAACGCCATGAGCACCAGGATGGCGGTGACCAGGATGTTCCAGGTGAAGATCGGCATGCGCCACATCGTCATGCCCGGGGCGCGCATGCAGATAACGGTGGTGATGAAGTTGACCGCGCCGAGGATGGTGCCGAAGCCGGAAAGCGCCAGGCCGAAGACCCAGAGGTCACCACCGACGCCGGGGGTGAAGGTCGTGTTGGACAGCGGCGCGTAAGCGAACCAGCCGAACGAGGCGGCGCCCTGCGGGGTGATGAAGCCGGAGACGGCGATCGTGGAGCCGAACAGGAAGAACCAGAAGGCCAGCGCGTTCAACCGCGGGAAGGCGACGTCGGGGGCACCGATCTGCAGCGGCATGATGACGTTGGCGAAGCCGGCGAAGAGCGGCGTCGCGAACATCAGCAGCATGACGGTGCCGTGCATGGTGAAGAGCTGGTTGTACTGCTCTTTGGTCTGCAGGATCTGCATGCCGGGCTCGAACAGCTCGGCGCGGATCAGCAGCGCCATGACGCCGCCGAAGCAGAAGAACACGAAGGACGCGATCAGGTACATGTACCCGATGGTCTTGTGGTCGGTGGAGGTGATCCAGTTGACGACGATGCGTCCCTTGGATTTTGGTACTACGGGAGCCTCAAGGATCCCGGAGGGCTGAGAGTAGGTCGTTGCCACTTCGCGCTCCCCTTACTTGTTCTCGGTCTTGGCCGGGAGGCGGTCGTACTCTTCGCCGAGCAGTCCGGTGTTGCCGCTCTGGCGCAGCTGGTCCATGTGAGCCTTGAAGTCAGACTCGGAGACAACCTTGACGCGGAACAGCATTTCGGAGTGGTACTCGCCGCAGAATTCGGCGCACTTGCCGTCGTAGGTGCCCTCTTTGGTGGGGGTGAACCTGATGTAGTTGGTCTTGCCCGGGATCATGTCGCGCTTCTGCAGGAAGGCGGGAACCCAGAAGGAGTGGATGACGTCGCGGGCGTTCAGCTCGAGGTCAACCGACTTGTTGACCGGCAGGTAGAGCGTGGGCAGCTTTTCCTTGTCCACGCTGTTGCCGGTGAGGTGCGCCTGCACGCCGGCTTCGTGGACGTCGGCGCTGATCACGTCACCCTGCTTGTAGTTGAAGTCCCAGGCCCACTGCTTGCCGCGGACGTCAACGACGACGTCGGCCGGCTGGCTGCGGTTGTCGATCGCCTGCTGGTCGTTGTCGGTGAAGTAGAAGAACACCAGGACCATGAACAGCGGGATCGCGAGGTAAAAGACCTCAAGCGGCAGGTTGTAGCTGGTCTGCGCCGGGAACCCCTTGGTGTTCTTGCGACGCCGGTAGGCGACGATGCACCAGATCATCAGACCCCAGGTAATGATGCCGACAGCCAGCGCGGCAATCCATGAGTTGACCCAGAGGTCCATGATGCGGTCGGTGTGGTTGGTGGTGCCGCGTTCCGTCGGCATCCACCCTTTCTGCACCTCTGGTGAACATCCAGTCAAAGCCAACGCGCCGGCTAGTGCCAAGCCGGTGATCGTAGTGATCTGTTTGCGTCGGCTGCCGGTTTGGTTCTGCGAACTCACAGACGGGCCTTCCTACTTGTTGCTGCCACCCGGCCGCCGCTGGCGGTCCGGGCACACTAAAAGTTTTACTACTCGGTGTAGAGCTTACCGCTCCCCGGGAGTTTTCGCCCACATGTCCGCGCCGTGGCCCGTGGCCAATTTAACGGGTCCGGTCAGCCCTGCCCCGGACGGCACTAAGGCCGGGCAAAATGCCCGGCCTTAGACCTTAGTGGAAGGAGTCTCCGCAAGCGCAGGAGCCGCCGGCGTTGGGGTTGTCGATGGTGAAACCCTGCTTCGAGATCGTGTCTTCGAAGTCGATGCTTGCTCCGCTGAGGTACGGCACGCTCATCTTGTCGACGACGACCTCAACACCGTCGTAGTCCCGGACGGCGTCGCCTTCGAGCAGCCGCTCGTCGAAGTACAGCTGGTAGATCAGACCGGAGCAACCGCCCGGCTGCACCGCAACGCGGAGGCGGAGGTCCGTGCGGCCTTCCTGTTCCAGCAGGCTGCGGACTTTGCCGGCGGCGACATCGGTCAGCTGAACCTCGTGGCTGGCCAGCTCCTGGTCCGTCTGGACGGTGGTGTCGGCGCTGTTTTCGTTGGTTGTAGTGCTCATGGCCTACCTTCTTACGACGGTGGTGGCGGCACCGCCTGCGCGGCACCCGCCCCTACTTATACGGTACGGGCTATAGCTACATGCTACGTCGAGCAGCCGTGTAGCTCTAACTCCTTGGGTAACCGCCGGCATCCGCCGGATGTTCCCCGCGACGCGGCGCCGCGCTCCCGTTGCCGGCTCCCCCGCGCCGGCGCCTTCCGGTCAGGCCAGGCCCTCGGCGTTCAGCCGGGCCAGCAGGAGCGCCTCGGCGATGATCGCGTTGCGGAAGTCAGCCAGGTGCAGGGACTCGTTGGCACTGTGGGCCCGGGAGTCGGGGTCCTCCACCCCGGTGACCAGGATCTGCACGTCCGGGTACAGCTCCGTCAGGTCGGCTATGAAGGGAATCGATCCGCCGATGCCGGTCTCCACTGCCGGCACGCCCCAGGCCTCGCCAAGCGCCCACATCATCGTCCGCGCCGCCGCGGAACTGGTGTCGGTGCTGAAAGCGTTGCCGCTCTCCCCCGGGGTGAACACCACCTGGGCGCCAAAGGGCGCGTGGCGTTCGACGTGCCGGCGGACTGCTTCCATGGCCTCGGCCGGGTCCTGGCCCGGGGCGAGCCGGAGACTGAATTTGGCCCGGGCGCGCGGGAGCAGGGTGTTGGAAGCGACGTCGACGGCGGGTGCGTCGAAGCCGATTATCGAGAGCGCCGGCTTGGTCCACATCCGCGAAGCGATGCTTCCCGTGCCGGCGAGCCGAACGCCGTCGAGCACGGACGCGTCGGCCCGGTACTCCTCCTCGGTCAGGTCGACGGTGGCGTCGTCGCGGCTGACGAGCCCTTCGACCGCCACGCTGCCCTCGTCGTCGTGCAGCGTGGCGATCAGGCGCGACAGCAGCGTCGGGGCGTCGAGGACGGGGCCGCCGAACATGCCCGAGTGCACGGCGTGGTCGAGGACCTTGACCTCGATGGTGCCGTCCACCAGGCCGCGCAGGCTGGTGGTGAGGGCGGGGATGCCGACCTTCCAGTTGGACGAGTCGGCGACGACGATCACGTCGGAGCGCAGCAGCTCCTGGTGGGCTTCCAGGAAGGCGCGGAACGTCGGTGATCCCGCTTCCTCCTCGCCCTCGAAGAAGAAGGTGACGCCCAGGCCAAGGTCATCCCCAAGAACGCGGCTCACAGCGGTGTAGGCCGCGACGTGGGCGAGGATGCCTGCCTTGTCGTCCGCGGCGCCCCGGCCGTACAGCCGGCCGTCGCGTTCAACGGCGGTGAAGGGTTCGGTCTCCCACAGCGAGAGGTCGCCGGTGGGCTGGACGTCGTGGTGGGCGTACAGCAGGATGGTCGGCTTACCGGCCGCCGCAGGACGGCGCGCGACGACGGCGGGCCCGCCGGCGGTGCCGTCTTCCTTGTCGCAGCGCAGGATCCGGACATCCTCGAACCCGCTGGCGCGGACCAGACCGGCGACGGCCTCGGCGCTGGCGTTCAGCGGAGCCGGGTCGAAGCTGGGCCAGGCGATGCCCGGGATGGCCACCAGTTCCTTTAACTGTTCGACTGTGGCGTCGAAGGCTTCGGTGACGGCCTGGCGGAGGGCGGCAGTGTCAATGGGGTTCGTACCGCCGGCTGAGGGCTGCGGGATCCCCGCGGGTGATGAAGTCATGGCCAAAACACTACCCGTGTCCCGGATCACCACAAACAGCCCACGCCAGCGGCACGCTGCCGTGGGCCGGCGTGGCCTGGCGGGCGCGGGCTGGGCGTTCCGGCCGCCCCCGCAGGGTATTCTGTAGGGGTGTTTGGACGTAAAAAGGAAGCGCCCTCGGCGCAGGACATCGTTGACCAGCAGGTAGCCGAGACGGCAGCCCGGAACGCCGCCGTCGGCAAGGGCGCCCCGACGCCCAAGCGGAGCGCGCAGGTGGCTGCCCGGAAGCGGCCGCTGGTTCCGGAGGACCGGAAGGCTTCCAAGGCAGCCGAGCGCACGGCGGTCGCGGATCAGCGCCTGAAGATGCGCCAGGCCATGGACACCGGGGATGAGAAGTTCCTGCCGCTGCGGGACAAGGGACTGCAGAAGCGCTTCGCCCGCGACTATGTGGATGCCCGCTTCAGCCTTGGTGAATACCTGATGTTCGGCGCCCTCGTCTTTGTGGTCATCTCCCTGCTGGTGCCGGCGAGCAGCGAACAGATGATTTACGTCCTCGGCGGTTTCTGGGTGATGTTCCTGGCCGTGTTCGTGGACGTCTTCATCCTGTCCCGGAAGCTCAAGAAGCGTCTTGCGGAGAAGTTCGGCGAGGTGGAGCGGGGTACCGTCTGGTACGGCTCCATGCGCTCCCTGCAGTTCCGCCGCCTCCGCCTGCCCAAGCCCCAGGTCAAGCGCGGCGAGTTCCCGGCCTAGCCCCCCACAGTTCCACCGCGTAGTTTCACGCGCAAACCCCCGGCAGTCTCGACTGCCGGGGGTTCTTTTTTGCCTGGCGCGCTAGCGGCGGGGCGGGCGTTTGGCCAGCTCGCGGTTGATACGCGCCGCCCAGAACGGCCCCTCATAAAGGAACGCGGTGTAGCCCTGCACCAGGGTGGCCCCGGCCTCCAGCCGTTCCCGCACGTCCTGGCCGGACTCGATCCCGCCGACCGAGACCAGGGTCAATGCCCCGCCGGTCGCCGCCTTGAGCCTGGTCAGCACTTCCAGCGACCGCGTCCGCAGCGGCGCGCCGGACAGGCCGCCGGCTCCGCACGCCGCTACCTGGTCCGGGCTGGAGCGCAGCCCGGTGCGGCCGATCGTGGTGTTGGTGGCAATGATGCCGTCCAGCTTCAGGTCTAGGGCGAGCCGGGCGACGTCGTCGATGTCCTCGTCGCTGAGGTCCGGGGCGATTTTGACCAGCAGCGGGACGTGTCGCCCGGCCGCTGCGTCCGCAGCCTCCCCCACTGCGGTCAGCAGCGGGCGCAGCGTCTGGACGTCCTGCAGCAGGCGCAGCCCGGGGGTGTTCGGCGAACTGACGTTGACCACCAGGTAGTCGGCGGCCGGGGCCAGGCTGCGGGCGCTCACCAGGTAGTCCGCCACGGCGTCTTCGAGTTCCACCACCTTGCTCTTGCCGATGTTGACGCCGATCACCGGGCGGACGCCGGGGAACCGGCGCTGCAGCGAGGCTCGGGCGGCGCGGAGCCGCGGCGCGACGGCCGCGGCGCCGTCGTTGTTGAAACCCATCCGGTTGATCACCGCACGGTCCTCGATGAGGCGGAAGAGCCGCGGCGCGGGGTTGCCGGGCTGGGCCTGGCCGGTGATGGTGCCGACCTCGATGTGGCCGAAGCCCAGGTCGGTGAGCGCCTCGATGCCGTGGCCCTCCTTGTCGAACCCGGCGGCGAGCCCGAACGGCGAGGGGAAGGTCAGCCCGAACGCCTCGGTCCGCAGCGACGCGGCCGGGCCGGTCAACCGCTGCAGCACCCGGCCGGCGCCGGAGCGGTGGGCCAGCCGGATCCCCAGGAAGCCGATCCGGTGGGCACGTTCGGCGTCCATCCACGAGAAGGCGAGCCGGAAGAAGGTGGGATATACGCGCATGCCCCTAGTTTTCCGGTTCCGGCCGCGCAAACCAAAACACCTCCAGTCCATGAACCCGGATCCCTCGCCGCAGCACTCGCCGGAGCACTCGCCGCCGGGCGCTAGCATGAAGCCATGACCAGCGAGGATGCAGTTCACAGCAGCGCCCCGGCGGCGGCAACCGGACCACGGATCGAAGCTGATGTCGTCGTGGTCGGCGCAGGACTCGCCGGGCTGGTGGCCGCGGCAGAAGCCTATGCGGCCGGCCGGACGGTGGCGGTCCTGGACCAGGAGCCGCACGCGTCAGCCGGCGGCCAGGCCCACTGGTCCTTCGGCGGCCTCTTCCTGGTCAACACCCCGGAGCAGCGCCGGCTCGGCGTCCGGGACAGCGCCGAACTGGCCCTCGCCGACTGGCTCTCCTCCGCCGCGTTCGACCGCCCAGAGGATGCCTTGCCCCGCCAGTGGGCGGAGGCGTATGTGGACTTCGCCGCGGGTGAGAAACGCGCCTGGCTGACTTCCCTGGGCGTGAAACTGTTTCCGCTCGTGCAGTGGGCCGAACGCGGCGGCTACGGCCCGGACGGGCACGGCAACACCGCGCCGCGCTTCCACGTCGTCTGGGGCACCGGCCCGGCTCTCGTCGCGCCGTTCCTCGCCAAACTCCGCGAGGGCGAGGCCGCCGGGAGGGTGAAGTTTTACTTCCGGCACCGGGCCACGGAACTAACGACGACGGCGGGCCGGCTTAGCGGGGTGCACGGCGAAGTGCTGGAACCCAGCGGTGCCGCGCGCGGGGAACGGTCCTCCCGGAACGTTACCGCGGCGTTTGAGGCGACGGCAGGTACCGTCATCGTGACCAGCGGCGGTATCGGCGGCAACCACGAGGCGGTCCGGCGGCAGTGGCCCGGCGGGAGCGCCCCGGAATCGATGCTCAGCGGGGTGCCGGCCTCGGTGGACGGCGAATTCCTGGCCGCAGTGGACCGCGCCGGCGGCCACCTGGTCAACGCGGACCGGATGTGGCACTACCCGGAAGGCATCCACAACCACTCCCCCGTCTGGCCCCGGCACGGCATCCGGATCCTGCCCGGACCCTCCGCGCTATGGCTCGACGCCACCGGCCGGATGCTCCCCGCGCCGTTATTCCCGGGCTTCGACTCGCTCGGCGCACTGCGGCACATCCTGGGCACCGGGCACTCCCACTCCTGGTTCGTGCTGAACAAAACCATCGCGCTCAAAGAGTTCGCGCTCTCGGGCTCAGAACAGAACCCCGACCTGACCGGCAAGGACATCCGCCTGCTCGCCTCCCGGCTCAAACCCTCCGGTGACAGCCCGCTGCAACGCTTCCTGGACCGGGGCGTCGACTTCCTGCAGGCCGGCAGCCCTCGCGAACTTGCCGCCAGGATGAACCAGCTCACAGGTTCACCGCTCATCGATGCCGCGGAGCTGGACCGGCTGGTCCGCTCCCGGGACCGTCAGTTCGCCAGCGGCCTGGGCAAGGACCCGCAGCTCGCAGCGATCCGGGCCGCCCGCCGTTTCACCACCGACAAGATCATGCGGATGGCTCCCCCGCACGCCATGCTGGACCCCCGGCACGGGCCGCTGCTGGCCGTTCGGCTCTCCGTCCTCACCCGCAAGAGCCTGGGCGGGATCCGGACCGACCTGCAGTCCCGGGTTCTGGACAGCGCGGGAAGTCCGGTAGCCGGGCTGTACGCCGCCGGTGAGGCCGCCGGGTTCGGCGGCGGCGGCATCCACGGCTACCGCGCCCTGGAAGGAACCTTCCTGGGCGGGTGCCTGTTCTCCGGCCGTTCCGCGGGCCGCGCCGCCGCGGCAGCCATCTAGCGGGGTCTGTGATGCAGATGCAATGGCAGACGGACATCCTGGGCGACGACTTCGCGGCCTGCACCTTCCAGGCCGCCGGCCGGGACGGCGTCGAACGCACCGCCACCCTGATCCGGCACCTGCCGTCGGCCGGGGCCGGTCCGGCCCCGCGGCGTGCGGTGCTGTTCCTGCACGGCTGGAGCGACTACTTCTTCAACGAGGAGCTCGCGGAGTTCTGGACCGGCCAGGGCTTCGGGTTTTTCGCCCTTGACATGCACAACCACGGCCGGAGCCTGCGGCCCGGCACGCACGGCGGCTACGTGGCCGATCTCGCCGATTACGACGCCGAGATTACGGCCGCGATCGGCATCATCGGATCGCTCGGCCCGAAGGACGCGCCCGCTCCGCCGGTGACCCTGATGGGACATTCCACCGGCGGCCTGATCGCAGCGCTGTGGGCCAGCCGGCATCCCGGCGGCGCCGCCCAGCTGGTCCTCGACAGCCCCTGGCTTGAGATGCATGGCAGTCCTGCCGTCCGCCGGGCCGCCAGGACCATGGTGGAACCGCTGGCACGTTTCCGTCCCGAGTCCGTGATCCGGCTGCCCGAGCGCGCCTTTTACTGGCGCAGCATCAGCAGCGCGGCGGAGGGCGAGTGGGTGCTGGATGACAGCTACCGGCCGCCGCGCGCCTTTCCGGTGCGGGCCGGCTGGCTCAGCGCCGTGCTTGCCGGCCAGTCCCGGGTGGCCCGGGGACTCAACATCGACGTGCCCATCCTGGTGCTGATCTCCGGAGCAAGCGCCAACGGCATGTTCTGGAAGGAATCCATGCGGCGCACGGACGCGGTGCTGGACGTGAACACTATTGCGCTGCGCGCCCTGAGCCTGGGCCGTTCCGTCACGCTCGAACGCATCGACGGCGCGTTGCACGACGTCTTCCTCTCCGCGCCGCGGGTCCGGGCCGACGCCTATGCGCGGATGGCCCGGTGGATCCGGGCGTACGTGCCGGACGCCGGCGGCACCGCGTGACCGGTTCCGCGGCGCGGGGATGGCAGCCCGATGTCCTGGGCGGCAGCTTTGAGTCCCTGGAGCTGCCACTGCTGCCCGACGATGAAGGACCGGTCGTCGCCACCCTGGTCCGCCATGCCGGCGCGAACGTACCGGCGCCGGGGAAAGTGGTGCTGTACCTGCACGGCTGGGCCGACTACTTCCTGCAGGCGGAACTGGCTGGCCGCCTCGTCGCCGGCGGGTTCCATTTCTACGCCCTGGACCTGAGGAAGTTCGGGCGGAGCCTGCGGAGCTGGCAGACTCCCGGCTACACCACCGATCTCGCGGACTATGACGAGGACCTCGCAGCAGCGCTTGCCGCCGTCCGGGCCGACGTCGCGGAGCGGACGGCCAGTCCGGAAATCCCGACGGTGCACCTGCTCGCGCACTCCTTTGGCGGCCTCGTCGCGGCACTGTGGGCGGACCGGAACCCCGGCGCCATTAGCACCTTGGTCCTCAATGCGCCGTGGCTGGAGCTGCAGGGCAGCAGCCTGATCCGCCACGTGGCCATGCAGCTGGTTGAACCGCTGGCACGCGCCGACCCGCGGCGGCCGTTGCTGCTGCCCAGCATGCCCGGCTACTGGGACAGTGTCAGCGGCACGGCCCACGGCGAGTGGGATTTGAACCCGCAGTGGCGGCCCCGGGCGTCATTTCCGATCCGGCCGGGATGGACAAAGGCGGTCCTCGCTGGCCACGCGGCCGTGCAGCGGCGGCTTAACATCGCCTCGCCGGTGCTGGTGATGCTGTCCGGCCGCACCCGGATCCAGGCCGAGTGGTCCGAGGAGCTGATGGATCTCGACGCCGTGATCGACGTTGATGAAACGGCGCGGCGGGCGCTCGGCCTGGGCCGCCGGGCCGCCGTGTTCCGCTACCCTGGGGCGCTCCACGACGTCTTCCTCTCCCGCCAGGCGGTGCGGGAGGAAGCCTACGACGATTTATTGCTTTGGCTCACCCTGTACCCCGGCGAGGGGTCGGGGCGGCAGGCGGGTTCCCAGCCCGGTACCGGGGCCGGTCCCCGGGCCGGTTAGTCGGGTTCCGAAGCAGGTCAGGCCGGTGCGGGCGCACCGGGCTCAGCGGCCGCAGCGGCCGCATCGACTGCGCCGCCGTAGCGGCGGTCCCGCTGGGCGTAGATTTCGACGGCGTCCCACAGCGTCCGGCGGTCGACGTCGGGCCAGAGAGTGTCGAGGAAAACGAATTCGGCGTACGCGGACTGCCACAGCAGGAAGTTGGAGAGCCGCTGTTCACCGGAGCTACGCAGGAACAGGTCGACGTCGGGCAGGTCGGGTTCGTCCAGGTACTTTTGAATCGTCCGTTCGGTGATCGCACCGGGCTTGAGCCGGCCCGCCGCCACCTCCTCGGCGATGGCGGTCACGGCGTCGGCGATCTCCGCGCGGCCGCCGTAATTAACACACATGTTCAACGTGCAGGTGCTGTTGCCTCTCGTGTACTCCTCCGCGTCCTCAAGTTCCCGGATCACCGAGCCCCAGAGCCGCGGCCGGCGCCCGGACCAGCGGATCCGCACGCCCCACTCATCCAGCTGGTTCCGCTGGCGTCGCAGCACATCCTTGTTAAAACCCATCAGGAAGCGCACTTCCTCGGGTGATCGCCGCCAATTCTCGGTGGAAAACGCATAAACGCTGACGTACTCGATGCCAAGTTCGATGGCCCCGGCGACGACGTCCAGCAGCGCCGGTTCTCCGGCCTTGTGGCCCTCGATCCGGGGCAGCCCGCGCTGGTTGGCCCAGCGCCCGTTGCCGTCCATCACGATGGCGACGTGCCGCGGAATAAATTCGGCCGGGAGGGCCGGCGGCACCGCTCCGGAGGGGTGCGGGTACGGCGCCGCCACGGGGGCGCTGCGCTGACGGACCGCATTCTTCTTACCCAATGCCCTGTTACCAAGTGCCACAGTTACGTTCGCTCCACATGTTTGAGGGATTTCAGGACCCGTTCCAGGTGCCACTGCAGGTAGCTTGCCACCAAGCCGGCCGCTTCCCGGCGGTGCAGCGGCGCGGAAGCGTCGGCCGCGCCCCAGTTGCCGGTCAGCAGGGCACCGAGCAGCAGCACCGTCTCCGCGGCGGGCGCGGGCGACCCGGGCGGCCGGCATTCCCGGCAGACCATGCCACCCAACGGCGCAGAGAACGCGGTGTGCGGGCCCGCCGCGCCGCAGCGGGCGCAGTCGGTGAAGCTGGGCGCCCAGCCGCCGGTGGACAGAGCCCGGAGCAGATAGGAATCCAGGATGAGCTCCGGCGCGTGGTCGCCCCGGCTGAGCGAAGCCAGTGCCCCGACGAGCAGGTTGTACTGCGCGGTGCCGGCTTCGCCGTCGACGTCGGTGAGCTTCTCCGCTGTCTCAGTCATCGCGGCGGCGACAGTGTAGCGGCCGTAGTCGGCGGCGATGCTGGAGCCGTACGCGCCCTTGGCGACGGCCTGGGTGACGACGTCGAGGGTACGTCCGGAGATGAGCTGGAGGTCCGCGACCATGAACGGCTCAAGCCGTGCACCGAAGCGGCTGCTGGTGCGGCGGACGCCCTTGGCGACGGCCCGGACCTGGCCGTGGTGTTTGGTCAGCAGGGTAATGATCCGGTCGGCCTCGCCAAGCTTGTGGGTGCGCAGGACCACGGCGTCGTCGCGGTAGGCGCGCGCAGCAAAGGAGGATGGTTGGGCCACAGTTAATCTTCGCACTCAGTGCCGGGGAAGTTTGCCATTGCCCCGGCCGGTTCCTGGAGAGCAACCGCCGGGAACAGCGCTGCGCCGCCGGGGTGCCCGGCGGCGCAGCGCTGAAGAGGACGTGGTGTCGCCTGCACCTACGCGCGGGCGTCGCGGATGGCGCGGTTGACGGCGGAGATGACGGCCTTGAGCGAGGCCATGGAGGTGTTGGCGTCGATGCCCACGCCCCACAGCACCCGCTCTCCCACGGCACATTCGACGTAGGCCGCGGCCTGGGCGTTGCCGCCCTCGGACAGGGCGTGCTCGCTGTAGTCCAGCACCCGGACGTCGACGCCGTCCTCCCCCAGGATGGTCAGCAGGGCCGCGATCGGACCGTTTCCGGTCCCGGTGCGGCGCAGCTGCTTGCCGTCCACCTTCAGGGCGGCAGTCAGCGTCATGGTGCCGTCCTCGTCGGACTCGGTGCTGACGGCGCCCAGCGCGTACCGGCCCCACTGGCCCTCCGCCGCGGGGGAAGGCAGGTATTCGTCCTGGAACTGCTGCCACAGCTGGTCGCCGCTGACTTCACCGCCCACCGTGTCGGTGCGGCGCTGGATGACGCCGGAGAATTCGATCTGCGCACGGCGCGGCAGGTCCAGGTTGTGCTCGTTCTTGAGCAGGTAGGCCACGCCGCCCTTGCCGGACTGCGAGTTGACCCTGATCACGGCTTCGTAGCTGCGGCCGAGGTCCTTGGGGTCCACCGGCAGGTACGGGACCTGCCATTCGTAGTCGGCGACGTCCTTGCCAGCAGCGGCGGCGTCCTTTTCCAGGGCTTCCAGGCCCTTCTTGATGGCGTCCTGGTGCGAACCGGAGAAGGCCGTGAAGACCAGGTCCCCGCCGTACGGCGACCGCTCCGCGACCGGCAGCTGGTTGCAGTACTCGACCGTGCGGCGCACGTCGTCGATGTCGGAGAAGTCGATCATCGGGTCCACGCCCTGAACAAACATGTTCAGGCCCAGGGTCACCAGGTCCACGTTGCCGGTGCGTTCGCCGTTGCCGAACAGGCAGCCTTCGATCCGGTCGGCGCCGGCCAGGTAGCCCAGCTCGGCGGCGGCGACACCGGTGCCGCGGTCGTTGTGCGGGTGCAACGAGAGGATGATGCCTTCACGGGGGTGCAGGTGGCCGGCTCATCCATTCGATGGAATCGGCGTACACGTTGGGAGTGGCCATCTCGACGGTGGCCGGCAGGTTGACGATCACCTGGCGGTCCGCGGAGGCTTCAAAGACATCGGCGACGGCGTTGCAGACCCGCACGGCGTAGGCCAGTTCGGTGCCGGTGAAGGACTCCGGCGAGTACTCGTAGGTGATGTGGGTGTCCTGGAGGGTTTCCTCGTACTTTTTGCACAACCGGGCACCCTGCAGGGCGATGTCCAGGATGCCGTCCTCGTCCTGGTTGAACACGACGCGTCGCTGCAGCACCGACGTCGAGTTGTAGAGGTGCACGATCGCCTGTTTGGCGCCTACCAGAGACTCATAGGTCCGCTCGATCAGGTGTTCCCGGGCCTGGGTCAGGACCTGGATCGTGACGTCGTCGGGAATGTGGTTGCCCTCGACCAGCTGGCGGACGAAGTCGAAGTCCGTCTGCGAGGCCGAGGGGAAGCCGACTTCGATTTCCTTGTAGCCCATGCGGACCAGCAGGTCGAACATTTTCATCTTGCGCGCCGGGCTCATCGGATCGATCAGGGCCTGGTTGCCGTCGCGCAGGTCCACGGCGCACCAGCGCGGGGCCTTGGTGATGACCTTGTCCGGCCAGGTGCGGTCGGGCAGTTCAACCGTGATCAGGTCCTGGAACGGGACGTAGCGGTGGACCGGCATTCCTGAGGGCTGCTGTGCGTTTCGCATTACTTATCGGGGCCTTTTCTGTGGTTCTTGGTGAAAGGGTGGCCGGGCAACACAAACTCCGCAGCGAGGGTTGGCCATGCGCTAGATCGCGTCTGAGGCCTCGCCGCGGCAGCTAAGAAGAAGCAGTTCTGCGCGCACATTTTCACAGTAACACGGGTGCGTAAGATGAAGGAGCCATACCTCTGACAACGTCCACCATGCAGACGCTGTACCGGTGCCAGGCCGGATACAGCGCACCTTCGAAGGAGCAGCAGTGCCGCTTTCCGGGATCGACCAGTCCACCATCGACGACGCCGTCCGACCGCAGGATGACCTGTACCGGCACTTCAACGGCGGCTGGCTGAAGACCACCGCCATCCCTGATGACAGGCCGCTCGAGGGTACCTTCACGGCACTGCGCGACGCTTCCGAGTTGGCGGTCCAGGAGATCATCCTCGAGGCCGCCGGCCGCGGTGAGGCGGCGACCGGCATCGAGCGCAAAATCGGCGACCTGTACAACAGCTTCATGGACAAAGCCGCGGTGGAAGCCAAGGGCGCCGAGCCGATCCGGTCCCGGCTGGCCGAGGTATTCGCCACCGGTTCCGCTGCCGAACTGGTCGAGCTGGCCGGGCGGCTGTTCCGCGCCGACGTCTCCGGACTGTTTTCCATCTACCCGGCACCGGACGCGGGCAACCCGGACCGCATCCTGCTCTACACCGGCCAGGGCGGTTTGGGGCTGCCGGATGAGTCTTACTACCGGGAAGAGAAGTTCGCGCCCATGGTCGCGGCTTACCGGGACCACGTCCGTACCCTGTTCGACCTTGCCGGGCTCGCCGACGCCGGGGCCGCAGCCGGCCGCGTGGTGGAACTGGAGACATCGCTGGCCTCCCACCACTGGGACAAGGTCACGCTGCGCAACCCGCAGAAGACCTACAACCTGAAGTCCGCCGACGAAGCGGCCCGGCTGTTCCCGCTGCTGCCGGCTTGGTTCGACGCCGCCGCGATCGACCCGGACAAGCGTGCCGAGCTGGTGGTCAGCACCCCGGACTTCTTCACCGGCGCCGCCGCCCTGCTCGAAACAGTCCCGCTGGCCGCGTGGCAGGAATGGCTTGCCACGCGGGTGATCAGCGCGGCCGCGCCGTACCTGTCTGCCGCCTTCGTGGACGCCAGCTTCGCCTTCTACGGCACCACTCTGAGCGGCACCCCGCGCAACCGTGACCGCTGGAAGCGCGGCGTCGCCGTCGTCGAGGCCGCGCTCGGCGAGGCGGTCGGGCAGATTTACGTCGCCCGGCACTTCCCGGAGAGCCATAAAGAGGACATGCGGACCCTGGTGGGCAACCTGACGGAGGCGTACCGGGAGTCCATCACCGGGCTGGCCTGGATGGGCGAAGAGACAAAGCGGGAAGCGCTGAAGAAGCTGGACTCTTTCCGGCCCAAGATCGGCTACCCGGACAAGTGGATCGACTACTCGGCCGTGGTGATCGACGAGTCGGACCTGCTGGGCAATGTGGAGCGCGCCCACAACGCCGACGTCGACCGCCACCTGGACGAGGTGGGCAAGCCGGTGGACCGTGAGAAGTGGCTCATGACGCCGCAGACGGTGAACGCCTACTACCACCCGCTGCTCAATGAGATCGTGTTTCCGGCGGCCATCCTGCAGCCGCCGTTCTTCACGGCCGACGCCGACGACGCTGTGAACTACGGCGGCATCGGTGCCGTGATCGGCCACGAGATCGGCCACGGCTTCGATGACCAGGGTTCCCAGTACGACGGCAGCGGCCTGCTCCGGAACTGGTGGACCGAAGCGGACCGGACCGCGTTCGAGGCGCTGACCTCAAAGTTGGTGGCGCAGTTCGACGCCCTCTCCCCCGCCGAAGCTGCGGGCCAGCACGTCAACGGCAAGCTGACCCTGGGCGAGAACATCGGCGACCTCGGCGGCCTGACGATTGCGTACAAGGCGTACCTGATCAGCCTGGACGGAAACGAGCCCCCGGTCCTGGACGGCCTCACCGGCGCCCAGCGCTTCTTCGCGTCCTGGGCGGCAATCTGGCGGCAGGTGATCCGCGGCGAGGAATCCGTCCGGCGGCTCGCGACGGACCCGCACTCCCCCAATGAGTTCCGCACCAACGAGATCGCCCGGAACCTGGACGCGTTCCATGCCGCGTTCGGCACCGCGGAGCAGGACGGCATGTGGCTGTCTCCCGAGGAGCGCGTCAGCATCTGGTAACGGCGGCCGCCTAGTTCAGGCGGAAGAATACAGGCGGAAGAGTTCAGGCGGAGGAGAAGGACCGGACGGAAGCGTAGGGCGGGCCGGAAACCGAAAGGCCGGGGCCGGGTGACTTCACCCGGCCCCGGCCTTTTGTCCTTGCCCGGCAGTACGCGTCGCCTGCGCTTACCTGCCGTTACCTGCGCTTGTGCGTCCTAGCGCGTGATGAGTGCCGGGTTCGCCTGCTGGCAGACCGTGTCGCCGGCAGTCTGGTTGACGATGTCCGGCGGGAGCGCCGGCGAAGCGTCAGGTTGCGGGGCCCCGGCGGTGTAATCGCTGCCGAGGTAGGCCTGGACGCCGGATACCCCCGCCGCGGGGAGCACCTTGCTGGCGGGGATCCCCAGCAGCGCTGCGACGTCAGCGGCCACGTCCGCGAAGCCGGTCCCGTAGTACACGGCCGACGCTGCCACAGCCCTGGCGCTCAGCTGCCCGGTCTGCGTGAAGCCGGCAGCGGTGAGGGCCGCGACGGCCTGCTTGGCCTTCGCCGCGTCCCCGGAGCCGTTCGCGACGGTGACCGGCTGCAGCGCCTTGTTATACGCCGTCGCCGCCGCGGAGGCGCTGTCCGTCGGCTCGGGACTGGCGGAGGCGCCGGCGGAGGCGCTGTCGGTGGGGGCGGCAGTGGTTGCGGCGGGGTCGGTCAGGTCGACGTCCTTGCGCAGGGCCGCGAAAAGCTGCGAGGCAGCCGGTTCAGCCAGCTGCAGCCGGTTGGAGTCGGAGACGGCAGGTTCGGTGGGGGCAGCGACGAAGGCGACTTTCCCGACGTCGATGCTCTTGAGCCGGTTGCCGACCGTCAGCAGCGTCGGGACGGAGGCCAGGGCTTCGTCGACGGTGAGGTTCCGTGTGATCGCGTCAGCGATACCGAGCATCTTGGCGGGGTTGCTGAGCGTGCCGTCATCCTTGATCTTGCGGACCAGCGAGGACAGGAAACCCTGCTGCGCCTTGATCCGGCCGAGGTCGCTGCCGTCGCCGAAGGCATGACGCGTGCGGACGTAAGAGAGGGCCTGCTCGCCCTGGACCTTGGACGTGCCCTTGGGCAGGCGCAACCCGGAGTCCGGGTCGTAAACGGCGTCGCTGACGCAGACGTCGACGCCGCCCACCGTATTGGAAAGCTCCTTCACCGAATTGAAGTCCGCCATCATGAAGTGGTCGATCTCAAGTCCCGTCAGCTTGTTGACGGTGTCCACGGCACAGCCGATCCCGGCCTCGGACATAGCGGCGTTGATCATGACGTTCTTTTGGGCCGGGAATTCCTTTTTCGTCTCCTGGTCCACGCACTTCGGAATGTCCACGAGCAGGTCACGCGGGAAGCTGATGACGTTGACGCGTTTGTTGTCCGCCGAGATGTCCATCAGCATCATCACGTCAGAGTGTCCGTAGCCGGTGGAGTCCCCGGCGCCGCCGTACTGGGAGTTCTTGCCGTCACGGGTGTCTGAGCCGAGGATCAGGATCTGCATCCGGTCCCTGGCTTCATCGAGCGCGCCGTCGGTGCGGCTGTTGCCCGCGCCGAGCGCCTGCTTGGAGAGGTTCCCCTGCAGCCGGATGAGCCAGTAGGCGCCGAAGGCGATCACGCCGACCAGCAGCACCGAGATGATGATCGTCGTCGCCCGGAGCCATCCGGGGGTACGGTGCTGGGTGCCCAGATGGCGGGCGGGGCCGACGGAAGCGTCTTCCGTGTGCCGGGCAGCGGCGCCTGACCGAACCGGGGGGCCGGTTCCGTCTGCACGGTTGTCACGGGGTCGAACCACGGGTGGTGCCTTCCTTTACGGGCGGGAGTCGCCCCATTTTAGTGCCCGAAACTGGGAAAACCCCGTTGGACGTGCCGCGGGCCTAGAAGCCCAGCTTCACCAGCTGCTTCGGGTCCCGCTGCCAGTCCTTGGCGACCTTGACGTGCAGATCCAGGTAGATGCGGGCGCCGAGGAGCGCCTCGATGGCCTTGCGCGCCGTCGTGCCGACTTCGCGGAGCCGTGCCCCGCCCTTGCCGATGATGATGGCCTTCTGCGAGGGCCGCTCCACGTACAGGTTGACCCGGACGTCCAGGAACGGACGGTCTTCCGGGCGGCCTTCACGCGGGACGATCTCGTCGACCACCACGGCCAGGGAGTGCGGCAGTTCGTCCCGGACGCCCTCCAGGGCAGCCTCCCGGATGAGTTCGGCGATCATCACCGCTTCCGGCTCGTCCGTCAGGTGGCCGTCCGGGTACAGCGGCGGCGACGGCGGCAGGTGGCTGATCAGCACGTCAGCGACCGTCCCGACCTGGAAGCCGTCGGTGGCGGAGACCGGGACGATGTCCTTCCAGCCGTCCTCGCCCAGCACGTCGCGGCCCAGGGCGGCGACGGCGAGCAACTGCTCGGTGAGGGCCTGCCGGTCCACCGTGTCCGCCTTCGTGACGAGCGCGATCACGGGCTTGTTCCCGATGGCTGCCAGCTGGGCGGCGATGAATTTGTCCCCGGGGCCGATCTTCTCGTTGGCGGGCAGGCAGAAGCCGATGGCGTCGACCTCGGCGAGGGTGTCGGCAACCAGCTCGTTGAGGCGCTTGCCCAGCAGCGTCCGGGGCCGGTGCAGGCCGGGCGTGTCGACCAGGATCAGCTGCGCGTCGTCGCGGTGCACGATGCCGCGGATGGTGTGCCGCGTGGTCTGCGGCTTGGCGGAGGTGATGGCGACCTTCTGGCCGACCAGGGCGTTAGTGAGGGTGGATTTGCCCGCGTTCGGCCGTCCCACCAGCACCGCGAACCCCGCGTGGTAGCCGCCGAAGGGGGCCTCGCCGTCGGACTTATTCTGCTTGCTCACGTGGAACTCCCTGTTGCGTTGTTTCGGCCTGGTCGAGAAGCTCGCCAAGGTCAGTTTCTTCCTTTGGAACAGCGGCCGCAATGATGTGGCTGACGCGGTTCCGGCGGCCCTCCAGCCGGTCGGCGCGGAGGCTGACACCGTCGACGGCGACGGTGCTCCCGACGATCGGCACCCGGCCGAGCGCCTTGGCGAGCAGCCCGCCCACGGTGTCCACCTCTTCGTCGTCCAGTTCCAGGTCGAAGAGCTCGCCGAGATCGTCGATGCTCATCTTGGCGCTGACCCGGTAGCTGCCATCGCCCAGTTCCACGGCTTCGGCGGCCTCGGTGTCGTACTCGTCCACGATTTCGCCGACGATCTCCTCGATGAGGTCCTCGAGCGTGACCAGCCCGGCGGTTCCGCCGTACTCGTCGATCACGATGGCCACGTGCGTGGACTCCTTTTGCAGTTCCCGGAGCAGTTCGCTCACGGGCTTGGAGTCCGGCACGTAGCGCACCTCGCGGGCGAGCTCATCCACGAGCGGCGGTTCATCCCCTGGGGCCAGGTTGTGGATCACCGCGGCGACGTCCTTGAGGTACACGATTCCCAGGATCTGGTCCGTGTTCTCGCCGATCACGGGGATCCGTGAGTAGCCCGAACGCAGGAAGAGCGACATGGCCCGGTGCAGGCTGGAGCCGGAGTCGATGGACAAAATGTCGGTGCGGGGAACCATGACGGCGCGCACCAGGGTGTCACCGAAGTCGAAGACGGACTGGATCAGCTCGGCTTCGTTGTCTTCAATCACGTCGGACTCGCTGGCGCGCTCGACGAGTTCGCGGAACTCCTCCTCGCTGAAGAAAGCCTCGTTGTCGGCGGGGGCCCCGGGCGCCACGGCGCTGCCGAGGGTGACCAGCCAGCCCGGAATAGGCCCTAGCACGCGGCACAGCAGGCGGATCAGCGGCGCGGAGAAGCGGACCATCCCGGCGGCGTGTACCCGGCCGAGCTGGCGGGGTGAGACCCCTACCAGAACGAAGCCGATGATGGCCATGATGCCGGTGGCTGCCAGTCCGGCGAGCCAGACGTTGTCAAGCAGGCTGTGCAGCAGCACCGTCACCGCCACCGCCGACGCCATCTCGAACCAGATCCGCCAGAACCGCAACGCCCGCATGTGCGCCACGGGCTGGGCCAGGATCCGTTTGATTGCGGTGCCGCGGCTGTGCAGCACCGCCTGTTCGGCGTCGTGCCTGGGCAGGTAGTTGAAGGCTGCCTCCGCCGCGGTGAGCACGGCGGCAAAACTGAGGAAGACCAGCGCCATGCCGGCCAGGATCAGTGGGGTCACTGAATCGTCTCTGCCGGGGCGTCCTTGCCGGTGAAACCGGAGAGCAGTTCGCGCTGCAGGCCGAACATCTCTTCCTTTTCCTCCGGCTCCGCGTGGTCAAAGCCCAGCAGGTGCAGGATGCCGTGGGTGGCGAGCAACAGCATCTCGTCCTGGGTGGAGTGGCCGGCGTTTGCGGCCTGCAGCTCGGCTACCTGAGGGCAGATTGCGATGTCGCCCAGCATGCCCTGCGGTGTCGGCTTATCCGGTGTGCCGGGGGTGAGCTCATCCATCGGCACGGAGAGCACGTCGGTTGAGCCGGGTTCGTCCATCAGCTCGATGTGCAGTTTTTCCATCGCCGGTTCATCCACCAGCAGGATAGACAGCTCGGCTTGCGGGTGGATGAAGAGCCGTTCGAAAACGTACCGGGCCAGCGCTACCAGTTCCGCTTCGTCGACGGCGACGCCGGACTCGTTGTTGATCTCGATGCTCATGCCCGCTCCCCGCGGTTCTCCCGGGCGACGGAGTGCTTGACCCGTTTCCTTTGGGTCTCGTCCCAGACGCTGTAGGCGTTCACGATGTCGCCGACCAGCCGGTGCCGGACGACGTCGGAGGAATCCAGCACCGAGAAGTGCACGTCCTCGATGCCCTGCAGGATGTCCTCCACGATCCGCAGCCCGGAGCGGGTGCCGAACGGCAGGTCCACCTGGGTGACGTCACCGGTGACGACCATTTTGGAGCCGAAGCCGAGCCGGGTCAGGAACATCTTCATCTGCTCCGGCGTGGTGTTCTGCGCCTCGTCAAGGATGATGAAGGCATCGTTAAGTGTGCGGCCTCGCATATACGCCAGCGGCGCCACTTCAATGGTGCCGGCAGCCATCAGCCGGGGAATGGACTCCGGGTCCATCATGTCGTGCAGCGCGTCGTACAACGGCCGGAGGTACGGGTCGATCTTGTCGCTGAGGGTGCCGGGCAGGAATCCGAGCCGCTCCCCCGCCTCGACCGCGGGCCGGGTCAGGATGATGCGGTTGACTTCCTTTTGCTGCAGGGCCTGAACAGCCTTGGCCATGGCGAGGTAGGTCTTGCCGGTGCCGGCGGGGCCGATTCCGAAGATCACCGTGTTCGCGTCAATGGCGTCCACATAGTTCTTCTGGTTCAGGGTCTTGGGCCGGATGGTCTTGCCGCGGCTGGAAAGAATGTTGAGGGTAAGCACGTCCACCGGGCTCTGCAGCGACTGGCTGCGAAGCATCGACACGAGCTGCTGCAGCACTGCAGGGGTGATGACCGTCCCGCGGGCCACCAGGCCGCGCACCTCGTTGAGCAGGCGCATGATCCGTGGCACGTCGGCGGCCGGACCGCTGATCGAGAGCTCGTTGCCGCGGGCATGGAAGTCGACGCCCGGGAACTGGCTTTCGATGAAGCGCAATGCTTCGTCGTGACTGCCCAGCGACTGCACCATCTGGTCGGTGTTGTCGAAGAGAACCACCTCCGTCCGCAAACCTGGGAGGGAGTGCGGGAATTCCCCTGCGGTGCGCTCGCCCGTGCCGAGCCGGGCCTTGCTGTTCGCTGCTTCAGTCATGGTGTTGGCCCGTAGGCCTCTGGTCCCCTCCAGTTTGGAAATGGTCGCCCCGCCGCGGACGCTTCGCCGACGGCCCTTGGCCGTCCGCGCCGGGCTCCGGCGGTTCCTTCTATCTTACGCCAGCGGCGCCGCACGCCCGCGCGGGCGGCTGGTTGGATCCGGCCTTAGGTATCAACTTCATATCGTCCTCATATCGTTCCCGTTGCAGTTCGGCGGCGCCCGCCAAACCCTGCCCGCAGCGGCAGCGCCTCGTGTAATGCTGGATTGGACCGTGCGCCGCCACCCGCGCGCGCTCACGGTCCGCCCAGTCGACGCCGGTCGGGGCGGGCCAAAAAACCAGTCACACCGGAGCCAGCGAAGGGACAGCGGCAATCACGCACCGCAGAGTAATCAGGAGAGCAGCCCGGCGTACCCGCCGCGGCCTGTTGCTCATGGTGCTGCCCGCGGCCATTGCGCTCTCCGGCTGCGTCGCCACACCGCAGCCCGGGATCACCGACGCCGGCACCCCGACGCAGACAGTCCCGGGGCCGGCGGCAGGCACGGCCACCACCAGCGCGCCGCTGGAGTCCGCGCAGGCGGCCAACAAAGCCCCCGTCTACTGGATCGGGCGCAGCAACAACAACAACGTTTTCCTCTACCGCGAGTTCCGCGACGTGAACGAACAGGACAATCCGATTACCCGGGCCCTGCGGGTGATGATGTCGGAAAAGCCGCTGGACCCGGATTTCTTCACCCCCTGGCAGAACCCGAGGAAGCTGGCGACTTCGATTTCCGGCAAGAACGTGATCACCGTGGACGTCTCCGCGGACGCCTTCAACAGCAACGTTGATGCGGACATGGCCGAACGCGCCATCCAGCAGCTGGTCTACACCGCCACCGCGGCCGGCGCCAGTGCCGGCCTGACTGATACCGGGCAGCAGATCCAGGTGGTCATCCTCGTGGACGGCCACACCGACTACGTCGCGTTCAACCGGGTGCGGCTCGGCTCCCCGACCTCGCGCAGCGCCGGGATGGTGGCGCCCGTGTGGATCATCGATCCGCAGGAGGGCACCGGCCTGACCGAGGGAACGGTCAAGATCTCGGGCCGCAGCACGGTCCCGGGCGGGAAACTGCGCTGGGAGATCCTTCGCGCGGACGGTGCCGCCCGGACGCCCTACCTGACCGGCAACGTCACTGCTGGTGCCGACGCTGCCCAGCCCGGCCTGTTCAACTTCTCGCTGAACCTCGGCCGCGGCAATTACGAAGTGCGGGTTTCCCAGCTGGACCCCGAAGGCAAAGTGCAGGACCTGTACGTCGACACCCGCGGGTTCACGGTCAAGTAGGCACCGTCAACACCGAGCCACGGCCCGCGGCCGCGACGAACATCGACTGAAGCGGGCCTACCAGCGGCCCAGAATATCGCTGGCCAGGACGGTGGCAGCGGGCCCCGCCGTCGATGACCGGAGCACATGGTGGCCCAGCAGAGCGGTGACCGCGCCGGCGTCGCACAGCCGGGTGACCTCGCGGGGGCTGATTCCGCCTTCCGGTCCAACAATCAGGAGCACTTCACGGGGCCCCCCGCCGCCGGCGTCCCGCTGCCAGGCTTCCAGCACCTGCCGCAACGGCCGCACCGCGTCCTCGTGCAGGATCACCGCCAGGTCCGCGGCCGCCACGGCCGCCCGGAGGGACCCGCCGTCGACGGCGGCCCGGACCTCGGGGATCCACGCGCGCCGCGCCTGTTTCGCGGCTGCAGTCACCACGGACTGCCACTTGGCGTGCGCCTTGGCCGCGCGCTCCGGCTTCCACCGGACGATCGAGCGTTCCGCCTGCCACGGCACGACGGCATCAATCCCCAGTTCGGTGGCGGTTTCGGCGGCCAGTTCATCGCGGTCGCCCTTGGCCAGGGCCTGCACGAGGACCAGCCGGATCTCGGGCCGGGCCTCCGTGCTTACTTCGGCGCACTCCACTGTCAGTTCCGCGGGCGCGACGGCGGTGACGGTTCCGGTGATCCGCCGGCCAGCGCCGTCGGCGATGTCGACCGGCTCCCCCACGGCCAGGCGCTTGACCGTGACAGCGTGGCGGGCCTCGGCGCCGTCGAGCACGAAGCTGGAACCGGGGACCTGCTCATCCAGGGATCCCGCGGCGGTGAAGAAGACCGGGTTGCTCACCGCTACAGGTTACCGAGACGGTCCCGGAGCTTGGCGAAGACACCGCCGCTGGCGGCCAGCTTGCCCTCGGTGAACTGCTCGCCGCGGAGTTTGGCGAGCTGCCGCAACAGATCCTCCTGCGCCGAGTCGAGCTTGGCGGGGGTGTCCACCTGCAGATGGACCTTGAGGTCGCCGCGGCCGTAGCCGCGCAGGTGCGTCACGCCTAGGCCGCGCAACGTGATGATTTCACCGGACTGGGTACCGGCTTTGACACCGATTTCCTGCTCGCCGTCGAAGGTGTCCAGGGTCAGTTCGGTGCCCAGCGCCGCTGCGGTCATGGGGATGTTGAGGCTCGCGTGCAGGTCGTCGCCCTCGCGGACGTAGGTCGGGTCGTTGTTGACCCGGATTTCCACGTAGAGGTCACCGGAGGGGCCGCCGGCGGGGCCGGCCTCGCCCTGGCCGGAGAGCTGGATCCGGGTGCCGGTGGCGACGCCGGCGGGGACCTTCACGGTGAGCGAACGGCGGCTGCGGATCCGGCCCTGCCCGGCGCACTCGTTGCACGGATCCTTGATCACGGTGCCGAATCCCTCGCAGCTGCCGCAGGGCGCGCTGGTCATAACCTGGCCGAGGATGGAGCGCACCGCGCGCTGGACCTGGCCGCTGCCGCCGCAGATATCGCAGCGCTCGGGGTGGCTGCCCTCGCGGCAGCAGGAGCCCTCACAGGTGGGGCAGGTGACAGCGGTGTCCACTTCGAGCTTCTTGTTCACGCCGAAGACGGCGTCGCGCAGTTCGATCCGGACACTGATCAGCGCGTCCTGGCCGCGCCGGACCCGGGACGCGGGTCCGCCCTGGCCCCCGGCACCGCCGAAGAACGTTTCAAAGATGTCCTGGAAGGCGAAGCCCTGGCCGGCGTATCCGCCGCCGAAGCCGTTGTCGTTGCCGTTCTCGTTGCCGGTGGTGTCGTAGACCCTGCGCTTCTGCGGGTCGGACAGCACCTCGTAGGCGTGCGTGACGGCCTTGAAGCGCTCGGACGCATCGGGACCCGGGTTGACGTCCGGGTGCAGGGTCCGCGCCAGTTTGCGGTAAGCCTTCTTGATTTCTTCCCCGGTCGCTTCGCGGGAAACTCCAAGAACGTCATAGTGGCTGCTCAAAGTGTGTATCTCTTCCTGGTTGTACTGCCTGTGACGGGCAAACCTGTGTCGGTAAAACGGCTGTCGCCGGATTCGTGCCCTTAGGGGCCGAGAATCCTCGAGAGGTAACGGGCCACCGCGCGGACGGCCGCCATGGTGGTGGGATAGTCCATCCGGGTCGGCCCGAGCACCCCCACCTTGGCGGTAGCGTCCGGGCCGTAACCGGTGGCCACGACGGACGCTTCGGATAGCCCGTCGTAGGGGTTTTCCCGGCCGATGCTCACGGTCACCCCGCGGGGGTCCTCCGCCATGTCGCTGAGCAGGCGGAGCATCACCACCTGCTCTTCGAGAGCCTCCAGCACCGGGCCGATGCTGAGCGGGAAGTCCACGTTGGAACGAGCGAGGTTCGCGGTCCCGGCCATGACCATCCGCTCTTCCCGGCTGCTGGCGGCAAGGGACTCCAGTCCCCGCGCCAGCGCCTGGGCGGCGCCGCGGCGCGCCGCCGGGCAGCTGTCCACCACGCCCTGCAACGACTGCGGCAGCAGGTTCAGCGGGGTACCCGAAAGCCTGGCCAGGAACAGGGTCCGAAGCTCCGCGAGAGCGTCGTCGCCGAAGTCCTGGCCGACGTCGATCACCCGCTGCTCCACCTTGCCGGTGTCTGCAATCAGCACGGTGAGCACCTTGCGGGGGGCCAGCAGCACGAACTCGATGTGCCGGACCCGGGCCCGGCTCAGCAGCGGGTACTGCACCACGGCGACCTGGTTGGTCAGTTGCGAGAGCAGCCGTACCGTCCGGTCCAGCGCGTCGTCGAGGTCATCGGACCCCTCCAGCAGCGCCTGGATCGCCCGGCGCTCGGCCGGGGAGAGCGGCTTGACGGCCGAAATCTGGTCCACGAAGAGGCGGTAGCCCTTGTCGGTCGGAATCCGGCCGGCGCTGGTGTGCGGCGCCGTAATCAGGCCCTCGTCTTCCAGGGCGGCCATATCATTGCGGATCGTGGCGCTGGAAACGCCAAGGTGGTGCCGCTCCACCAGGGCCTTGGAGCCCACGGGTTCCCGGGAGTGCACGTAGTCTTCCACGATGGCGCGCAGCACTTCGAGTTTGCGTGGTTCGCTCACGCCGCACCTCCAATCGAGCCGTAACCGGTCCACCGGGCTTTCGGCCGGGCGCAAAAGTACCCGGCTGTTAGCACTCGGCATGCCTCAGTGCTAACAAGTCTAATATGAGTCGCGCCGTTGTTAGCATTGGATTCGCTGCTGGCGTGACCGCCGGGATGAGTGTTTCCGGGCACACGCGCGGTCCAGCAGTGTTCGGTTCTTTCAAAAATTTCCCAGTGCAAAGCAGTGTGTAGCCGATGTCGTACCAGAATTGGGGCCCGCAGGAGCTCTCCGCCCCCGCCAAGGCCCAGCTGCCCGAGATCCCGGTGGAACGCGGGATGGTGCTGGAGGATGTGCAGTCCGGCTGGGTCGGCGCGGTGACACGGGTGGAGAAGTCCGGCGGCATGCATCTCGTGGCGCTCGAGGACCGGCGCGGCAAGTCCCGGTCCTTCCGGCTGGGTTTCGGTTTCCTGCTGGAAGGCCGTCCGATCCGGCTGATGCCGCCCGCCCCGCGCGCTCCCGCCGGATCCGCCGGTGCGCGCACCGCCTCCGGCTCCGTCCGCGTTGCGGGGCAGCGAGCCCAGGTTGCCAAGGCGAGCCGGATCTGGGTGGAAGGCAAGCATGACGCCGAACTCGTCGAAAAGGTCTGGGGCGACGACCTCCGGGTGGAGGGAATCGTCGTCGAGCCGCTGCACGGCATTGACGACCTTGCCGCGGCGGTGAAGGAGTTCGGACCCGGTCCGGGCCGCCGGCTGGGCGTGCTGGTGGACCACCTCGTGCCGGACTCCAAGGAGTCCCGGATCGCCGACGCCGTCATGGCCTCACCCGGCGCCAGGGGCAACGTGCTGATCGTCGGGCATCCGTACGTGGATGTCTGGCAGGCCATCCGGCCGGCAGTGCTGGGCATCGAAGGGTGGCCCGTGATTCCGCGCGGGGTGGACTGGAAGACCGGCATCCTTACCGCCTTTGGCTGGCCGCACAGCACCAAGGAAGACATCGGTCTGGGCTGGCAGAAGCTGCTCGGCGCAGTCCGCAGCTACGCGGACCTCGAACCGTCCCTGCTGGGCCGGGTGGAAGAGGTCATCGACTTCCTGACGGCGCCCTAACCGGCGCCCCGTGCTCCAATCCGCCGCCTGACCAAGTATTCTTGGAGCGGCGGCCGCTGCACTATGTCGCGGCCGCGGCTCGTACGGGTACCAACGCATCACCGCAATCCAAAGGACGACACGTGGCAGAAGACGCTCGCGAACACACGGACCACCAGGCCGGCCACGGCCAGTCGCCGTACCATGGCGTCCCCGCGAATGCACTGCCGCTGACCGCCAGCGAAGACCGCCAGTGGGCTACCCTGGCGCACTTTGGCGGCATCCTCGGCTGCGTCCCAGCGCTGCTGATCTACTTGATCTTCAAGGACCGCGGCCCGTTCACAGCCCAGGAGTCGAAGGAAGCCCTGAACTTCACGCTGCCGCCCACGATCGCCGCGGTGGTCGCCAACCTGCTGGTGTTCGTTCCGGTGGTGGGCAACCTCTTCGCCGTGCTCGCCACCATCATCTGGATAGCCCTGGCATGCTTTTCCGTGGCGGCCGGCATCCACGTCAACCGCGGCCAGCCGCACCGCTACGAGTTCAACCTGCGCTGGATCAAGTAGCGCGAGCGGACACTTCCGGCCCGCGCGAACGGACACTTCCGGCCCGCCCGAACGGGCACGTCCGGCCCGCCCGAACGGACCTAGTCCGGCAGGATCCGGCGGACCACGGCGTCGGCGAGCAGCCTGCCCTTGAGGGTGAGCACGAGCCGGCCCTTGAACGCTTCGCCCGGATCCACCAGGCCATCGGCAATCAGACCGGCGACGGCGTGCCGTCCGGCATCCCCCAGCCCGCCGAGGGCCGGGATGTCCAGTCCCGTGACCAGCCGTGCCTCCAGCATGATGCGCTCCATGTTCCGGGTCCCGGCGTCGAGCGTTTCCCGGCCTGCGGCGGGTGACACGCCCGCCTGCAGCCGGCTGGCGTAGGCGGTGGGATGCTTGACGTTCCACCACCGCACCCCGCCCATGTGTGAGTGCGCGCCGGGGCCGACGCCCCACCAGTCGTCACCCCGCCAATAGGCAAGATTGTGCCGGCAGGCCTGCGCCGGGGTGCGGGCCCAGTTGCTGACCTCGTACCAGCCCAGTCCGGCGGCGGAGATGAGTTCGTCGGCCAATTCGTACTTGGCCGCGTGGTCGTCGTCGTCGATCCCCGGGACCTCGCCGCGGCGGATCTGCGCGGCGAGCTTGGTGCCCTCCTCGACGATCAGGGCGTAGGCGCTGATGTGGTCCGGGCGGTAGGACAGGGCCGTCTCCAGCGAGTGGCGCCAGTCCGCCAGGGACTCGCCGGGCGTGCCGTAGATCAGGTCGAGGCTGACGGCCAGCCCGACCTCCCGGGCCCATTCGACCACCAAGGGCACCCGGCTGGGCGTGTGGGTCCGGTCCAGGACCTTCAGGACGTGCGGCACGGCGGACTGCATCCCGAAGGACACCCGGGTGAAGCCGGTGTCGGCCAGCAGCTGCAGGGACTCGCGGGTCACCGAGTCCGGGTTCGCCTCGGTGGTCACTTCGGCACCCGGTGCAAGGCCCCAGGTGTCGACGGCGGCGCGCAGGATGCGGGCCAGGTCTTCCGCCGGAAGGAGGGTGGGGGTGCCGCCGCCGAAGAAGACGGTGCTCAGCGGACGCTGCGGCAGCCTGGAGGCGGCGAGGGCGCGGGCCGCGAACTCGACCTCCGCGACGGCGGTGTCGGCGTAGGCATCCTGGGACGCCCCGCCGCCGAGTTCCGTGGCGGTGTAGGTGTTGAAGTCGCAGTAGCCGCAGCGCACCGCGCAGAAGGGGATGTGAACGTAGAGCCCGAAGGCCCGGCCCCCGGCGCCCTCCAGCGCCTGGGCGGGCAGCAGCCCGTCCGACGGCGCGGGGTCGCCGAGGGGTAGTGCGCTTGGCATGGTTACTTCTTGGCCTTGTCCTTGGATTCTTCCGTGGTCAGTGCGGCGATGAACGCCTCCTGCGGCACCTCGACGCGGCCCACCATCTTCATGCGCTTCTTGCCTTCCTTCTGCTTTTCCAGCAGTTTGCGCTTTCGGGTGATGTCACCGCCGTAGCACTTGGCCAGGACGTCCTTGCGGATGGCGCGGATGCTCTCGCGGGCGATGATCCGGGAGCCGATGGCAGCCTGGATGGGCACCTCGAACTGTTGCCGCGGGATAAGCTCGCGCAGTTTGCCCGTCATCATCACACCGTAGGCGTAGGCCTTGTCGCGGTGCGTGATGGCGCTGAAGGCGTCCACCTGTTCGCCCTGGAGCATGATGTCGACCTTGACCAGGTCGGCGACCTGGTCGCCGTCGGCCTTCCAGTCCAGCGAACCGTAGCCGCGGGTCCTGGACTTGAGGATGTCGAAGAAGTCAAAGACGATCTCGGCCAGCGGCAGCCGGTACCGGATTTCCACGCGGTCTTCGGAGAGGTAGTCCATTCCGCCCATGACGCCGCGGCGGCTCTGGCACAGCTCCATGATGGCGCCGACGAATTCGTTGGGCGCCAGAATGGTGGCGGACACCATCGGTTCGCGCACCTCTGCGACCTTGCCGGTGGGGTACTCGCTGGGGTTGGTGACGTGGACGACCTTTTTGTCCTCCAGCGTCACTTCGTACTCCACGTTGGGCGCGGTGGAGATCAGGTCCAGGTTGTATTCGCGTTCCAGCCGCTCCCGGGTGATTTCCAGGTGCAGCAGTCCGAGGAAGCCGACGCGGAAGCCGAAGCCCAGCGCGGCGGAGGTTTCCGGCTCATAGACCAGGGCGGCGTCGTTGAGCATCAATTTTTCCAGTGCGTCGCGGAGCACCGGGTAGTCGGTGCCGTCCAGCGGGTACAGGCCGGAGAAGACCATGGGCTTGGCGTCCGCGTACCCGGGCAGCGAGTCGGTGGCGGGCTTGGCCAGGTTGGTGACGGTGTCGCCGACCTTGGACTGGCGGACGTCCTTCACACCGGTGATCAGGTAACCGACCTCGCCGACGCCGAGGCCCTTGGACGGCGTGGGCTCCGGGGAGCTGACGCCGATCTCGAGCAGTTCGTGGGTGGCGCGGGTGGACATCATCTGGATGCGCTCACGCGGGTGCAGCATGCCGTCGACCACGCGGACGTAGGTGACGACGCCGCGGTAAGTGTCATAGACGGAGTCGAAAATCATTGCCCGGGCGGGGGCGTCTGGGTCGCCGACGGGGGCGGGCAAATCGCGGACGATCTTGTCCAAGAGGACCTCGACGCCGGCGCCGGTCTTGCCGGAGACCCGCAGCACCTCATCGGGGTCGCCGCCGATCAGGTTGGCCAGTTCCTCAGCGTACTTCTCCGGCTGGGCGGCCGGCAGGTCGATCTTGTTCAGCACCGGAATGATCGTAAGGTTGTTCTCCATCGCCAAGTAGAGGTTGGCGAGAGTCTGGGCCTCGATGCCCTGCGCGGCGTCCACCAGCAGTACGGCACCTTCACAGGCCGCCAGCGACCGGGAAACCTCATAGGTGAAGTCGACGTGGCCAGGAGTGTCAATCATGTTCAGGGCGTAGCTTCTGCCCTCCAGCTCCCAGGGCATGCGGACGGCCTGGGACTTGATGGTGATGCCGCGTTCGCGCTCAATGTCCATCCGGTCCAGGTACTGGGCCTTCATGTCGCGGGACTGGACGACCCCGGTGAACTGGAGCATCCGGTCGGCCAGTGTGGACTTGCCGTGGTCAATGTGCGCAATGATGCAGAAGTTCCGGATGAGGGCCGGATCTGTTGCGGCAGGCACCGGGGCGGTGCGGGCCATGGGAGACACGCAGGGTCCTTACTGTTGGCAATACTGGTGGGTTTGTTCCGCGGGTTGTCCACGGGCCTTCTGGGCCGGTGCGCAACGTCGCTGCGGCAGGCCGCATTTCTCGTTTCTCTAGTCTCCCACACGGTCACCGGTAGGGTTTCCCCATGGCCCTGAACTTTCGCTCGCTCGGCAACGCCGTCCGCGGCACCCTGCGCTTCCTCAACCGGCTCGGCGGCAGCACTCCGACGACGACCCGGCCGCCCGCCGGCGCGGCGCCGGGACGGGCTCCGGAAAGGGCCCGCGGGAAAGCTCCCGCACGGCCGGGACGCGGTCCCGGCGGGCTGACTGGCTCCTACCCCGGCGACTTCCGCGGCAAGGCCAAGGTGCAGTACTCCCCCGCCGCCAACGGCCAGCCCGAGCCCGGCGAAATCGTCTGGACCTGGGTGCCCTTCGAAGAGGACTACAACCGCGGCAAGGACCGCCCGGTGCTGCTGGTGGGAAGCCACGGCCGTTACTTGCTGGGCCTGATGCTGACCAGCAAGGACCACGACGGCGACTCGCGGCGCGCCGACGATTACGTCGATATCGGAACCGGCCCCTGGGACCGGCAGTGGCGCCCCAGCGAGGCGCGGCTGGATAGGATCCTGCAGATCAGCCCCCGGGATGTGCGGCGGGAAGGTGCCATCCTTGACGCCGGGCGCTTCCGCGCCATCTCCTCGGCGTTGCGCAGCCGGCACGGCTGGTCCTGACCTTCGACGGCGCCCAATCGCCATCTCAAGTGCGGTTCTGCTATTATTGACAGCTGTGTGTCCGTGCAGGTCGACGGCCACAGATGGTTGGTCGCCATAGGTATCCCCACGCCGCTCAGTCAATGGCCAATCTGAAAGCCCTCTAGACCATTTTCCGCATTGAAAAAGAGAGTTCACACGTGGCTAATATCAAGTCCCAGAAGAAGCGCATCCTGACCAACGAAAAGGCTCGCCTGCGCAACAACGCAGTAAAGTCCGAGCTGAAGACGGCCATCCGCGCCGTCAATACCGCAGTTGCGTCCACCGACAAGGATGCCGCTGCTGCTGCACTGGTTTCTGCCAGCCGCAAGCTGGACAAGGCTGTCAGCAAGGGTGTTCTGCACAAGAACAACGCTGCAAACCGCAAGTCCGCGATCTCCAAGAAGGTCAACGCACTCTAAGGTTTTCCAGTTCAACTGAACTGACGATTGTGGCCGGCACCCCTCGGGTGCCGGCCACAGCCAGTTAACACCGCCGGACCAGCGCCGCCCACCGTTGCCCGGGCCGCCTCGGTGCCGGGCCACACTCAGCGCCCGAGCTGTTTCCGGGGTACGCTCAGCGCCGGGCGGAGCCGGCGATCACGGTCACCGCGTGCTCGACGGCGTAGACCGGGTCGCGCGAGAGCCCCTTGACCTGCGCGTCCGCCTCCGCCGTGACCTGGATGGACCTGACGAGGCCCTCCGGAGTCCAGCGCCGGACGTCGCGTTGCGCCTGCTCGACAAGCCAGGGCTGCATGCCGAGCTGCTTGGCAATCTGCGCCGATGAGCCCTGGGCGCCCGCCACCTTGGCCAGGGACCGCAGCTTCGCTGCCAGCGCTGCCACGATCGGCACGGGGTCGGCACCGGTGTCCAGCGCATGGCGCAGGGTGGAAAGGGCCAGCGGCGCGTTGCCGGCCATCGCCGCGTCCGCCACCTTGAAGCCTGTGGCTTCCACCCGGCCGCCGTAGTAGCGGTCCACCATGTCCACATCCACCGCCGCCGTCGCGTCGGAAATCAACTGGCTGCAGGCCGCCGCGAGTTCGGCCAGCTGGGCACCGACGGCGTTGACCAGGGCATGCACGGCCTCCGGCTCGATCCGCCGGGACGCTGCCTTGAACTCGGTGGTGACGAAGGCGGCTTTGTCCGCGTCCTTCTTCAGCGGCTGGCAGTCCACTACGGGGAAGCCGCCGGCCTTGATCGCGTCGAGGAGTTTCTTGCCCCGCACTCCCCCGCCGTGCCGCAGCACCAGGATCGCGTCTGCCTCGGGATGGGTCAGGTACTTCAGGGCGTCGGCGAGGAAGGCGTCGTTCATGGCTTCCACGCCGTCCACTTCGATCAGCTTCTGCTCGCCGAAGAGGGACGGGCTGACGTTCATCGCCAGCGTGCCGGGTTCGTAACTGCCGGCGTTGAGCCGGGTGACTTCGACGTCGGGGGCCGCGGCGCGGACCTGGCTGCGGATCCGGTCCATGGCGCGGGAGCCGAGGTAGTCCTCGGGGCCACCCACCAGCACCACCGGTGCCGGTGTCACGTCGCGCCAGGTGGCGGTGTTCGTCGCCGTGGTCCTGGTGCGTTGGGGTTGGGCAGCAGCCACTGGTGGTTCCTCCGGAAAGTTGGTTTGCAGACTCTAAGCCTGCCACGGCGGGATCGGTCCACCAAGCCACGTCGGCTTGGTGCCGGTTCCCTGTCCGTACGGCGGATACCACGGTCCAGCATGGCATCCAGCCGGCGTGTCGTCCCGGCGTGCAGTTCCAAGGCCCTGTCCCAGGCTGCAGCCCGGTGGGTGGCGAGCCAGACCGCCGCCAGGGTGAGCGCTGAGAACACAGCCATGGTCACGGCGCCGACGGCACCTTCGGGCCACGGAAGGGCCGCGCCGGGCAACGCCGCGAAATAGCGGGCGATACCGGCCACCCCCGACGCAAAGGCGCCCGCCGTGGTGACCGGTACTGCGGCGAGGGCCGGCGCCCATGGCACGAGCGGTACCGCGAGGGTGCCCAGCAGGGTCACCGGCGCCACCAGTGCACCGGAAGCCAGATTCGCCGCCAGCGAGTAGCTGGAGAACTGCGGCTGGAGCAGCACGATCACCGGCCCGCAGAACACCTGGGCGGACAGTGGCACGGCCAAGGCCGCGGCTACCGCACGGGGCACGACGGCGGGCAGCCATTCCATGATCGGTCTGCCGGCCACGATGATGCCGAGCGTGGCCAGCACCGAGAGCAAGAAGCCGAAGTCGGCCGCCAGTGCGGGGTCCGCCAGCAACAATCCGATCGATGTCACGCAGAGCAGGCTGAGCCCCCGCCCTGACCGGCCGGCGGTGAGCGCGGAAAGTCCGATCGCGCCCATGCACGCGGCCCGGAGCACACTGGGTTCCGGGCCGACCATCAGGACGAACAGCCCCAGTCCTGCGAGGGCTAGTACGGCGGCCACCGGACGGGGCAGCCGCAGCGAGCGGGCGGCCAGCAGCAATGCCCCAAGTACCAAGCTGCAGTTGGCTCCGCTCACTGCCGTCAGATGCGTCATGCCGACAACTCTCATGGCGGCCGCAAGCTCGGGGTCAAGTGCGGCGGTGTCGCCGGTGACCATGCCCGGGAGCAGGCCGCGGGCATCACCTGGCAATGCTTCGGCAGCTGCGGCGAAGCTGCTGCGGAGCTTCCCCGGGGCCAGCTGGCTGCCGGAATCCCGGCCCGACTCCCAGTCCGGGCTCCACTCCGGTTCGCGTCCGTTCTTCACCGACAACCGTACCGGGTTGGCAGTTACCGAGAGCATTGCGGCTTCCGCTTCCCCTGCGGCGGCCGGCTTCAGCCGGCCCGCGATGCGGAACCGTTCACCGGCTTCGGCGCCGCCCCATTCCGCCCCGCCGAGCACGAGGATGGCGGCACGGGCCTCCACCCGGCGGCCGTCAAAGACCAGGACCTGGAGGACGGCAGGAACCGCCCAGCGGTCCGGTTCGCCGGAGCGGCCCGGTACGGCGAGCTGTCTCGGCTGATCTTCGACTTCCACCTCTGCGACCACGGACGCGCGGTTGGTGACGGCTTGGACGAGCGCGTCGTCGTGCCGCTGTGCCGATGCCACCGCGGCGTGCGCGGCTGCGGCCACGGACAGCACGAGGGCGGTCGCCAAAGTGGCCCGAAAGCTTCGGACCGTCCCCTTCCCGCCCCTGCCGGCAGTGCGGTTGCCGACGCCCTTCCCGCCTCTTCCGCCCCTGCCGGCAGCGCGGGATTGGCGAAACGGCAGTAACAACAGCACGGCCGCGGCGGCCAGTCCCACGCACAGCACGGCGATGGCCACCGGCTCAAGCCAGCCGGTGGCCAGGGCAGTTCCCCACACCAGCAGCGCAGCGGGTACCAGCCGCAGGTCAGTGCGGTGACGCCGCTCCGGACTTTGGCCGGGGCGCCGTTTTCTGGCCCCGGTTGACCGCCGCTGGACAACTGCCAGCCGCGCATCTTCCAACCGGCCACGCAACGCCGCGAACCGCCGAGTGAGGCCCGTGACGGCCGCCTCGGGCGGGGCCGCAACGGGCCGAGCAGCGGCAGGCAGTCCCGCAAGAGCGGGTCCCGCGGCACCTTGCCGCTCGCCGGTGCCCTGGGCCACACTCGCTGCGGCAGCGTCACGCAGGGATTGCCAGCGGCGCGGCTGCACCTGTTCACCGGCCATCACTGACGGCCACCCCTCTCGGAGGTCCGCATCAGACGCTGACCAGCGGCAGCAGTGTCTCCAGGAGCTTGGGGCCGACGCCTTCCACGGCATCGAGCTCCTGCACGCTCCCGAACCTGCCGTGCTGCTTTCGCCAGTCCACGATGCGCTGGGCGAGGATCGGACCAACCCGCGGCAACGTGGCCAGCTCCTCGGCGTCTGCAGTGTTTAGGTTAACCTTTTGGGTCGGCGTGCCTGACCGGCCTGACCCGGCTCCATCGGACTCGGACCCACCCTGCCCGGCTCCACCGGACCCGGCGGAACCGCTAACCGCCGAACCACCGGAAGGACTGGCCGGGTCCGCGGCGTCCGGGCTTCCGCGTTCTTGAACCAGGATCTTCTGCCCGTCCTCCAGCACCGCGGCGAGGTTCAGCCGGTCCAGGTCAGCGGCGACGGTACTTCCGCCGGCTGCCTCGACGGCCTGGTGCAGCCGGCTTCCGGCGGGCAGCTCCACCACGCCCGGGCTGGCCACCGCCCCCGCCACGTGGACGACAATGATGCCGGCTGTTGCGGTGCCCGTCCCTGTGGCACCCGCATCGACAGCACCCGCCGCAGCGCCTTCCGCTGCCCCTGAACCGGCAGAGCCGAGGTCAGTTGCGTCGGTTGCCCTTGTGCCGGTCGGCGTAGCCGCGGCTGGCCGGTCGAGAGGCTTGACGCGCGGAGCGCCGTCGGCCGCCTGCCACCAGAACCAACCGCCCAGCAGCACGGCGACCACCACGAGTAGAAGGGCGGAAGCTCGGCCGGTGCGCCACCTGAACACGGCGGGGGCAGGAGTCCGGCCTTCAGTGGAAGGCACCCCACGCAGCTGCGCCTGGGGCGGTGGCCTGTTTTGCCCCCGGCCCTCCTCCAGCCCGTCCGGCAGCGGCTCCGCCAGCGGTGCAGCGAGGAGCTGGTCATCACTCGGACCGAGGCTGGCCGCCCAGCGGTGCCGCGCCACGGCGGTTTGGCTGCGGGCACGGGGTTCCAAGGGTCGTCGCGGCATACCTCCAACCGTAGGAACACGGCCGGGGCCCGCACAGGCGCCGGAACGACTATGTGGAAAGCTGCTAGGTGGAAAGCTCCTAGGTGGAAAGAGTCCCGGGGCTCCCGGCCGTCCCCGCAATCACGGAAAGCGGGGTACTGCTCTCCCCCACGATCACGGCCAGTACCCCGAGCCCAGCGTGGGCGGCAAGCACGGCCGGCAGCGAACTGATCTGTGCGGGCGGGCAGCCGGGCAGCAGCCGACCCAGACGGGCCGCCAGCTGCTCTGCCTCGGCGGGGTTGCCAAAGTGGTGAACGGCGACCCGAGCTTCCCCGTCGGGGCGGGACAGCGCATCCGCCACGGCAATTTCCTCCAGCCTCGCAATGGCCCGGGCGGCCGAACGGACCTTTTCCAGCGGCACAACTTTGCCGTCGTCGACGGCCAGGATCGGCTTGATCGAGAACATCGTGCCCCACAGCGACGCGGCGGCACCGATTCGTCCGCCGCGGCGCAGTTGCTCGAGGCTGGGCACATAGAAGTAGACCTTGGTCCGGGCCAGCCTTTCCTGCGCGAAGCTCCGGACCTCCGCCGCGCTCCGACCGTCGGCTGCTGCCACGACGGCGCTCTGCACGCCCATGCCCTGGGCCATTCCGACGGTGCGGGAGTCGAGAACTTCCACCGGGATCCCGACCCGGGCTGCGGCGAGCCGGGCGGAATCCGCAGTGCCGGAGAGTTCTGCGGAGATGTGGACCGAGACGATTGACTCAAACCCCCGCGCCGCCGCCGCGAGATAGGCCTGTTCGAACTGCCCGGGCGAGGGCCTGGACGTCCGGACCGGAACGCCGCTGGCCAGGGCCACGGCGATGGTCTCGGCGATGTCGTCCTCACCCTCGCCGTAGATCTCGTCGCCGACCATGACGGGCATCGGGACCACGGCCAGGCGGCCGTCGGCGGTAAAGTCGCGCACCCACTCCGCGGGCAGCGCGGCCGCGGAATCGGTGACCACCGCTGTCCTGGCGGCGGCCGCAGGCATCGGCTCCGGCACCGCACCGGGCCGGGTGGCCTGACGCAGCCGTGTAAGCCGCTCACGCAGCCATGGCCAGCCCGGAGGCTCACGGTCGGGCACGGCGCACCTCCTGGGAAGAGTTCCGGCCGCCGGCTGGTGCCGGCGGCCGGGTTAACGACTAGGTCGGAAATGTCCCGTATCGGCTAGGCCGGGACGATGTTGACCAGTTTAGGCGCCCGCACGATCACGGTGCGGATACCCCGGCCGTCCAGCGCACGCTGGACATTCTCGGAAGCCAGCGCCCAGTTCGCGTAGCTCAGCCTCGGAAACGCCCGGAGACACTTCGAGCCGGTCGCGCACCTTGCCCTGGACCTGCACGACGGCGGTGACGGTGTCCTGCACCAGCAGCGCCTCGTCGTGGGTCGGCCAGCCGGCGTTCGCAACAGACGCCGGGTGCCCGAGGACATTCCACAGGTCCTCCGCGGTGTACGGAGCGAACAGGCTGAGGATCACCGCTACAGCTTCGACGGCTTCACGCACGGCCGGGTCCGCGCCGCCGGCCCCGCTATCGATGGTCTTACGCGTCGCGTTGACCAGTTCCATCAGCTTGGCCACCACCACGTTGAACTTGTTGGCATCCAGCAGCGCCTCGGCGTCGGCGATGGTGCGGTGCGTGACTGTGCGCAGCGCCCGGTCACCGGAGGTGAAGTCGACGCCGGGTTCGCTGGTGACATCCTGGCCGAGCCGCCAGGCGCGGGCCAGGAACTTCGCGGAGCCCGACGGCGACACATCCGCCCAGTCGACGTCGTCCTCCGGCGGGGAGGCGAAGATCATGGTCAAGCGCACGGCGTCGACGCCGTACTTGTCCAGCTGCTCGCCCAGGTCCACGCCGTTGCCCAGCGACTTGCTCATGGCCTTGCCGCCGTTGAGCACCTGGCCCTGGTTCAGCAGCGCGCGGAACGGTTCGTCAGCGTCGATCAGGCCCATGTCGTGGATGACCTTGGTGAAGAACCGGGCGTAGAGCAGGTGCAGGATGGCGTGCTCGACGCCGCCGACGTACTGGCCCACCGGCATCCAGTCGTTGATCTTGGCCGGATCGAAGGGGCCTTCGGTGTAATCGGGCGAGACGAACCGCAGGAAGTACCAGGACGAGTCCACGAAGGTGTCCATGGTGTCCGTGTCGCGCTTGGCGGGTCCGTGGCAGGAGGGGCAGTCCACGTTAACCCAGGCCTCGGCGGCGGCGAGCGGGGAGGTACCCTTCGGGGACAGGTCCTCGCCGCGCAGGTTCTCCGGCAGGGTGACCGGCAGCTGGTCGTCGGGGACCGGCACCTCGCCGCAGGCCGGGCAGTGGATGATCGGAATGGGGGCGCCCCAGAACCGCTGGCGGCTCAGCAGCCAGTCGCGCAGGCGGAAGTTGACGAACTTCTCGCCGGTGCCCTGCTGTTCCAGAATGCCGATGGCAGCCGGGATGGCCTCGGCTTTGGGCAGACCGTCGAGGGCGCCGGAGTTGATCAGGGTGCCCTCGCCGGTGGTGGCGGTGCCCGACACGGCCGGGTCTTCCTCCCCGGTGTCCACGACCGCGCGCACCGGCAGGTCAAAGGTCTTGGCGAAGTCCAGGTCGCGCTGGTCGTGGGCCGGGACGGCCATGATCGCGCCGGTGCCGTAGTCGGCCAGGACGTAGTCCGCCGCCCAGACTGGCAGCTTCTCACCGTTGAGCGGGTTGACCGCATACCGTCCGGTGAAGACGCCGGTCTTTTCCCGCTCGGTGGACTGGCGTTCGATTTCCGAGAGCGCCTTGACCTGTTCGCGGTACGCGTCCAGGGCCGGTGCGTGTTCGTCGGTGACCAGCTCGACGGCGATCGGCGCGTCCGCGGCGACGACGAAGAACGTCGCGCCGTACAGGGTGTCCGGCCGGGTGGTGAAGACCGTGACGTCCTTGGCGGGCTTGCCGCCGTCGGCCTCAACCACGAAGTTGACGTGTGCCCCTTCGGAGCGGCCGATCCAGTTTTTCTGCATCGCCAGCACGCGCTCGGGCCAGTGCCCGCGCAGCTCTTCCATGTCGTCCAGCAGCCGGTCGGCGTAGTCGGTGATCTTGAAGTACCACTGGTTCAGGGACTTCTTGGTCACTGCGGTACCGCACCGTTCGCACGCACCGTTGACGACCTGCTCGTTGGCCAGCACGGTCTGGTCCTTGGGGCACCAGTTGACCGGCGAGTTCTTGCGGTAGGCGAGTCCGCGTTCGTAGAAACGCTTGAACAGCCACTGCGTCCAGCGGTAGTAGCCGGGATCGGAGGTGTGCAGCCGCCGGGACCAGTCAGCGGAGATGGCGTAGCGCTTGAATGACGCCGCCTGGGTGTCGATGTTGGCGTAGGTCCACTCGCTGGGGTGCGCGTTGCGCTTGATCGCGGCGTTCTCTGCCGGCAGCCCGAAGGAGTCCCAGCCGATCGGGTGCAGCACGTCGAAGCCTTGCTGGCGCAGGTAGCGGGCGACGACGTCGCCCATCGCGAACGCTTCGGCGTGGCCCATGTGCAGGTCGCCGGACGGGTACGGGAACATATCCAGCACGTAGCGCCGCTCCTTGGAGCCGTCATCCAGGGGCGTGAAGACCTTGAGGTCCTCCCAGACCTGCGGCCATTTGGCCTCCATGGCGGCGAAGCTGTAGGCGCCCTCTTCGGGGCCTTCGTTCGCGACGGCTGCTGCTGTTCCGGTCTCTGTCTCCGGCTGAACGCTCACTGCTGGCCTCTTCTGTTCTTTCAATCTGGTCGGATCAGGCTGTCCCGCCTGGTCCCTTGGTCCCCTGCTGCTGCCCCGGCAACTGGCCCGGACACACAAAAGCCCCTCACACGGAGGGGCTGCCGCTCGGCAATCCGGGTTGTCGCCGGGATGCCGGGCGGCTAGCTAAGCAGAAGGATCGCGCGCATACGACTACTTTAGCGCACCCACACCCCGCCCAATCCGAACCACGTCGATCCGAGCGGCTGGAGTACGGACGCAATGGAGAGGGAGGCCGCACCCCGCCATGGTGTGGTGGGCACCGCGAGGGGCCCCCTGCTGCGAGGGCCCCGACACGAGCTTGCGAGTGTCAGGGAGCAGCAGGGGACGGGCGGGGCGGGTGCGGCCTCCCTCGACAGAGGCTGGAACTTACTTCACGTCCTCGTCGACCCAGTCCATGGACTTGGTGACGGCCTTCTTCCAGAGACGCATCTGGCGATCCCGCTCGGCCTCATCCATCTGCGGCTCCCAGCGCTTGTCCTCGGACCAGTTGGCGGAGCACTCGCCGAGATCCTTCCAGAAGCCGACGGCGAGGCCTGCCGCGTAGGCGGCGCCCAGCGACGTCGTCTCGACGACCTTCGGCCGGATCACCGGAACGCCAAGGATGTCCGCCTGGAACTGCATCAACGCGTCGTTGGCGACCATGCCGCCGTCGACCTTCAGTTCCGTCAGCGGCACACCCGAGTCGGCGTTGACGGCGTCGAGCACCTCGCGGGTCTGGAACGCCGTGGCCTCCAGCGCCGCGCGGGCGATGTGGTTCTTGTTCACGAACCGGGTCAGGCCGACGATCGCGCCGCGGGCATCGGAACGCCAGTACGGAGCGAACAGGCCGGAGAAGGCCGGGACGATGTACACCCCGCCGTTGTCCTCGACCGAAGCGGCGAGGCGCTCCACCTCGGGGGCGCTGCTGATCATGTTGAGGTTGTCGCGCAGCCACTGCACCAGCGAACCGGTCACCGCGATGGAACCCTCCAGCGCATAATGCGGCTTGGCGTCGCCGAGCTTGTACCCGACCGTGGTCAGCAGGCCGTTCTTGGAGTGGACGATCTCCTCACCGGTGTTGAAGATAAGGAAGCAGCCCGTGCCGTAGGTGTTCTTGGCTTCGCCGGTATCGAACGCAGCCTGGCCGAACGTGGCCGCCTGCTGGTCACCCAGGATGCCGGCGACCGGGACCTCGCGCAGCAGCTGGGAGGTGTGCACGTTGCCGTACACCTCGGAGGACGACTTGATCGCCGGCATCATGGAGGCCGGGACGCCGAAGGCATCCAGAATCCCCTGGTCCCAGGACAGCGTTTCAAGGTCCATGAACATGGTCCGGGACGCGTTGGTCACGTCGGTGACGTGCACGCCCCCGTCCGTGCCGCCGGTCAGGTTCCACAGCACCCAGCTGTCGGTGTTGCCGAACACCAGGTCGCCGGCTTCGGCCTTCGCGCGGGCGCCTTCGACGTTGTCGAGGATCCATTTGATCTTCGTTCCCGAGAAGTAGGTCGCGAGCGGCAGGCCGACCGTCTGCTTGAACCGGTCCGGACCGCCGTCCTTGGCCAGTTCGTCCACGATCGACTGGGTGCGGGTGTCCTGCCAGACGATTGCGTTGTAGACGGCCTTGCCGGTGGTCTTGTCCCAGACCACCGCCGTTTCACGCTGGTTGGTGATGCCGACCGCGGCGATGTCGTGCCGGGTGAGGTTGGCCTTGGACAGCGCCGAGGCGATGACCTCGCGGGTGTTGTTCCAAATCTCGGCCGGGTCGTGCTCCACCCAGCCGGCCTGCGGGAAGATCTGCTCGTGTTCCATCTGGCCGGAGGAAACGATGTTGCCGCTGTGGTCGAACACGATGGCGCGGGTGCTGGTCGTTCCCTGGTCAATGGCGATTACATACTGGTTCACGTTGACGTCCTTGTCTGTTGGCCTAGCGGTTGAATGTGATGCGTACGGTGGTGGTTCTTACGAGGCTGCAGCGGTCGCGATGATCGGCACGATCGCGGCGACGATGCCGGCGAGACCGCCGCCGACCAGCGGTCCGACGACCGGGATCCAGGAGTAGCTCCAGTCGGAGGAACCCTTGCCCTTGATCGGCAGCAGGGCGTGGGCGATGCGCGGACCAAGGTCACGGGCCGGGTTGATGGCGTAACCGGTGGGGCCGCCGAGGGAAACGCCGATGCCGACCACCAGCAGGGCGACGGCCAGCGGGCCGAGTCCGGACGGCGTCCCGCCGAAGGTCAGGATGACAAAGACCAGGACAAAGGTGCCGACGATCTCCGTGATGAGGTTCCACGGCGTGGAGCGGATGGCCGGGCCGGTGGAGAAGACGCCCAGCTTGCTGGCCGGTTCCGGCTCGACATCGAAGTGCTGCTTGTGGGCAAGCCACATGACCACGGCACCCAGGAAAGCGCCGAGCAGTTCCGCGCCGAAGTAAGTCAGGGTGGAGCCGAAGTCGACGGGGACTCCCGGGGCGTACTCCTTCTTGCCGTTAAGCAGGAGGCCGAAGGTGACGGCGGGGTTCAGGTGCGCACCCGACTTGGCGGCGACGAAGACACCGGCGAAGACGGCAATGCCCCAACCCCAGGTAACCATCAGGAACCCGCCGTTGTTGCCTTTCGTGCCCTTGAGCGCCACGTTGGCCACAACGCCGCAACCCAGCAGGGTCAGCATTGCGGTGCCGAATACTTCGGATAGGAAAACTATTCCAAGAGACATCTTTGACTCCTCTATTTTCTGTTGTCGTTCCCCGCGAGTTTGAGGGAACGTTGGACCGGCAGCGTTTGCGCGCTGCCGGTCGGTCACTGCCGGGGTCCCCGGAGGGAACCGGGATCCTCGGCAGTCTTTGTGCCCGGGCTAACCCATCCGGGCACACAAGCTGTCAGGCGACCAGGCTGTGGACCTGGACGCCATGGAAACGCTCAAGCACCTCCTGGGCGTGGTTGATCTCGGCGGTGCGGGCGGCCGCGTCCCAGCCCAGCGGGCCGGACAGGACCTCGGCGACCTCGTTCAGCAGTTCACCCGTCACGAGCCCGCGGAAGGCAAGCGAAGTGCGGCGAATGAGTACGTCGATCAGGTGTCCCACCTGCTCGTTTTGGGCCATGAACTCCAGCTCACGCACGCTCAGCTCCCGGGTGGAGCGCAGCGTCCGGTCGGTTCCGGCGTCGAGGTAGGCCATCACATCCACCGCACGCGTGCCGTAGCGGGTGAGCAGGCCGGCGGTCCGGTCCGCGTCCCGGTCCGCGGACATGTGGGCCTTGATCCAGCGCTGGATGCCGTCTTCGGTCTCGGGGAAGCCGGCGCCGCCGCCGATGGCCAGTTTCGCCGTCGAGACCTTCCGCTCCTGGCCGAGTTCGGCCAGGACGTCGTCGCTCAGGTGCTCGGCGAGGGCACGGAAGGTAGTCCATTTGCCGCCCACCAGGCTGAGCACAACCGCACCGTCCTCCCCGGTTGCCGGGCCGCGGCGCTCGATCCGGTAGTCGCGGCTGACGAATCCAGGCTGGGTGGCGTCGTGCTTGGGCAGCGGGCGGACACCGGCGAAGGTGTAGACGATCTGCTCCCGGTCCACGGCGACGTCGGGGAAGACGTGCCCGATGAGGTCGAAGAAGTAGTCGATTTCGGCCTCGGTGCACACCGCGTCCTCGGCCATGTCGGCGTCGACGTCGGTCGTGCCGACCAGGACCCGGTCGCCCATCGGGTAGATCAGCACGATCCTGCCGTCGGTGTGCTCGAAGAAGATTTCCCGCCCCTGGCAGGCGGCCAGCAGTTCCGGGTGGTCCAGGACGATGTGCGAGCCCTTGGTGCCGCCCATGAAGGCCGAGGCGGCACCCATGGCCTGGTTGGTGAGGTCCACCCACGCGCCGGTGGTGTTCACCACGACGTCGGCGTTGAAATCAAACACCTCGCCGGTCAGCTCGTCACGAAGCTGGACGGTGCTGGCCTTGCCCGCGGACGCTGCCTGCATGGATACCAGGGAGAGGTAGTTGCTGGCGCGGGCGCCGTTGCCGCCGGCCTGGCCGGCCTTCTCGCCGTCCTGGAGCACGTCCAGGGTGAGCCGCTCAGGGTTGTGGACGGAGGCGTCGAAGTAGGTGGCGGCGTACTTGATGCCCGGGTGGAGCCGGGGCAGTTCGGCCAGGGCGCGCTTGCGGCCGCGGAACTGGTGGCGCGGGACGGTGCCGCCGTCGCGGGAGAAGAAGTCGTACATGCTCAGGCCCAGTTTGATCAGGAAGGCGCCGCGCTCGGTGTGCTTTCCCTGCTTGTGAGTGAGGAACCGCAGCGGCGCGTTGAGGATGCCGGAGAACGTGCTGAAGATGGGAATGGTGGTCTGCAGCGGTTTCACGTAGTGCGGGGCGATGCGGAGCAGCCGGTTTCGTTCGACTACCGACTCCTGGACCAGGCGGAATTCGCCGTTTTCGAGGTACCGGATCCCGCCGTGGATCATGTGCGAGGAAGCGCCGCTGGCGCCCTGGCAAAAGTCGCCCCGTTCGACGAGGGCGACGTCAACACCCTGCATGGCCAGATCCCGGAAGGTTCCGACGCCGTTGATGCCCCCGCCGATGATGAGGACCTGCGCGTGGGGCCGGTTCCGCAATTGCTGCACGGATGTGCGCTGCCTGCTCGACGCCGAATGACCGGATGAAACCTTGTTTCCCAAAACTGCTCCTTGGGGCTTGACGCTGCGCCGCGCGCTCTCAGGCGCGCCGCCGTTCACCACTATTGTTTGGACTAATGGAAAATGGAGTCAAGCACTATGCACAAACGTGCAGAACGGAGCCGAGATGTCCCCTACCCGTCCGTCTGACGCCCTCCGGGCCGCCCAGCTGTATTACCTGCAGGATCTGACCATGGACGCGATCGCACGGGAGTTGCGGACTTCCCGCTCGACGGTGTCGAGGCTGCTCTCCGCGGCCCGGGAAACGGGCCTGGTACAGATCCAGATCCGCAGCCCGCTGGACACCGGCCCGGAGCTGGCGAGCAGGATCCGGGCCGAGTACAAGGTCGACGTCCATGTCGTTCCGGTGGTAGACACGCTGAATGAAGCGGAAACGCTGGACCGCGGTCGCAATGCAGGCCGCCCGGACGATCGGCCCCCTGGTGGATTCGAACGCGATCATCGGGGTGGCGTGGGGTTCCACGTTGAGCGCGGTGAGCAGGCACCTGACCCGCAAGATCACGCATGACAGCGTCATTGTGCAGCTCAACGGCGCGGGAAACATGCAGACCACGGGCATTACCTACGCTTCGGACATCATGCGCCGGTTCGGCAGCGCCTACGGCGCACGGGTGGAGCAGTTCCCGGTGCCGGCGTTCTTTGACCACGCCGCAACGAAGAAGGCGATGTGGAATGAACGCAGTGTCCAGCGCATCCTGCAGTTGCAGTCCCGGATGAGTATCGCCATCTTCGGTGTCGGATCGGTCGACGCCGACTACCCCAGCCATGTTTACGCTGGCGGTTACCTGGACGAGGAAGACCTCAACGTCCTGGCCGGGTCCGACGTCGTCGGCGACGTTGCCACGGTCTTCTTCCGCGCCGACGGATCGTCCGACGGAATTACCTTGAACGAACGCTCCACCGGGCCGGATCTGGCCCAGCTCCGGCAGGTACGGCGTCGGATTTGCGTGGTGTCGGGTGCGTCCAAAATCAACGGGCTGCGGGGCGCCCTCGCCGCCGGCCTGGCAACTGACTTGATCCTGGACGAGGCCAGTGCCCGGCGCCTGATCAGCACCGAGGGCCTTGCCTGACCCTGGGCCGGCGCCGGGGGACCTACGCCGGCAGGCGGTCTACGGTACGGGGTCGACGGCGGACTGGGAGCCCAACGGCACGGGGCCGACGGCACGGGTCGGCGGCACGGCGTCGACGGCGGACTGGGTAGAGTCGTTGCTATGAGAATTTCCCCCCGGGTGGCCCTGAACAACGGTGTGCTGATGGACCGCCTTGGGTTTGGGCTGTACAAGGTGCCGCCGGCCGAGGCGGCAGGACTGGTCACCATGGCGCTGGAAGCCGGATATCGCCATTTCGATACGGCGGCGATGTACGGGAACGAAGCCGGGGTGGGAAAGGCGGTCGGCGCCCTGTCCGCCTTCGACGGTTCGGCCGGCGGCTCCGGCGAGCTGCATCCCGCGATCGGCCGTGAGGATCTGTTCCTGACCACGAAGCTGTGGAACGACGACCAGGGTTATGATTCGACGCTGCGTGCTTTCGACACGTCTGTCGCCAAGCTCGGTCTTGAATACGTCGACCTCTACTTGATCCATTGGCCCTGCCCCCGGCGCGGTCTGTACACCGAAAGCTACCGCGCGCTTGAGACGCTGTACCGCGAAGGCAGGGTCCGCGCCATTGGCGTGTCCAACTTCCAGCCCGCCCACCTGGAACGCCTGCTCCAGACGGCGGAAGTGGTACCGGCCGTGAACCAGATTGAACTGCACCCTTGGCTCCAGCAGGCCGAGCTGAGGGCGCTGCACGCATCTCTCGGGGTCACCACGGAAGCCTGGAGCCCCCTCGGACGCGGACAGGTGCTGCAGGACCCGGTGGTGTTGGAACTGGCAGCGGCACACGGCCGGACCGCCGCGCAAATCATACTGCGCTGGCACTTGGAACTGGGCAACGTCGTCATCCCCAAGGCCAGCTCCTACGCCCGCATCCACGAAAACCACGACATTTTCAGTTTCACCCTCAGCACCGCAGACCTGGACGCCCTCGCAGGGCTGGAGCGCGGCTTCCGCACCGGTTCCAATCCGGACAACGTCAACTAGGACCCGAACGAATGGAACACGTGGCCGCCGAGCCTTCTCCCCTGGAGCCCCTCTTCAGCGCCAATTTGGAATCCCGCAGCAGCAGTTCAGCGGTGGACCTGAACGGCACCCGCGTCGCCTACTGGAGCTACCAGCCGGTCAGGCAAACTCCGGAAACCCGGACAATCCTGGTGATCCACGGTTTCCGCGGGGACCACCATGGCCTGCTCCGCGTGGCCGATCAGCTGCCCGACATGCGCCTGATCATGCCGGATCTGCCGGGCTTCGGCGCCTCGGGCGCGTTCCCGGCGGGCGGCCACACTGTCAGCGGTTACGGCCGGTTCATCAGCGATTTCATGGCGGCTCTCGGCCTGGGGCCGGACACTGTGCTGCTGGGACACTCCTTCGGGTCGATCGTCGCCAGCCACTTCGTGGCGGACCATCCAGGGTCGGTCGCCGAGCTGATCCTCATCAACCCCATTGCGGCACCCGCCCTTGAGGGACCCAAGGGTCTGATGACCAAGGCCGCGGTGCTCTACTACGAAGCAGCCGCCCGCCTCCCCCGCGGTCTCGGCAATGCGTTGCTGCGCAACCAGCTCATCGTCCGTGTGATGAGCGAGACGATGGCCAAGACCAGGGACAAAACCCTGCGGCGGTTCGTACACGCGCAGCACAGCGCCTATTTCTCCGCTTTCGCTGACCGTGACAGCCTGCTCGAAGCTTTCAAGGCTTCGGTGGGAAGCAACGTCGCCGAAGTGGCACCGCGGCTGGCCCTCCCGGTGCTGCTGGTGGCCGGTGAGAAGGACGAAATCGCCTCGCTTCCCGATCAACACAAGTTGCTGCCTCTGCTGCCGGACGGGACGCTGGAAGTGATTCCCGACGTCGGGCATCTCATCCACTACGAAACCCCGGAGCCTGCTGCAGGTTTCATCCGCCGCTTCCTGAAGGACCATGCCGCGTGAAAATCCTTATTGATGCCCGCTTCACCCGGCTGGACCACCACGACGGGATCAGCCGCTACGGCTCCAGCCTGATTGCCGCCGCGAGCAAGGTCGCCGACGTTTCCATGCTGATTAGCGACACCCGCCAGTTGGCGTTGCTGCCCGACGTGCCCTACACCCTGATCAACAGTCCGCTCTCGCCGGCCGAGTTATTTGTGGCGGCCAAGGTCAACCGGCTCGGCGCTGACGTGGTGGTCTGCCCGATGCAGACCATGGGCAGCTGGGGTCGAAACTATGCCCTGGTCCTGACCCTTCATGACCTGATCTATTACGAGCACCCGGCGCCTCCGGGATTCCTGCCGGCCCCGGTACGGGTGCTGTGGCGGGCTGTACCACAAGGCATTCTGGCCGCAGCGGCTGTTGCTGAACCGGGCCGACGTCGTCGCCACCATCAGCTCGACCACCGAAGCGTTGATTGCAAAATACCGGCTCACCAAGCGCCCGGTGCGGATCGTCGGGAACGCGCCGCAGCCGGGGCTCACACCGCGGGATCCGGGCGCCGGGGCGGACAAGACGTTGCTCTACATGGGCTCGTTCATGCCCTACAAGAACGTCGAGACGATGGTCCGGGGCATGGCCGAACTCCCGGAGATGACCCTGCACCTGCTGAGCCGGATTACCCCGGAACGCCGGGCTGAACTGGAGGCCCTGGCCCCGAACGCGGTCGCGGGCAACATCGTGTTCCACAACGGTGTAACGGATGCCGAGTATGAGGAGCTGTTGGCCTGCGCCACCGCTTTGATCAGCCTGTCCAAAGCCGAAGGCTACGGCCTGCCGCTGGTCGAGGCGATGTCGCACGGCACACCGGTCATCGCGAGCGACATACCGATCTTCCGTGAGGTGGGCGGGGACGCTGTCAGTTATGTGGATCCTGAGTCCCCGTCGGACTTTGCTGCGGCCGTGCGCGCGCTCGAGGAGCCTGCACTGTGGAAAGACCGCTCCGTCCGTGCGGTGCAGCGCGCCGCGGAGTTCAGTTGGGACGAGTCGGCACGGCGGTTGCTGGCGGCCGCGGAGGAAGCGGTGGCCCTGTGGGCAGGCCGTAAGCGTCGCTAGCGTTGCTGGCCCTCTGGCGGCGCTGGTGTCGCTGGTGTCGCTGGGCTGCCGGCGACGCGAGGCACCGCTGGCTACGCCGGGACCGCCCCGGGCTGCCCTGGGGCTGTTGATGGTGCTGACGGTGCTGGGCTGTTGGCACCGCCAACTCCTCGGGGCCGCTGGCAGGCGCCAACTCCTCGGGGCCGCTGGCAGGCGCCAACTCCTCGGGGCCGCTGGCAGGCGCCAACTCCTCGGGGCTGCTGGCAGGCGCCAACTCCTCGGGGGCGCTGGCAGGCGCCAACTCCTCGGGGCTGCTGGCAGGCGCTAGGCAACGCTCTATCTCCTGAGGTGGTCCGGCGCCCGCCGTCAGGCCGAATGGAACCGTAGATCCTTCGACAAGGTGCGCCTGCCCGCATACCACTGCCAGTCCGGGAAGGAGCGGGCGTGCAGTTCCCTTTGAGGCTCCAACCGCTTTAGCAGGTTCAGGAGCAGTCCCTCGAGCAGCACCAGTTTCGAATCCTCCATCGGGCTGACTCGGGCATGGGCGTCATCGTCGAGTTCCCAGTCCGGTGGGGGCTCGCGGTCGAATACGGGGTCATCCGGTAGGAGCTCATCCGGCAGGAGCTGACCGGGCAGGAGCTCACCGGGCAGGAGCTGACCGGGCAGGAGCTCACCGGGCAGGAGCTCATCCGGTAGGAGCTGATCGGGTAAATTGGGTGGTTCCCAGTCCTGGTGTTCGCTGGGGTAGGTCCGTCCGGCCGGTGAGGTCCAGCCCGGCGGATGGTCTTTGTCCGCCCTTGTCGGGGTCCAGGCCGAGTTGTGTTTGAGGCTGTGGTGCTTGCGGCAGGGCTGGCCGAGGTTCGAGATCCCGGTGGTACCTCCGTCGGCCCAAGCCAGCAGATGGTCCGCCTCGTTATCCAGCGATGGGTTGTTACACCCCGGAAAGGGGCATCTGCCGTCGCGGAGCCGCAGCCATTGCCGCTGCGCCTTGGTCAACCGGTAGCTTGTCCGGCCGATCTCCAGCGGCGCTCCATCCCGTGGATCCGTCAGCACCCGGTAGAACGAATCCGCGCCCTCGGCGACGAGCCGCCGGGCCATCGACGGAGGGACCGGGCCGTACCCGTCGAGCATCGCCGGTTCATCCGTAACACCCATGAGGGACAGGACCGGGACGGTGACCAGCACCTGCGCCCGCGGCGACAGCACGTCACCGATCAGGCCCGCCCCGGAGAAGTCTCCAGCTCCCAGGGCGAGACCGGCGGCAGGGGCCTCAGGGCCGTCCCCCTCGCCCGCGCCGGCAGTGTGGCCACCGGTGCCGGTAACCGCCGTGCCGGTGGGTGCCAGGTAGCCGCTTTGGAGCAGGGTTGCGGCGACGTCTGCGCGCAGCTGGGTCAGGGTCCGGGCCTCGTCCGGGGATTGCAGGGCGCGGGCTTCGGCGGTGGTCCGCGCCCAGATCCCCGCCGCTGTGTCGGCGGGCAGGTAGGTGTTGAACCACGCCATCCCGTCGTTGTCCGGCAGGAATTCAACCCGGCGGTCGAGCACACTGCGGGTGTGCCGGGCTTCGATGCTGGCCGGGTGGTGTCGTTCACGCCAAACGCGTGCTTTCGCCCGGAACCGGCCAGGGACCAGGTCCCCTGCCAGGCAGCCCCGCGCCCGATCCGGAACCCCCATACCGGGAAAATAGGGTGCCAGGAAGTTCCGCTCCAAAGCAGCCGCGGCCGCCGGGTCCAGGTTCGTCGTCTCATCGACCAGCACCCGGGCGTGCTGCCAGGAAATATGCCCGGCCTGCAACGACGCCAGCGTCAACGGCAACACCGTCGTCAACGTCACCGCCTGGCACAACAACGCCCCGGCAGTACGCTCACTGACCGTCAACGCGCACGCGACCTCCGCGGTCTCGGCGACCTGGCGCATCATGCGGTCCCTACCAGAGCCGGCCGGGGACGCCACCGACTCCTCCGCCGCGAGGTACTCGGCGGCGAACCGGGCTTTCACCGCCGCGGACCCCGCCTCAAACCGCGCCACCGCCGCCATTCCATCCAGACATGCATCCGCCAACTCCCGCAACGGATCAGCATCAAACACCGGACCGGCATCAGCATCGGCATCGGCAGCATAGGCACCGGCGCCGGGGTCAGGCAAAGAACCGGCATCGTTCACAGAGCCCCTGTCCGGTTGACCCTGACCGGCGGGCCGGGGACCGGCGGCGGGCGGATCCCAGCATTCCGGCCCGACGCCCACGGAGGCAGCGAACGCCACCGCAGAAGCAGCCAGCGCCGCCACCGCCGCCCTGGTCTCCGCACTCAAAGCCACACCGCTTCTCACACCACAAAGACTAAAAGCAGGCACTGACGATTTAGGGCGATTCCTCAGCGCGGGCGCTGTGTGGCCGCGAACCCCGCTATCACTGCGGAATCCGCTGTGTGGAACGTCCGCCACTTCGAGTCAACGTCCACCCATCGCGCGGGTTGGCCAGGCTCAGGTGTCAGTTCCGAGGCCGGGTCAGCGACCGTCCAATAGGACAGGTTCAACGTCGGCGGCCAGTCCTCCCGGTACGCGCGGGCCGCCGCAAAAGCCGGACGAGCGTCCACGAGGAGCTCGAGTCCAGTTTCTTCGGCAAGCTCTCGAATTGCACCCTCTCGCTGAGTTTCGCCCGGCTCCACCCGACCGCCCGGCGGTACCAAGCCCCGCCAGCAGTGCTCAACGACGAGGATCCGCCGGAAGTCCGGTGTGAACACCCAGACATCGGCTGCCAGCGGACGCAGCTCCGGCAGCCACCGCGTTCGGAACCAGTTGGCAAGGTCTTCTTCCCCGGCATGGGCCGCCGTCATGTCGCGGACGGCTGCCTCGATGACACGTCCGTCGTACATTGGCATCCCCCTCGATTGCAGTACTCGGCCGGCGCGGACTCCGCCGGCGCAGCGCAGCCCCACCTAGAGGACGTCGACGCCGTCCAGCCGCACCTGCACCGGATCGTCGGTACGCTTCGCCGCTGCCGCCGCCTTGACTGCGTGCAACGCCTTCGTGACGTCGCTGGCCTGGCCGTACGGGACGAACAGCAGGGTTCTGACATCCTCACCGCTTCGGCGCTCCGCCGCCGGTGCCGACCCAGCGCCGGGGCCCGAAAGCGGTGCCGGTCCGGCCGTACGCAGCACGATGCCTTGTTTAGCCAACCCCGTTTCGACGGCGTCGGTGAAGTGCCCGACGGCGGACCTTCTGCCCGTGATGGACGCGATCCGAACGGCGGGCGGCAGCGACAACTCCTGCCGCAGGGCAAGTTCGCGGCCTGCGTACCCCGCCGGGTCCCAACGCAGCAGCGCCCCGACCCCGGCAGTGTCCTCCGCGGTGATAACCACCAAGCCGCCCTCGGACGCGGGGCGGACCAGTGCGGCAGCGTTGAACCAGCGGCGCACAGCGTCCTCCCCCGCCCGCAGATTTTCGCGGCGCAACAGCGAATCACCGTCGAGCAACAGTGCAGCGGCGTAGCCTCCGGCAGCCACCGGCTCGGCACCCACGGTGGCGACGACCAGGGCTTTCGTGTCCGGCACCGTCGCCAGGACACGGTCACCGGAAGAGTTCACCACCGGCTTGCCGGGAAACGCACGTCCCAACTCCTCGGCAGTCCGCAGCGCTCCGGTGGCTCCGCGGCGGAGCCGAACCCCGTTGCAGTGCAGGCAGCGCCACTGCGGAGCCGCTGCTGAACACCACTTACACACGGGTACCGCGCCGCTGCCGGCTGACCCGGACATGGCCAACGGGCCGTTGCAGGCCGTGCAGCGGGCTTGTTCCCGGCAGCGGTCGCACACCAGGGACGGCGCGTAGCCGGCCCTCGCCACCTGGACCAGCACCGGTCCCCGTTCCAGCCCCTCCTTGGCCGCTCGCCATGCGGCGCCCGGCAGGCGTGCGACGCGTGCCAGCGGATCGCGCTCCTGTTCAAAGCTGTCGGCCGTGTTGAGCACGCGCGGAACTGTCCTGCGCACCACCGAGCGGTCCGCCTCGACCGGGAAAGCCCAGCCGGATTCCACCAGCCGTTGCGTTTCCGTGCTGCGGGCGTGCCCGGCGAGCAGGCAGGCCGCCCCCTCATGAGCGGCACGGAGCAACAGAACCTCCCGTGCATGGGCATAGGGGGAACGCTGCTCGATGTGCAGATCATCGCCGTCGTCCCAGCACACCACCAGGCCCAGGTCACGCACCGGAGCGTAGGCGGCGGAACGCGTCCCCACGACGACGTGCGCCGCACCGCTGAGCACGCGCAGGAAGTTGCGGTACCGCGGGGTCGGGCCGTCGTCGGCGGTCAGCCGGGCAATATCCCCGGCCGGGAGAAGCTCCCGCAGCGCCGCTTCCGCCCGGTCCAGGTCGCGGTAATCGGGCACCACGACGACGGCGCCCCGGCCGGACCGGCGGACGGCGGCCACGGCTTCGGCCACCAAGTGGGGCCAGCCGCCGGGGCCGAATCCCTGCAGGGCGCTCAGCGCCGCCCTGGGCGATTCGCCAGCGGCCAGGTGCTGCAGGAAGGCTGGGCCGTTGCGGTACTCTGCCCAGTGGGAAGCGGCAGCCGACACCGGCGGCACGCGGTCGCCGCCGCCGTCAGCGGCGAAAAGTGCCGGGTCCAGCACGCCGCCGGGCGCGAACTCCTTTTCGAGCCGGGCCATCCGTGGTGGGACCGCAACACGGATCACGTCGCTGACCGTGCCGGCATAACGGGCCGCCACCTTCGCGGCCAGCCCGGCGACCTCGGCCGTGAGTACCGGCACCGGGGACACCACTTTGTGCAGCGGAACCAGGGCATGGCCTGCGTCGGACGCAGCCGTGCGCTCAACCAGGAACCCGCCGAGCTCCTGGCCGCCGAATTTAACCCGCACCCGGACGCCCGGACGGGCCGCGGCGTCCAGCTCGGCCGGCACGCTGTAGTCGAACGGCCGGTCCAAATGCGGGAGAAAAGAGTCCAGCAACACCCGGGCCACCGGCAGCTCCCCGGCCAGGGTAGGCCCCGCGGCAGCCGCCGAGGCTGGGAAGCCGTGCAGCAGTGAGAGCTGGAGTGGCTCCTCCGGCGCTGCTGCACCGGCCCGGGCATTTTGCACGGTACCTGCCTCCCTTCTGTGGCTGCCGGGGCTGACGCCGCCGGCGGTCGGCAGTCCCTCACGGATAACACCTGCTGACATAAATCCTGTAGCCAGGCCCCCGTTCGGCGGCCTGGCTACAGCACATCACACAGCTATGACAATTTCGATCCGGGACGTACGGGCGCCGGAACGTCCTGGCACTCTGACGCGACGTCCGGGCGGGACGGTCGGCGCCTCGGTAGGCGTCTTACGCGTTGAAGAAGGCCTTCAACGCGTCGACGCGGTCCAGGCGTTCCCAGGTGAAGTCCGGGTCTTCCCGGCCGAAGTGGCCGTGCGCGGCCGTCTTGGCGTAGATCGGGCGCTTCAGGTCCAAGGCGTCGATGATGGCACGGGGGCGGAGGTCGAAGATCTCGGCGATGGCTGCGCTGATCCGGGCCGGGTCCACGGTTTCGGTCCCGAAGGTTTCCACGTAAGTACCCACCGGGCGGGCCTGCCCGATCGCGTAGGCGATCTGGATTTCAGCGCGCTTGGCGAGGCCGGCCGCCACCACGTTCTTCGCCACCCAGCGCATCGCGTAGGCTGCGGAGCGGTCAACCTTGGACGGGTCCTTACCGGAGAAGGCGCCGCCGCCGTGCCGGGCCATGCCGCCGTAGGTATCGACGATGATCTTGCGGCCGGTCAGCCCGGCGTCGCCCACCGGTCCGCCGATGACGAAGGCGCCGGCGGGGTTGAGAATGTTGCGGGACCGGGAAGTGTCGAGGTTGGACATGGCCATCACCGGGTTGACCACGTGCTCGGCCAGGTCGGCGCGGAGCTGGTCCAGGCTTGCGCCCTCAGCGTGCTGGCTGGAAATGACGACGGTCTCGACGGAGACCGGACGGTCACCGTCGTAGCCGACCGTGACCTGGGTCTTGCCATCGGGCCGCAGGTAGTCCAGCTGGCCGGACTTGCGGACCTCGGTGAGCCGTTCAGAGAGCCGGTGCGCGAGCCAGATCGGGACCGGCATATACGACGGCGTCTCGTCGCTGGCATAGCCGAACATCAGTCCCTGGTCCCCGGCACCCTGCAGGTCGTAGTCATCTTCCTGGCGGCCTTCGCGCGCTTCGAGGGAGTTGAACACGCCGCCGGCGATGTCGTTGGACTGCTGGCCGATGGACACCGACACGCCGCAGCGGGCGCCGTCGAAGCCGTTGGCGGAGGAGTCGTAGCCGATCCCGAGAATGGTTTCCCGCACGATCTGCGGAATCTCCACGTAGGCATCAGTGGTGACTTCGCCGGCCACATGGACCAGGCCGGTGGTGGCCAGGGTCTCCACCGCCACCCGGGACTCCGGATCTTTGGCGAGCAAAGCATCGAGGATCGCATCGCTGATCTGGTCGCAGATCTTGTCGGGGTGTCCTTCGGTCACCGACTCTGATGTGAAGAGCCGGAGCGAGGCGGGCGTGGACCCGTGGAAGTCTGGAATCTGCAGCGGTAAAGTCACTCAACTACCTTACTGGTTAGGAAACGGGCGTCCGGCGGCGTGAGTCCCCTGCTAAGGAGACCTTGATTACCCCAGCGCTCAAGCCGGCGGAACGGCCCGGCTCAACTCGGCGCTGATGCGGTCGATCACGGCAGCCGCGACGTCGGACTTCGTACCCGACGCCTCTTGGGGTTCGGAGCCGGAGCGGGCAAGGATGACTACGGCGTTGTCGTCCAAGCCGAAGACCTGGTCCTTCCCGACCTGGTTGACCACGAGCAGGTCGCAGGCCTTGCGGCGCAGCTTTGCCGCGGCGTACTCCAGCACGTCGCCGTCGGCGTCGCCGGTTTCGGCGGCGAAGCCGACGATCAGCTGATTACGGGAGGCGGCGTCGCGGACCTCGACCAGTTCACGCAGGATGTCGGGGTTGCGAATCAGGGTAATCACCGGGTCCGCGGCGTCGTCGCGCTTCTTGATCTTGGTTCCGGAGACATCGGCGGCGCGAAAATCCGCGACGGCGGCGGCCATGATGATGACGTCGGAGTCCGCCGCCGCATGCAGGGCAGCCCGGCGCAGTTCCAGTGCGGTTTCGACCTGCACCACCTCGACGCCGGAAGGCGCGGGAACGTCCATGTGGGCGGCCAGGAGCCGGACGCGGGCGCCGGCCGCCTGGGCCGCGACAGCCAGAGCCACGCCCTGCTTGCCGGAGGACCGGTTGCCCAGGAAGCGGACCGGGTCCAGGGGTTCCCGGGTGCCGCCGGCGCTGATGGTCACGGTGAGTCCGGTCAGAGGTCCGACGGCGGCGGGCGCTTCGGCGCGAACCGCTTCGGCGAGAACCGCTTCGGCGCGAACCGCTGAGTTCAACACGTCGGTAGTCAGCGCGTCCGACGCCGGCGAGTCCGGCATCGGCACGTACCGCGCCAGCGCGTTCTCGTCGGTAGTCGGCGCGGCGGGCGTCGGCGCGTCGTCCGTGGGCAGGTCGGACGCGTCCTGCGCCGGCAGGTCGTCCGCCGGCAGGTCCGGTGCGTTGGGGATGGCCGAGGCTGCGGCCAGGGCCACGGCCGCAGCGAAGATCGCCTCCGGCTCGGGCAGCCGGCCCGGACCCGAATCCGCACCGGTGAGTCGGCCGGTCGCAGGCTCGAGCACGGTAACACCGCGGCTGCGCAAGGTTTCCACGTTCGCCTGGGTGGCCGGGTGGCGCCACATCTCGGTGTGCATCGCCGGAGCCATCAGCACCGGGCCGCCTGCCATCAGGAGCGTGTTCGTCAGCAGGTCGTTAGCCTGGCCGGTGGCGGCGCGCGCGAGCAGGTCCGCCGTCGCCGGTGCCACCACTATCAGCTCTGCCTCGTGCCCCAGCCGGACGTGGTTGACGATGTGGACCTCGTCGAAGACGCTGTTGCTGACCGGATGCCCGGAGAGGGCCTCCCAGGTGGCCACACCGACGAAACGGGTTGCAGCCTCCGTGGGAATGACGGTGACGTCATGACCGGCTTCAGTAAAAAGCCGGAGGAGCGATGCCACCTTGTAGGCGGCAATCCCTCCCCCGACTCCGAGGACTATGCGCACGTGACCTCCGTCAGGCAGCAGAGCAATTACTCTGCGGCGGCTTCAATCGGCGTGGAAACGAGCTTGCCTTCGTTGATCTCGCGCAGGGCGATGGAAAGCGACTTTTCATTCAGCTTGGTGTCAACCAGCGGGCCGACGTACTCGAAGAGGCCCTCGTGCAGCTGGGCGTAGTAGGCGTTGATTTGGCGGGCGCGCTTGGCACCGAAAATCACCAGTCCGTACTTCGAATCGGCAGCCTTCAGCAGCTCGTCGATCGGCGGGTTGATGATGCCTTCAAGGTTCGTGGACACGAATTCTCCAAATTCTTACGGGCCATTCCGACCCTGCGGTTAGTGCGGGTGCGGCGTGAGCCCCATGAGTGAAACAAGCTCGTCCGCTGCCCGACGTACGTCATCATTGATGACTGTGTGGTCGAACTCCGGTTCAGCGGCTAGTTCTACTTTACCGGTTTCCAGCCGTCGCTGCTGTTCCTCCGCGGATTCCGTGCCGCGGCCTACCAGACGACGCACCAATTCTTCCCAGCTCGGCGGGGCAAGGAAGACGAACTGGGCGTCCGGAACGGCCTGCTTCACCTGGCGTGCGCCCTGCAGGTCGATCTCCAGCAACACGGAGCGACCCTCGGCAATGGCCGCATTGACCGTGCTCTTGAGGGTGCCGTAAGTGTTCTGGCCGTGCACCACGGCCCATTCCAAGAGCTCGCCCGCCCGCCACGAGGGCGTCAAACTCCTCTTTGGACTTGAAGTAGTAGTGCACCCCGTCGATCTCACCGGGCCGCGGAGCGCGCGTGGTGGCCGACACTGAAAGCCAGACTTCGGGGTAGTTGTCCCGGATATAGGTCGAGACGGTGCCTTTGCCAACAGCCGTCGGACCGGCGAGGACTGTCAGTCCCGGTTTCTTGCTCACATGTTCCTTTAGGCGGTGGGGAAGCTCGGTGGCCGAGCTACTTCTCGTTCATAAAATCTACCAGCGCCGCGCGCTGGTGGATTCCCAGTCCCCTTACCCGCCGGGAAGCAGCAATCCCGAGCCGGTCCATAATCGCCACGGCACGTACATGCCCGATTCGCGGCAGGGCCTCCAGCAGCTCCACAACACGCATGCGGGCGATAGCTTCGTCCGTCTCCGACGCGCTGAGCAGCTGCGCGATGGACAGCTCCCCTGACTTCAGCCGGTCCTTGGCTGCGGCCCGCGCCACCCTCGCCGCGGCAGCCTTCTGCAGGGCGTCGGCACGCTCCTCCGGCGTGAGTGGTCGCAAGCTCAACTGAGGTCCTCCCTGCATTGTCAGCCCAGACCACGCAAACGGCCTGGTCAGACGAGACCATGAAACGGGCCGCGCATACCCCGGCCGGTACCGCGGACTTGTCCTGAACTTACAGTCTGGAGTCGCCGGAAAGCAATGGATCGCTTCCGGCGCTACAGCTGCGGCCGACGCCTAATTGGCCAGGCGGCAGCCGTGGGGCTGCGGGTCGTGGCGTAAGGGGCTGCCGGGACAGTCGGCGCTGGCCGTTTGCCATAGATGGCCGGAATACCAGGTCCATAGCGGCCTTCTGCGACGAATCGGCACAGCCAAGGCTGCGGGCCAGCCCCAACCCGGCTGTCCCAGCGCGGAGGGTTAGCGGTGTACTTCTGCCCCAAAACGCCCGCCACAACATGGCAGGTAGGCTGGGCGGCGTCACCCGTTCGCCGCAGAGGGCCGCAATACCGATTCCTTAGCGGCCATCTGTGGCGAATCGTCGCAGCTAGAGCCGCTGACGTGCCCAGCCCGGTCTGACGGCACAGCCGGCGCGTCACCCGTTCGCCAGAGATGGCCGCAATACCGGGCCCTTAGCGGCCGTCTGTGGCGAATCGTCGCAGCTAGAGCCGCGGACGTGCCCAGCCCGGCCCGGCGGGACAGCCGGCGCGTCACCCGTTCGCCAGAGATGGCCGCAGTGGAGGGCCCTTAGCGGCCGTCTGTGGCGAATCGTCGCAGCTAGAGCCGCGGACGTGCCCAGCCCGGTCTGACGGGACAGCCGGCGCGTCACCCGTTCGCCAGAGATGGCCGCAATACCGGGCCCTTAGCGGCCATCTGTGGCGAATCGTCGCAGCTAGAGCCCCGGACGTGCCCAACCCGGCCTGACGGGACAGCCGGCGCCCTCCGTTCGCCACATACGGCCGCAATACCGGGCCCTTAGCGGCCATCTGTGGCAACCGACGCAGCTAGCCCCGCAAGCCCGGCCCACAAACGCCATTCCGCCCAGGCGGATGAGCCCCGATCGCTATACGGCGCGGAGTTCGTCCAGGGTCCGTTGCGCCGCAGCCTGCAGCGCCGACGGCTGCGGGCCGGCGGCAAGGATGTCCCGGCTGGAGGTGCCGAGCACCTGGCCGTAGGCGCTGCCGAAGGTGCGCCGCAGGTCCGCGGCAGTGGCTCCCTGGGCGCCGAGGCCCGGCGCCAGGATGGGCCCGCGGACCGCTGCGAGGTCCAGGTCCAGGTCCGCCAGGGCGGACCCGACGGTGGCGCCGACGACGAGTCCCACCGACCCCAGGCCCCCGGCGTAGCGCTGGTTTTCGACGGCGGCAGCGCGGGCGATGCGGCGGGCCACTGAGTCCGAGCCGCCGACGTGCTGCACGGAGGCGCCTTCCGGGTTGGACGTCAGGGCCAGGACAAAGACGCCGCGACCGGCCTCGGCCGCGAGGTCCAGGGCCGGCCGGAGGGATTCGAAGCCAAGGTACGGGCTCAACGTCACCGCGTCGGCGGCCAGTGCTGAGCCGTCCCGCAGCCAAGCATCGGCGTAGGCGGCCATGGTGGAACCGATATCCCCGCGCTTGGCATCGGCGATGCTGAGCACGCCCGCCTCGCTGCAGGCCGCCAGGGTGCGTTCCAGCACGGCGATGCCGGCGGAACCGTGCCGCTCATACAGCGCGACCTGCGGCTTCACCGCGGCAGCGAGCGGCCCCACTGCTTCAAGCACGGTCAGGGAGAAGCGCTCCAGGCCCGCGGCGTCGTCGTTCAGCCCCCAGCGCTGCAGCAGCGCCGGGTGCGGATCGATGCCGACGCACAGCGGCCCGCGCTCGGCCATCGCACGGCCGAGCCGGGAGCCGAAGGGCTCCCGGCCAGGCATCGCACCGAAGGGCTCCCGGCCAGGTGTCGCACCGGAGGCGCCGATAGCGGCCTCAGGCATGCTGCGCCACCGCGTCCTGCGCGACCCGGGACTGGGAGGCGGCCAGCGCCGCGGCGTGCTCCTGGAGGCTGGTGACCGACCATTCGTACGTTCGCATCGCCTCGATGGCCTGCACGGCGGCGTTGAACTCCGCCACCGTGGTGATGCACGGGATGCCGATCGAGGTGGCGGCGGCACGGATTTCGTAGCCGTCGCCGCGGGCCTCGCCGCCGGACGGAGTGTTGAACACCATGTCAATCTCACCGGCGACGATCAGGTCCGTAATGGTTCCTTCGCCCTCGGCACTGGAGCCTTCCGCGACCTTGCGGACCGTGGTGGCCTGCAGACCGTTGCGGCGCAGGACGTCGGCGGTGCCGCCGGTGGAGACGATCTCGAAGCCGAGGTCGGAGAGCCGCTTGACCGCCATGATGACGGCGCGCTTGTCCCGGTTGGCGACGGAGACGAAGACCTTGCCTTCGGTGGGCAGCGCGTTGTTGGCGGCGGCCTGGCTCTTGGCGAAGGCGGTGTCGAAGTGTTTGTCGATGCCCATGACTTCGCCGGTGGAACGCATTTCCGGACCCAGCAGGGAGTCGACGACCTTGCCCTCGACGGTGCGGAAGCGGCTGAACGGCAGGACAGCCTCCTTGACCGCGACCGGCGCGTCCAGCGGCAGGGTGGAGCCGTCACCGGTTTCCGGCAGCATCTTGTAGGCGCTGCGGAGCTGGTTGATGGTGACGCCGGTGCCGATCAGGGCGGCGGCCTTGGCCATCTGCACGCCGGTGGCCTTGGAAACAAACGGCACGGTGCGGGAGGCCCGCGGGTTCGCTTCGAGCACGTAGAGCACGTCGGAGGCGAGGGCGAACTGGATGTTGATCAGGCCCCGGACGCCGACGCCTTCGGCGATGGCCCGGGTGGCGGTCCGGACCCGGTCGATCACGTTGTTGCCCAGGGTGATCGGCGGCAGCACGCAGGCGGAGTCACCGGAGTGGATGCCGGCTTCCTCGATGTGCTCCATGATCCCGCCGAGGTACAGGTCCTTGCCGTCGAAGAGCGCGTCGACGTCGATCTCGACGGCGTCCTCGAGGAACCGGTCGATCAGCACCGGGTGGTCCGGCGTGATCTCGGTGGCGTTGGCGATGTAGCGGGACAGGTTCGGCTCGTCGTAGACGATCTCCATGCCGCGGCCGCCGAGCACGTAGGAGGGCCGGACCAGGACCGGGTAGCCGATCTCGTCCGCGATCTTCTTCGCGTCGTCGAAGGAAACGGCGGTGCCGTTCTTCGGCGAGATCAGCCCCGCCTCGTCCAGGACCCGGGAGAAGGCGCCGCGGTGCTCGGCCAGGTCGATCGCTTCCGGCGAGGTGCCAAGGATCGGCACACCGGCGTCGGCGAGCTGCTGGGCAAGCTTGAGCGGCGTCTGGCCGCCGAGTTGGACGAAGACGCCCATCACGCCGCCGGTGCGTTCCTCGGCCGCGATCACTTCGAGGACGTCCTCGAGCGTGAGCGGCTCGAAGTACAACCGGGTGGAGATGTCGTAGTCGGTGGAGACGGTTTCCGGGTTGCAGTTGACCATGACGGTCTCGTAGCCGGCCTTCCGCAGCGCCATGGAGGCGTGCACGCAGGAGTAATCGAACTCGATGCCCTGGCCGATCCGGTTGGGTCCGGAGCCCAGGATGATGATCGAGGGTTTGGCGTGCAGCGCCACCTCGTCCTCCTCGTCGTAGGAGGAGTAGTGGTACGGGGTGTACGCGGCGAATTCGGCGGCGCAGGTGTCCACGGTCTTGTAGACCGGGCGGATGCCGAGGGCCTGCCGCACGCCACGGACGACGGCTTCGGAGTTGTGCGTCAGCGCACCGATCTGCTCGTCGGAGAAGCCGTGCCGCTTGGCGTGCTGCAGCATCTCCTGGGTCAGGGCGGTGGAGTGGCGGATCTCCTCCGCGATCTCGTTGAGCAGCTGGAGCTGGTCCAGGTACCACGGGTCGATCTTGGAGGCTTCGAAGAGCTGCTCCACGGTGGCGCCGCCGAGCAGGGCGCGCTGGACCTGGTGCAGGCGTTCGGTGCTGGGGCGCTTGGCCTTTTCGATCAGTTCCGGCACTTCCCATTCCGGGACCGGGCTGAAGTCCAGCTGGGAACCTTTTTGCTCCAGCGACCGCAGCGCCTTTTGCAGCGCCTCGGTGAAGTTCCGGCCCATCGCCATCGCCTCGCCCACGGACTTCATGGTGGTGGTCAGGGTGGAGTCCGCGGCCGGGAACTTCTCGAAGGCAAAGCGCGGGACCTTGACGACGACGTAATCCAGGGTCGGTTCGAAGGAGGCCGGGGTCTTCTGCGTGATGTCGTTCGGGATCTCATCCAGCGTGTAGCCGAGTGAGAGCTTCGTGGCGATCTTGGCGATCGCGAACCCGGTGGCCTTGGACGCCAGGGCCGAGGAGCGGGAGACCCGGGGGTTCATCTCGATCACCACGACGCGTCCGGTGTCCGGCTCGACAGCGAACTGGATGTTGCAGCCGCCGGTGTCGACGCCGACTTCGCGGATCACGGCGATGGAGATGTCGCGCAGGCGCTGGTATTCGCGGTCCGTGAGGGTCAGCGCCGGGGCCACCGTGATCGAGTCGCCGGTGTGCACGCCGACCGGGTCGAAGTTCTCGATCGAACAGACCACCACGACGTTGTCGTTCTTGTCCCGCATCATCTCAAGCTCGTACTCTTTCCAGCCCAGGATGCTCTCTTCGAGCAGCACCTCGGACGTGGGGCTGTACTGCAGGCCCTGGCCGACGATCCGGCGCAGGTCGTCCTCGTTGTAGGCCAGGCCCGAGCCGAGGCCGCCCATGGTGAACGACGGCCGGACGACCATTGGGTAGCCGAGGTCCTCGGCCGCGGTGAGGGCCTCGTCCATGCTGTGGATGATGTGGCTGCGGGCGGATTCGGCGCCGCAGCGTTCCACCACGCCCTTGAACTTCTCCCGGTCCTCACCGAGTTCGATCGCTGCGATGTTGGCGCCGATCAGCTCCACGTTGTACTTCTCGAGCACGCCGTTCTTGTCCAGCGCGATGGCGGTGTTCAGCGCCGTCTGCCCGCCCAGGGTCGGCAGGATCGCGTCCGGGCGTTCCTTGGCGATGATCTTTTCAACCACTTCGGGCGTGATCGGTTCGATGTAGGTAGCGTCGGCGAACTCCGGGTCGGTCATGATGGTGGCCGGGTTGGAGTTGACGAGAATGACGCGCAGGCCTTCCTCCTTGAGGACGCGCAGTGCCTGCGTGCCGGAGTAGTCGAATTCGGCCGCCTGGCCGATCACGATCGGGCCGGAACCGATGACCAGGACGCTTTTCAGGTCAGTTCTCTTGGGCATTACTTCTTGTCCTCAGTCTTGGAGTCAGTGGCGGTGTTGGTGTCAGCGTTTTTGGTGTCCGCCATCAGCTGGATGAAGCGGTCGAAGAGGTACGCGGCGTCGTGCGGGCCGGAGGCCGCCTCGGGGTGGTACTGGACCGAGAAGGCGGGGATGTCCAGGCAGGACAGGCCCTCGACGACGTCGTCGTTGAGGCTCACGTGGCTGACCTCGACGCGGCCGAACCGCTCCTCGGGCGCCATCGTGGCGCCGTCGAGCGGGGCATCGACGGCGAAGCCGTGGTTCTGCGAGGTGATTTCGACCTTGCCGGTGCGCCGGTCCATCACGGGCTGGTTGATGCCGCGGTGGCCGTAGCGCAGCTTGTAGGTGCCAAAGCCCAGGGCGCGGCCCAGGATCTGGTTGCCGAAGCAGATGCCGAAGTAGGGCAGCTTCGCGTCCAGGACGGAGCGCAGCAGGCTGACCTGGCTGTCGGCGGTGGCGGGGTCGCCGGGGCCGTTGGACATGAACACGCCGTCCGGGTTGACGGCCTTGATGTCCTCGATCGTGGCGGTGGCCGGCAGGACGTGGACCCGGACGCCGCGCTGGGCGAAGCGGATCGGGGTCATGCGCTTGATGCCAAGGTCGATCGCGGCGATGCTGAAGCGCGGCTCGCCGTCCCAGCCCCAGTCGCCGGGCTCGACGGTGTAAGCGGCGTCGACGCTGACCTCCTCGGCGAGCCGGGAGCCTTCCATCGGCGCGCTCGCGAGGACGGCGTCCACGAGCTCCTTGTCGGTGGCTGTTGCGGCGTCGCCGGAGAAAATCCCTGCGCGCATGGTTTTGTGTTCGCGCAGGTGCCGGGTGATCGCGCGGGTGTCGACGCCCTGGATGCCGATGACGCCCTGCTCGGCGAGTTCCTCGTCCAGGCTGCGCTCCGAGCGCCAGTTGGACGGCCGGCGCGCGGCGTCGCGGACGATGTAGCCGGCGACCCAGATGCGGCGGGATTCGGCGTCGTCCTTGTTCACGCCGGTGTTGCCGATGTGCGGGGCGGTCTGCACCACGAGCTGGCGGGCGTAGGAGGGATCGGTGATGGTCTCTTGGTAGCCGGTCATGCCGGTCGCGAAGACCGCTTCGCCCAGGGCGGTGCCGGTGGCGCCGTAGCTGCGGCCCCGGAAGGTCCGTCCGTCCTCGAGCACGAGCACGGCAGGGGTGGATGCTGTCATTTTGGAGTCCGTCACGTTCTTACTTTCCACTATCGGCTTCTGCCTGGGGGGCAGCGGAGATCAAATCTTGGAGGGTGCTGAGGAGTACGGCTTTGTCCTCGGCCCGGCGGGTGCGGAAGCCGGTGTCCAGTTCGCGGCTGCCGAGCATCCAGCTGAGCACCAGGAGACCGTCCTTCTCGACGAATTTTCCGGTCATGCCGCTTTCCTGCCGCACGCCGGTGAGCCGGCCGGCCGGAATGAAGAGCGGGCCCGCGCCGGACCGGTCGAAGAGCACGCCCTCCGGGTGAACGCTGAGGTCCGCGTTGGTGCGCAGGCCCAGCTGGTGGACGGCGATCCGGTCCAGCCAGTCCCCGGCGGTGGTGGAGGCAACGTACTGGCCTTCGGCGGCGGCCAGGGGCACGCTGAGTTCCGCGGGGACGGCGGGCAGGGGCGCGACGTCGGCCTGGCGGCGCAGCCGGTTGCGCCAGCCAAACCAGATCAGCGCCAGCGCGACACCGACCAGCACCACGACCAGGAGCAGGGAGAGTTCCTTGACCATCAGGGCCGGCCTGCCGCTGCCGTGCCCTGGCTGCCGGGAGTTCCGGGGTTCTCCGGCCAGCGGTAAGGGGTGTTGAGTTCGCCGTCCAGGACGGTGGGGTGCCCCTTGAAGAATGTGGCCACCACCTTGCCCGGGAGTTCCCGGCCGGCAAAAGGAGAGTTACGGCCCATGGTTGCCATCTTAGAAGGGTCCACGGTCCAGCGCGCAGCCGGGTCCACGAGTATGACGTTCGCCGGTTCGCCAGTCTCCAGCGGCCGGCCCTGGTCCGTCAGCCTGCCGATCGCGGCCGGTGTGGCGGAGGTGACGCGGGCGAAGCCGGCCCAGTCCATCAGTCCGGTCTCGATCATGGTGTGCTGGACGACGGAGAGCGCGGTTTCCAGCCCGGTCATGCCCATCGCCGCCTGCGCCCATTCGCATTCCTTGTGCTCGCTCGGGTGCGGGGCGTGGTCGGTGCCGACGACGTCGATGGTTCCGTCGGCGAGGGCGGCGCGCAGGGCCTGGACGTCCTCGTCGGTGCGCAGCGGCGGGTTGACCTTGAAGACCGGGTCGTAGCTGCGGACCAGCTCATCGGTCAGCCAGAGGTGGTGCGGGGTGACCTCGGCGGTGACGTTGATGCCGCGCGACTTGGCCCAGCGGACAATTTCCACGGAGCCGGCGGTCGACACGTGGCAGACATGCAGCCGGGATCCAACGTGCTGGGCCAGCAGCACGTCCCTGGCGATGATGCTTTCCTCGGCGACGGCGGGCCAGCCTGCGAGGCCCAGGACCGCGGAGACCGCGCCTTCGTTCATCTGGGCGCCGGCCGTGAGCCGGGGTTCCTGCGCGTGCTGGGCGACGACGCCGTCGAACGCCTTGACGTATTCCAGGGCCCGGCGCATCAGGACGGGATCGCTGACGCAGACGCCGTCGTCGGAGAAAACCCGGACGCGGGCGCGCGAGTCGGCCATGGCGCCCAGCTCGGCGAGCCGCTCGCCGGCCAGGCCCACGGTGACGGCACCGACCGGGCGGACGTCGACCCAGCCGGCGGCGCGGCCCAGGGTCAGGACCTGTTCGACGACACCGGCGGTGTCGGCGACCGGAGTGCTGTTGGCCATGGCGTGCACGGCGGTGTAACCGCCGAGCGCGGCTGCGCGGGTGCCGGTTTCCACGGTTTCTGCGTCTTCCCGGCCGGGTTCGCGCAGGTGGGTGTGGATGTCCACCATGCCGGGCAGCGCAACGAGGCCCTCGGCGTCAATCACGGTGGCGCCGTCGGCGTCGAGGTTTTGCCCGCGGGCGGCAATGATCCCGTCGCGGATCAGCAGGTCCTCAGCGGCGCCGCCCAGGATGGCGGCGCCCCGGATCAGGTAGGCGCCGGTGCTGCCGGTGTCCTGTTGCTGTGATGCCATCAGTGGCTCTCCTTGGAGTAGGCGGCGGGTGAGGGTGCTGGTCCGCGGGTGTCGCCGGAGAGCAGCAGGTAGAGGGCGGCCATCCGGACGGACACGCCGTTGCGGACCTGGGCCAGAACGGTGGAACGGGGCGAGTCGGCGGCCGCGGCGGAAATTTCCAGCCCGCGGTTCATCGGCCCAGGGTGCATGATGATGGTGTCTTTCATGCCGAGTCGGTCCAGGGTGCGGAGGCGGTTGTCGTCGAAGCCCCAGCGCCGTGAGTATTCGCGCGTGGTGGGGAAGAACGAGGCGTTCATCCGTTCGCCCTGCACGCGGAGCATCATCATGGCGTCCACGCCGCCGGCGAGGGTCTCGTCCAGGTCGTAGCTGACCGCGCAGGGCCACTGTTCGACGCCGACCGGCAGCAGCGTGGGCGGCGCGACGAGGGTGACCTCGGCGCCCAGGGTGCGCAGCAGCCAGACGTTGGAGCGGGCCACCCGGGAGTGCAGCACGTCCCCGGCGATTGCCACCCGCATGCCCTGCAGGTCCGTCCCGGCGGACGGGACACCGGCGAGCCTGGACCAGTGCCGGCGCATGGTGAACGCATCCAGCAGCGCCTGGGTGGGGTGTTCGTGGGTGCCGTCGCCGGCGTTGACCACGGCGGCGTCGATCCAGTCGGTGGCAGCCAGCCGGTGCGGGGCGCCGGAGGCCCAGTGCCGGATGACGACGGCGTCGGCTCCCATCGCAGCGAGCGTTTGGGCGGTGTCTTTGAGCGACTCGCCCTTGGAAACGGAGGAGCCCTTGGCGGCGAAGTTGATGACGTCGGCGGAGAGCCGCTTGGCGGCGGCCTCGAAGGAGATGCGGGTGCGGGTGGAGTCTTCGAAGAAGAGGTTGACCACGGTGCGGCCGCGCAGCGCGGGGAGCTTCTTGACTTCCCGCTCCCCTACTGCGGCCATCTCCTCGGCCGTGTCGAGGATCCGGATGGCGTCGGCGTAGCCCAGGTTTTCGGTGGAGAGCAGGTGCTTCATGCGGTGGCCTCGATGACCACTTCGTTGACCGGGGCGCCGTCGGCGGAGTCGGTCTCTTCGAGCCGCACCCGGACCTTCTCCGCTGAGGAGGTGGGAAGGTTTTTGCCGACGTGGTCCGCGCGGATCGGCAGTTCGCGGTGGCCGCGGTCAATCAGGACGGCGAGCCGGACGATGCGCGGCCGGCCGAGGTCGATGATCGCATCCAGCGCGGCGCGGATGGTGCGGCCGGAATACAGCACGTCATCGATCAGCACCACGACTTTGTTGTCGATCCCGGTGCGGGGCAGCTGGGTGGGGTACGGCGGCCGGGTCGGCTGGTGCGAAAGGTCGTCCCGGAACATGGTGACATCGAGCTGGCCGACGATGGCGGCCGGGTCAACGCCCGGGTCGGCGGCGGCGATCTTGGCGGCGAGCCGGACGGCGAGCGGGTAACCGCGCCGCGGAATGCCCAGCAGGACCAGGTCCTGGGAGCCCTTGTTGGACTCGAGAATTTCATGGGCTATACGAGTGAGTGCACGGTCGATGTCAGCGTGGGTCAGGACTACCCTGCTGAGTTGGACCTTGGCCGGAACCGGTGCTTCTGGAACAGAATTCAACGCTCGTCTCCCCTTTCCCCGCCTCACGGGACGGAATTAAAAAAGGAACATTTGCGCCTCCAAATTACCACAGGCGGCGCCCCCTGCCGGCCCGGCAGGGGGCGCCCGGCGGCGGGTTGCGTCACACCTAAGCCCGCCGGACCGTGCTTGGCCCTCGTCCGGGAAGTGCCGGGCCGGCTTCGTGTTAGGCCCGCGCGTACCCGCGCCCTAGGCTCGTTGTATGACCAGCTTCGATCCGCCGCCCGCGCGGCCGTCCTCCGTTCCTGTCCGGCCGCCGCAGCAGGCGAACCCCAGCTGGATGGGGCAGATCCGGCCGCAGCACTACCGGCCGGCGCCCGGTGACGGGCAGTTGCAGTCGCGGCCGGCGCTGGCACCCCCGTACAGCGCCGTTCCGGCGCCCCGGACTTCCGCCGGTGTCGTGGCCCTGGTGCTGGGCGGCGGCGTCCTCGCCTTTGTGAGCCTGTTCCTGGTGCTGCCCTATCTGCTCGGCAACACCGGCCCGGGCGGCTTTGTGATCGGCTTTGTCGCATCGCTGCTGCCGCTGACGTCGGTCCTGCTGGCCGTCCGCTTCATTGACCGCTGGGAACCTGAGCCGAGGCGTCTGCTGTTCTTCGCCTTCGGCTGGGGCGCGCTGGTGTCGATTGCAGTGGTCATGTTGATCGAGCCGTTCTTCTCCGCCGCGGCCGGCCCCGCGTCCGGGCTGGACTACACCACCTTTGCCGTGACGGTGCAGGCACCGGTGGTGGAGGAATTCTCCAAGTCCCTTGGGCTGGTGTTACTGCTGGTGTTCGCCCGGAAACACTTTGACGGCCCGGTTGACGGCGTCGTGTTCGCGTTCACCGTTGCCGGCGGTTTCGCCTTCACCGAGAACATCCTCTATTTCGGCCGGGCCATCGCCGAGTCCAGCAACCCCGGCACGGACCTGTTCGTGGTGTTTTTCCTCCGCGGGGTGATGTCACCGTTCGCGCACGCGATCTTCACCGGGACCACCGGGCTCATCCTTGGCATGGCTGCCCGGCGCTGGAACAAGGCACTGACGTTGCCGGCCTTCGCGTTGGGGCTGGTCCCCGCGATGTTGCTGCACAGCGGCTGGAACTCGATGGGCCAGGATTTCCTGGCACAGTACATCCTGGTCCAGGTGCCGATTTTCCTGCTGGCGGTCCTGGTCGTTGTGCTGCTGCGCGTCGCCGAGCGCCGCCTGACCCGCCAGCGGCTGCAGGAGTACGCGGCAGCAGGGTGGTTCTCGAGCCAGGAAGTGGCCATGCTCGCCACCCCTGCCGGGCGCCGCGCGGCGCTCCGCTGGGCCAGATCTATCGGCCGGGCCCGGCCGATGAAGGCACTGCAGCAGGCCGCCACCCGGCTCGCGCTGATCCGGCAACGGGTCCTCAGCGGCCGGGACGTTCCGGCGCACCAGCAGGATGAGCAGCGCCAACTCGGGGAGGTCCTCTCCCTGCGGGACGCTGTGCTGCGCTGACGAACCCGCAGAGCGCAGCAAAAAGGGGCCGGTTCCTGCCTGACGGCGGGCTGAACTGCTCCCCGAAAGTTGGAGCCGTTATTGAACGGTGCTTCTAGGCTACGTGAAGGGACTGAGTCCGGTATTGCACCGGGCTCAGTCCCTTCAGTTTTTCCTTGATGCGGGTGTGGTTGTACCAGTGGATGTATTGGCTGAGTCCCTGCTCGAACTGTTCGATCGTGTCGAAGCGGTCGTGGTGGAAGAACTCTTCCTTGAGGTGACCGAAGAAGCTTTCCATGGCTGCGTTGTCGTAGCAGTTGGCCTTGCGGGACATGGACTGGTGGAGGACCGGATGCTCACCGGGCTTCAGGACTTTGAAGGCGTCGGTGAGCATGTCCATCACCAGGGGCAGGGCCGGACTCGGGCGCACGGCGTGGGCGATGATCTCGCCGTTGAACAGGTCCAGCACCGGGGACAGGTACATCTTCTGGTCGGCGACCCGGAACTCGGTCACGTCTGTCACCCACTTCAGGTGCGGGGCATCGGCCTGGAAGTCCCGGGCCAGCCTGTTGGGTGCCACGTGTCCGATTTCGCCGCGGTGGGAGTTGTACTTGCGGCGCCGTATTCTGCAGATGCAGCCTTCCTGGCGCATCAGTGCGGCCACGGTCTTGCCGCTGAGCCGGATGCCGTGGTCGCGGGCCAGCGCGATGCGGACCCTGCGGTATCCGTAGGCTTTCCGGTTCTCGGTGAAGACCCGGGCAAGGAGTTTCCTCTCACGGGCATAGCGGTCCGGTTTCCCGGCCCGGGAGCGGTGGTAGTAGTAGGTGCTGGCCGGCAGACCCAGGAAGCCGAGCAGGTCCTTGGCCGGGTAGCGCTGCTCCAGCGACGCGACGACAGCTACCTTGAGTTGCGTCGTCGTTCCTCCGCCGCCAGAGCCTGCAATTTTTTTAGTGTGGCGTTCTCCATCTCGAGGCGCCGCACCTTCTGCTCCAGGGACTCTTCCGCCGGCGCGGCCCGCGGCTTCCGTCCCCGTTTCCGAGGTTGCAGACCGGCCGCGCCATTTTCCCGGTATCGGCGCAGCCAGTCCTCAAGCTGGGAGAGGTGGCGGATTTCGAAGCGTGCCATCACCTGCTCCCGGGTGGCGCCCCCAAGGTAGGCGAGCACGGCCTCAAGCTTCAGGTCAGCGGGATAAAACTTCTTCGTCGCCATCGGAACCAGCCCTTCGATTCCCTGACGACGATACTGCCCCACCAGCTTCTCAACACTCGTGCCCGGCAGACCCAGCTCCCTGGCGATCGACCTGCGCCCGAACCCCCGGTCAACCAACTCGGCCAAACGGCCGCGGACCTCATCCCCGTGTCGTGAATACCGGGCCATAAAGGAACTGCACCTCCGAAAGTCAGATTCTCAAATTCGAATCCAACTTTCGGGGTGCAGTTCAGGCACCGGCCCCTTTTTGCTAGCGGCTGGTTAGCTTGCGGCGCTCAGGCCAGCAGTGACGGCTTGAGCTGCTGCAGGCGGCCCAGCAGGCCGTTAATGAACGACGGCGATTCGTCGGTGGAGAGCGTCTTGGCCAGCGCGACGGCCTCGCTTACTGCAACGCCGTCGGGAACGTCGTCGTTGTAGAGCAGTTCCCAGATGCCGATCCGCAGGATGATGCGGTCCACGGAGGGCATCCGCTCCAGCGACCAGCCCTGCGAGTAGGTCTCGAGGAACTCATCGATTGCGGCCTGGTGGGACACCACGCCCTCGACGATTTCCAGCGTGTACGGGTTGATGATCTGGTCCGTCTGTTCACGACGGGAACGCAGCACATCGAAGGCGGACGAGGAACGCTGCTCCGCCTCAAAAAGAACATCCAGGGCCCGGTTACGGGCCTTACCGCGGGCGCTCACTAGTCGTTGACCCGGCCAAGGTAGCTGCCGTCACGGGTGTCGACCTTGACCTTGGTGTTGTTCTCGACGAACAACGGAACCTGGATCTCGTAGCCCGTTTCGAGGGTGGCGGGCTTGGTGCCGGCGGAGGACCGGTCACCCTGCAGGCCGGGCTCGGTGTAGGTGATTTCGAGGACGACGCTCGGCGGCAGTTCGATGTAGAGCGGGTTGCCCTCGTGGATGGCGATGTTGACCATCTGGTTCTCGAGCATGAAGTTGGTCGCGTCGCCGACGGTGGCCGCAGAGACGGTGAGCTGGTCGAAGTCCGAGGTGTCCATGAAGACGAAGTCGGTGCCGTCCTGGTACAGGTACTGGTAGTCGCGGCGGTCAACGGTGGCGGTTTCGATCTTGAGGCCGGCGTTGAAGGTCTTGTCGACGACCTTGCCGGACATCACGTTGCGCATCTTGGTGCGGACGAAGGCCCCGCCTTTGCCGGGCTTGACGTGCTGGAACTCGATGATGTTCCACAGCTGGCCCTCAAGCTTCAGCACGGTTCCGTTCTTGATGTCGTTAGTCGTTGCCACAATATCCTCAGGTTTCGTTGTTGGCTGGTTCTAGCCGCCAGCCGTTTATGCCTGCCGGCAGGCCGATCGGGCCCCGCCAGCGCGTCTTTATCAAAAATCCAAATACTATTCTACCGGTTTCGGCGCTCCGGTGCCGGACGGGCCGGTCTCAAGCCCGGTCGAGCACGTCCCGTGCGCGCTGCAGCGCCACCGTGGAGGAATAGATTTGCGCGGCGTCCGCGGCGCCCGCCACCCGCAGGTCCAGCGCCTTGGCGAAGGATTCGACTGCGGCTGTGGTGTTGCCCGCGGCGAAGTAGGACCGGCCCAGGTGTTGCCGGACGACGGCCTCGTTAGGAGTTCCCTGGGATTCGGCGAGGAGCTGGCGGTACAGTTCGACGGCGCGGTCGAAGCGGTGCGAGACCCGCAGGACCTCGGCCTCGAACATCCGCAGCCGGAAGGAGTCAGGGTCCTTGTACCGGGCTTCCGCCAACAGCTCGGCGGCCTCGCCCGGGTGGCCTTCGACGAGTCGCACAAAGATCAGGTCGGTGGCATCCGTCGACGCGGCCAGGGCCGCTGCACAGGCTTCCTCGTTAACGATCTGCGGCAGCAGGGTCTGCGGGTTGATCCGGATGCCGGGGAACCCGGCGTCGGGCCACTCGCTGGTGCCGCCGTTGTCGCTGATCACTAGGCCGCGATTTCCTGGTAGGCCGCGAAAAGCAGCGAGGTGTCGGGCACGTCCAGGATGCCGGGGCGCCCGACGCCGTCGAGCACCACGAAGCGCAGCAGGTCGCCGCGGGATTTCTTGTCCCGCCGCATGCCGTCCAGCAGTGCCTGCCACCGGTCTCGCCGGTAGCTGACCGGCAGCCCCAGGCTCTCCAGGATGTCCCGGTGCCGGTCGGCGTCGGCGTCGCTGAGCCGTCCCACGCTGCGGGACAGTTCGGCTGCGAACATCATGCCGACCGAGACGGCGGCGCCGTGGCGCCAGGAGTAACGTTCCGCGAGCTCGATGGCGTGGCCCAGGGTGTGGCCGTAGTTGAGGATCTCGCGCTGCCCGGTTTCTTTCAGGTCCTCGGAAACAACCCGGGCCTTGACCGCGATGGCCCGTTCGATCAGTTCGCGCAGGGCGTCGGAGCGGGGATCGGCGACGGCGGCGGGGTCCTTCTCAACCAGGTCCAGGATGGCTGGGTCGGCGATGAAGCCGCACTTGATGACCTCGGCCATGCCGGAGATGATCTCGTTCTTCGGAAGCGTCTCCAGCGTGTCCAGGTCCGCGAGGACGCCGGCGGGCGGGTGGAAGGCGCCGACCAGGTTCTTGCCCTCGGCGGTGTTGATGCCTGTCTTGCCGCCGACGGCGGCGTCGACCATGCCCAGCAGGCTCGTGGGCATGTGGATGACCTTCACGCCGCGCAGCCAGGTCGCGGCGACGAATCCGGCGAGGTCGGTCACCGCTCCCCCGCCGACGGCGACGATTGCGTCGGAGCGGGTGAAATCGTTCTGGCCCAGCACCTGCCAGCAGAACGAGGCGACCTCGATGTGCTTGCCCTCCTCGGCGTCGGGGATCTCGGCGGTCAGCGCCGTGAAGCCGGCGGCGGAGAGCTCCTCGCGGACGGTGTCGCCGGTGAGCCGCAGCGCCCGGGGGTGGATGACGAGGACGCGCTTGACGCGCTCCCCCAGCAGGGTCGGAAGGCCGGCGAGCAGCCCGCGGCCCACCACGACGTCGTAGTTGTCCCCCGGAAGCTGCCCGGTGACTTTGATGACGGTTGATTCGGTGCTCACTTTTCCACTTTCTTTGTCGCCGCTGGAGCCGCGCCCGCCGCAGTGGCGGAAAACTGCTCCAGCGCATCTTCAACCCGGCGCGCGAGCTCCGGAACGGAGCCGCTCCGGACATCGAGAACCAGGTCGGCAAGGCGTTCATAGACCGGCTGCCGGGCGGCGAACAGCGTGCGCCAGCGTTCCATGGCGTCGCCGGCCAGGAGCGGGCGCCCCGAGTTCCGGGCGATCCGTTCCGACACGGTGCCGGCGTCGGCTTCGAGGTACACCACGGTACAGGTGGCCAGCAGCTGCTGCGTGCCCGAGTCCAGCACGGCGCCGCCGCCAAGGGAGATCACGGTGCCGGTGTCCGCGGCTTCCTCGATGGCGCGGGCCACGGCGCGGGCCTCGAGTTCACGGAAAGCGCACTCGCCCCGGAGGGCGAAGATTTCCGCGATGGTGCCGTGCTGGGCGGTGACCTCGGCGTCCGTGTCGACGAAGCGGGCACCGAGTTGCTGCGCCAGCTGGTTTCCGATCGCGGATTTGCCGACCGCCATCGGACCGATCAGCACGACAGGACGGACCGGATGCCTGGTCGGTGCTTCCCGGGCCGGCACTAGTGTCCGATCGAGTCCAGGGACGCCGGAATGCTGTCCAGGTAACCCTTGATGTTGCGGGCGGTTTCCTGCACGGAGTCGCCGCCGAACTTTTCCGTGATGGCCTCGGCGAGGACCAACGCGACCATGGCCTCGGCCACGACGCCGGCGGCCGGCACGGCGCAGACGTCGGAGCGCTGGTGGTGGGCCTTGGCCGCTTCGCCGGTGCTGACGTCCACCGTCTTGAGCGCGCGGGGCACTGTCGCGATGGGTTTCATGGCAGCGCGGACACGGAGCACGTCACCGATGCTCATGCCGCCCTCAATGCCGCCGGCCCGGTTGGAGGTGCGGATGATCCGGCCGTCCGCGTCTTTGACGATCTCGTCGTGCGCTGCCGAGCCGCGGCGGGCGGCGGTGAGGAAACCGTCCCCGACCTCGACACCCTTGATCGCCTGGATGCCCATCAGCGCGGCTGCAAGGCGCGAGTCAAGGCGCCGGTCCCAGTGCACGTAGCTGCCCAGCCCCGGGGGCAGGCCGTAGGCGAGGACCTCAACGACGCCGCCGAGGGTTTCGCCTTCCTTGTGCGCCGCGTCCACCTCCGCGACCATGGCGTCGGACGTTTCCCGGTCAAAGCAGCGCAGCGGGTCGGCGTCGAGGGCCAGCACATTGGCCGGCACCGGCAGCGGACGCCCTTCCGGAACGGCCACGCTGGCGATCGACACGGTGTGTGAGACGAGTTCGATGCCGAGCTGCTGCAGGAACGCCGCGGCGACGGCGCCGAGGGCCACGCGGGTGGCGGTCTCGCGGGCGCTGGCGCGCTCCAGGACCGGCCGGGCCTCATCGAAGCCGTATTTCTGCATCCCGGTGAAGTCGGCGTGGCCGGGCCGGGGCCGGGTCAGCGGAGCGTTCCGGGCCTGGTCGGCGAGAAGGTCCGGGTCAACCGGGTCCGCCGACATGATCTGCTCCCACTTCGGCCACTCGGTGTTGCCGACCTGGATGGCGACCGGGCCGCCCTGCGTCAGCCCATGGCGGACACCGCCCAGGACCGTGACGGCGTCCTGTTCGAACTTCATCCGCGCGCCGCGGCCGTAGCCGAGCCGGCGGCGGGCCAGGGCCTCGACGATCCGGTCACTGCCGAGCTCCACGCCGGCGGGGACGCCTTCAATAATTCCGACCAGGGCCGGGCCATGGGATTCTCCGGCGGTCAACCAACGCAACATAAATTCCATCCTGCCATGCATGACACTTAGAACACTCGTCGAGGCGCCCCGACTGCGTCACACATCACATCAAGGACTTCAACCGGCAACGGTCCGCTGTGCCGGGTGAAGTGCCGCACCTGCTCGACGGCCTGGTACAGCAGCATTTCAAGACCGGGCACCACCGTTCCGCCCGCATCCGCCCAGACCGCGGCGATCCGGCTGGGCCAGGGGTCGTAGGCTGCGTCCAGGAGCACGCGGGACGCGGCGGCGCCGGGGTCGCCGAGCTGCTGTGCGAGTTCCGCCGCCAGGCCGTCGGCGGCCCGCGGCGGCAGCGTGGAGATGACGACGTCGGCGGCGGCGACCGACGGTGCGGCCGCCTTGAGCGGCAGGACCTGGAGGGGAAGTCCGACGGCGGCGGCGGCAGCCCGCACTTCGGCCGCGCGGCTGACGTCGCGGACGAAGACCGCCGCGGAGGGTGCGCCAAGCTCTTTCACCGCCGCGGCCGCCGCCGCCGCGGTGCCGCCGCCGCCCAGAATGACGGCGGCGGGTTCGGCGGCGGCGCCAGCGTAGCGCACGGCGTTGACGATGCCGGCGACGTCGGTGTTGTAGCCGACCAGCCGGGCCGCAGAGCCCGCCCCGTTTTCGAAGGCCACGGTGTTCACCACACCCAGCTGCCGCGCCACGCCGCGGACCTCGTCCACGGCGGCAGCCATGGCGGCTTTCAACGGCATCGTCACGGACAGCCCGCGCCAGCGCTCGTCACCGCGCACTGCGGCCAGGAACGCCGGCAGCCGGTCCACGGTCACGTCGATCGCCTCGTAGGCCATGTCCACGCCGAGCTGCGCGTACGCTGCGCGGTGCAGTGCCGGAGACTTCGAGTGGCTGATCGGGTGTCCGAGAACGGCGGCCCGCAGGGTCACACGCAACGGCCCGGGTTGGCCTCGCACCACGCGTTGTACTTGGCCACGTAGCCGTTGTGCTCCGCGAGTGTCTTGGAGAACTTCGTCTCCTTGGTGTCCAGGTTGATGGTGACCCAGTAGAGGTACTCGTTGTTCTTGGGCTTGGCCGCGGCGTCAATCGCCGTTTTCCCGGGCGAACCGATCGGACCGGCCGGCAGGCCGGGGTTCGCGTAGGTGTTGTAGGGGTTCGACTTGTCCCGCTTCTGGTCTTCGTCGATGTGGAAGCTTCGGATGCCCAATCCGTAGGTCACCGTGGCGTCGGACTGGATCAGCCCGCTCGTTTCGGTGTTGTTGGGCTTGAGCCGGTTGTAGATGGCACCGGCCACGTCGCCGTATTCGGCCTGGCCGCCCTCGGCCTGCACAATGCTGGCGACGGTGATGACGTCGTACTGCTTCGCCGGATCCGTGACGCCCTGGGCTTTCAGCTCGTCGAGGGTGCTGGTCACCAGTTTCGCCAGGACGTCCTTGGCGGAAGTCCCGAGCGGGAAACGGTATTCGCCCGGGAACAGGAACCCTTCAAGGTTCTTGGATTTCGCCGGCACGCCGAACTGGCCGGGGGAATCGCTCAGAGCCTTCAGCTCCGGCACCGAGACGCCGGTGCCTTCCGAGATGGCCTGGAGGGATTCGTTAATCCGCATGCCCGCCTTCAGGGCGACATACATGACCTTGCCCTGGTCCTTGTTCAGCAGAACGGACACCGCGTCCGAGTTGTTCATTTCCTTGCGCATCGTGAACGTGCCGGGGTTCAGCGCTCCGCCGGCGGCGGCAAACTGCTTGAGGAACGAATCGGCGTTGGCGATGACCTGCTTGGACTGCAGGTCTGAGGCCACGGACTTCGGACCGGCGCCCGGCGGGACCGTCACCGTCACTTCACCGGTTCCCGGACCCGGGTAGTCGGCGACGGTGTCGCCGCCGAGCAGGGGCTTGAGGAACTGGGCGCCGACGACGATGGCGACGATGAAGACGGTCAGGCTCAGGACCAGGGCGAGGAAGCGCCGCCGGCGGCGGACTTTCTTGGAGGGTCCCTTGGCAGTGGGGATCCTGGCAGCGCCGGACATCAGGTCGTGGCCGGTCCCGTCGTCGTAACCGTCGTCAAACCCGTCCTCGGGGTGGTGGACCCCGTCGGCTGCGGCGTAGTGGGCGTCGTGGGAACCGTGGGCGTCGTGGGACTCGTAGCCGTACTGCAGCTCATCGGCAGGCCGCAGGGTCTCCTCCCGGGACAGGGCCGGTTCGTCGGCGTAGGCGAATTCGTGCGCATAGTCGTCGTGGACAAGGTCCTCGCCTGCTCGCCCGTCGTGGCCCTGTTCGTGGTAGCCGGACCCGCCGTGTACGGGCTCCTGGACCGGTTCGTCGTGCGCCGTTTCATTGTCCGCAGCGTCTTCGTGGACAGCGTCTTCGTGGACAGCGTCGTCGTGGACAGCGTCTTCGTGGACGGTGGGCGCAGCGTCCGGACGCTCGGGTGCGGCAGCCGGAGTTGCGCGTGGCGCGTCGGCCGGCGTTTCCCGGAACTGCGGGCCGGAGCCTTCGGAGGGGACGACGTCGTGACTTTCAGTTACCAGGTTCTTTTCCTGGGCCCTGATCTCTTTGCGCGTCAGCGGACGGCCGGCGCGCCGCTGTTGGCAACACCAGAGGGGTCGTCATTATTGACCGGGCTCACTGTAGCCTTCCATTTTGGGCACAATGCGATCTGCAGAATGCGTGTCTACTTCCGGGGTGGCCTGAGCGCCGCCGCCGGGTGGCCCCGGCGGCAGGTCCGCGCTGACGCGGCGCCCTACTTCCGTTCCCCTGGCCTTTTGCATGTCGATGGCGTGCTGCAGGATCCCTGCGGCCGCAACCTGATCCACTACTTTACGGTGGTCCCGGCTGCTCATGCCAGCTTGGTGCAGGTTGCGGTGTGCTGTCACCGTGCTCAGCCGTTCGTCAACCAACCTCACCGGCACGCCGGATCCGGCCGCCAATAGTGTATTGACCAGTAGCTTTGCATACTCGCTGGCCATTCGCGCGGAGGCGTGCTCCTCGCCTTTCATCGTTGTCGGCAGACCGACAAAGATCTCCACCGCGTCAAGCTCACGGGCCAGGTCGGCGAGGATCCGCACGTCGGTGTTCTTTTTCACGTTCCGCGCCAGCGTCCTCAGCGGCGTGGCGAGGATTCCGTCGCGGTCGCATACTGCGACGCCGACGCGGACGGTGCCGACGTCCACCCCAAGTTTCACGCCCCGGGGGTAGCCGCCGGGCATTGCCGCGTCAGTCATCCGGTGGATTACCGCCTCGTGATCGCGTCCACGACGGCGGTCAGGGCAGCGCCGACCTTCGACGCGTCCGTACCGCCGCCCTGGGCGACGTCGTCCTTGCCGCCGCCGCCGCCGCCGAGGATGCCGGCAGCGAGCCGGACGAGCGCGCCGGCTTTCACGCCGGCGGCCCGGGCGGCTTCATTGGTGGCAATCAGGATGACCGGGCGGTCGTTGCTGACGCCTGCCACCGCCACAGCGGCAGCGTCGGAACCGAGCCGGGTCCGGAGGTCCAGCGCGAGGCCGCGCAGGTCGTCGGCGCCGCTGACCGTACCGGCGTCGTGTGCAATGACCTTCACGCCGGCCGCGTCCTTGGCGGTGCCGGCCAGCTGGCCGGCGACGGCGGCGAGCTGTTCCTTGCGCATCCGCTCCAGTTCCTTCTCTGCGGTCTTGAGCTTGGCCAGGGTGCTGGCGATCCGCTCGGTGAGCAGCCCGGAGGGGACCTTCAGCATGTCGGTGAGTTCGGTGACGAGGGCCCGCTCGGCGGCCAGGTGCCGGAAGGCGTCCATGCCGACGAAGGCCTCCACGCGGCGGTTTCCTGACCCGACAGACTGTTCACCGAGCAGCGACAGGCTGCCGATCAGCGAGGTGTTGGAGACGTGCGTGCCGCCGCAGAGTTCGCGGGACCAGGCGCCGTCGATTTCCACGACGCGGACCTCGTTGCCGTAGTTCTCGCCGAACAGTGCCATCGCCCCGAGCGCCTTGGCCTCTGCCAGGCCCATGACCTTGGTCTGGACTTGGAAGTTGTTGCGGATGGCAATATTGGACACTTCTTCGATTTCGGAGCGGGTGGCGGCGCTGAGGCCCTCACCCCAAGCGAAGTCGAAGCGGAGGTAGCCGGCCTTGTTGAAGGAACCGCGCTGCAGGGCTTCCGGGCCGAGGATCTGGTGCAGGGCCGCGTGCACGATGTGCGTGCCGGTGTGCGCCTGTTCCGCGGCGTGCCGGCGTTCCCGGTCCACGGCGGCGAGGACCAGCGAGTCGGCGCCGATCTCGCCTTCGCGGACGATCGCCTTGTGCACGCTGAGGCCCTTGATCGGGCGCTGCACGTCCAGGACCTCGACGACGAAGCCGTCACCGGTGATCAGGCCGGTGTCAGCGGCCTGGCCGCCGGCCTCGGCGTAGAACGGCGTTTCGGCCAGGACAAGTTCAATCTCCTCGCCGGTGGACGCCTGGGAGACCTTGCGGCCGCCGGTGAGGATGCCGCGGACCTTGGATTCGCCGGCCAGTTCGGTGTAGCCGGTGAAGACCGTCTCCCCTGCGCTGAGCAGTTCCTGGAAGGTGCTCAGGTCCGCGTGGGCGCCCTTCTTGCCCTTAGCATCGGCCTGGGCGCGCTGCCGCTGTTCGAGCATGAGCTTGCGGAATTCGGGCTCGTCGACTTTGAGTCCGGCTTCCTCGGCCATTTCCAGGGTGAGGTCGATCGGGAAGCCGTAGGTATCATGCAGCGCGAACGCGTCGGCGCCGGAGAGCGGCTGGCCTGCGGCCTTGGATTCCTTGACCGCGTCCTCGAGCCGGGCGGTGCCGGAGGCGATGGTGCGCAGGAACGCCTTCTCTTCGGCGTAGGCAATCCGGCTGATCCGGTCGAAGTCCGTCTCCACGATCGGGTAGACGCCCTTCATCGCGTCCCGGGAGGCGGGCAGCAGCTCGGGCAGGCAGGCTTTTTCGACGCCTAGCAGGCGCATCGAACGGACGGCGCGGCGGATCAGGCGGCGCAACACGTAGCCGCGGCCTTCGTTGGAGGGCGTGACGCCGTCGGCGATCAGCATCAGGGCGGAGCGGATGTGGTCAGCCACGACGCGCATCCGGACGTCGTCCGTGTGGTGCGGGTCTTCCGGGGTCTCCGCGGAGGTGTATTCCTTGCCGGACAGTGCCGCGGCCTTGTCGATCACCGGGCGGACCTGGTCGGTTTCGTACATGTTTTCGACGCCTTGCAGGATCATCGCGAGGCGTTCCATGCCGAGGCCGGTGTCGATGTTCTTCTTGGGCAGCTCGCCGGTGATGTCGAAGTCCACCTTGGAGCGGACGTTGTCGATCTGGTACTGCATGAACACCAGGTTCCAGATTTCGATGTACCGGGTCTCGTCGGCCAGAGGTCCGCCTTCGATTCCGTACGCCGGTCCACGGTCGTAGTAGATCTCGGAGCAGGGGCCGGCCGGGCCGGGCTGGCCGGTGGACCAGTAGTTGTCCGCCTTGCCCATTTTCTGGATCCGTTCGGCCGGGACGCCGGTGTTCTTCAGCCAGAGTTCCTTGGCCTCGTCGTCCTCTTCGTAGACGGTGACCCAGAGGCGCTCGGGCGGCAGGCCGTAGCCGCCGTCGTCGACGCCGCGTGGTGAGCAGTTCCCAGGCGAACTTGATGGCGTCTTCCTTGAAGTAATCGCCGAAGGAGAAGTTGCCGCACATCTGGAAGAAGGTGCCGTGCCGGGCGGTTTTGCCGACTTCCTCGATGTCACCGGTGCGGATGCACTTTTGCACGCTGGTGGCCCGGGAGTACGGGGCTTCCTCGCGGGCAGTCAGGTACGGGATGAACGGGACCATGCCGGCCACCGTGAACAGCAGGGACGGGTCGCTGGAGACCAGGGATGCGGACGGCACCGCCGTGTGGCCCTTGCTGACAAAAAAGTCGATCCAGCGCTTGGTGATCTCCTGCGACTTCATAACCTGGTTACTTACCCTTCAAATATTCACTGCTTCACTGCTTCGATATCCACAGTGTCGTTGTTTCCGGGGCCTTCCGGGCGCGGGGCGCCGGGCTGCCGCCCTGGGAATGCTTAGTGCGCCGGCCCGACGCCGGCAGGCGCCTGCGGGGCGCCGTCGCTTCTCATTCTCCCGCTGCTAACGCCGCAGCGCATCCCGGCTGGGTACACCGGTGCCCGCGGCAACATCGGTTGTGGTGTCCACGCCGAGAGCGGCGCGCAGTTCGGTCTCACGCTCGCGCATGCCGGCGCGAACGGCGTCGGCGAAGTCATACACACCGTCGGTGAGGCGGCCTACGGCACGGTTCATGCCTGCCGGGCCGAGGGCGGACTGTGCGGCGGTGACCTTGCGGAAGGCGATCACGCCGATCGCGACGCCGATGCCCATCCAGATGATTCTGTTCATTTCACGCTCTTTCAGCGATAGTCGGGCAGGTCAGCGGCTGCGGCGGCCGGTGGCGGGCTTTTTGCTGGCGGAAAACGCCGAGCGTACACCGTAGCTGAAGGCCGCGACCTTGATCAGCGGGGAGCCGACGGTGGCGGCAACCAGCGACGACAGCGCCGAGATGTTTGCCGAGGCGTCGGAGACGTTGGAGGCGATCCCGTCGACCTTCTTCAACTGCTGGTTTGTGGTGGTGACAGTAGCCGTGACCTCATCCATCAGCGGAGTGGCGCCGTCGCTGAGCGAACGGATGGTGCTGCGGACCTCGTCAAAGACTCCACCGAGCTTGAGGATCGGCACAGCGAGCAGCAGGACCAGCAGTGCAAACACTCCGGCCGCGATCAGGCCGGCAATATCGCCACCAGACATAGACGTTCATCTCCTTGAAACTACGTGGATTCCTGCATGGTTCTCCGGCCACCGGGCGCGGCAAACGGAGAACTCCCCCAAGTACCTTACCTACAAAGAAGCCCGCGGCGCTTGCCACGGGCTTCTTTGTAAGGTGTCGCGCTGGATCTAGCGTGCGTAGAATTCCACGACGAGCTGCTCTTCGCAGGTCACGGGGATTTCGGAGCGCTTGGGGCGACGGACCAGGCGTGCCTGCAGGGCGTCAAGCTTGACGTCCAGGTAGGCCGGAACCATCGGCAGAACGTCGCGGTGTGCACCGGCTGCTGCCACCTGGAAGGGAGGCATGGTCTCGCTGCGGCTGTGGACGTGGACCAGCTGGCCCTCACCGACGCGGAAAGACGGGCGGTCAACGCGGATGCCGTCAACGAGGATGTGGCGGTGCACAACCAGCTGGCGGGCCTGGGCGATGGTGCGGGCGAAGCCGGCACGCAGCACGAGGGCGTCGAGACGCATTTCGAGCAGTTCGATCAGGTTTTCACCGGTCAGGCCCTTGGTCCGGCGCGCTTCTTCGAAGGCACGGGTCATCTGGGCTTCGCGGATGCCGTACTGGGCGCGCAGACGCTGCTTTTCACGCAGACGTACGGCGTAGTCGGAGTCCTGCTTCTTACGGGCACGGCCATGCTCGCCGGGGCCGTAAGGACGGCGCTCCATGTACTTGGCGGCCTTGGGGGTCAGAGCGATGCCGAGTGCACGCGAGAGGCGTGCGGTACGGCGAGCACGAGTGTTGTTAGCCACTTGTGTCCTTCCAATATCTGCGGTGTGTCAGTGTTACTGGCCTCCACGATGGAGAGCATCGGCCAACCGCTGCCTTTTGCTACTGGGCACAGGGCAAACCCGTCCACACAGCAGGAACTGCCGAAGAGTGGTGGATTGTGCGTCCGTGCCTTGCCAGACAACGGTCAATCCTACCAGAGGATCACTTGCCCCGGATGATCCTGCGCAGCCGTTCCAGCCGGGTGGTGATCTCGCGCTCGGCGCCGTTGGCGGTGGGCTGGTAGTAGTTCCGGCCGACGAGGTCGTCCGGCGGATACTGCTGCGTCGCCACCGCGTGCGGCGCATCGTGGGAGTACTTGTAGCCTTTGCCGTGGCCCAGCTGTTTGGAGCCGGGGTAGTGGGCGTCGCGCAGGTGGGCAGGAATGCCGTTGCCCAGGCCGGCGCGGACGTCGGCGATGGCCTGGTTGATGCCCAGGTACGCGGCGTTGGACTTCGGTGCCGTGGCGAGGTGGACCACGGCCTCGGCGAGGATGATCCGGCCCTCAGGCATGCCGATCAGCTGGACGGCCTGCGCGGCCGCGACCGCCGTCTGCAGCGCCGTGGGGTCGGCCATGCCGACGTCCTCGGCCGCTGAGATTACGATCCGCCGGGCCACAAACCGGGGGTCCTCCCCCGCCTCGAGCATCCGGGCCAGGTAGTGCAGTGCGGCGTCGACGTCGGAGCCGCGGATCGACTTGATGAAGGCGCTGGCGACGTCGTAGTGCTGGTCCCCGGCCCGGTCGTAGCGCACCGAGGCGACGTCGAGGGCGCGTTCGGTGTGCTTGAGTTCGATCCGGACGGAGGGGTCCCCGGACGTCCCGGATTCTTCTGGGCCGGCCCCTTCTGAGCCGGCCCCTTCCGGCCCGGCACCTTCTGGGCCGCCGACGTCGTCCGCGTCGCCGAACGCGACGCCGGCCGCGGCCTCCAGCGCGGTCAGGGCCCGCCGCGCGTCGCCGCCGGAAAGCCGGACAAGGTGCGCCAGGGCTTCGTCGTCCAGTCCCACGTTGCCGCCGAGTCCGCGGGGGTCGGCCACCGCGCGCCGCAGCAACCCTTCAACGTCGGCGTCGGTGAGCGGCTTGAGTGTCAGCAGCAGCGAGCGGGACAGCAGCGGCGACACCACGGAGAACGAGGGGTTTTCCGTGGTCGCGGCGACCAGCACCACCCAGCGGTTCTCCACGCCGGGCAGCAGCGCGTCCTGCTGGGCTTTGTTGAAGCGGTGGATTTCGTCCAGGAACAGCACGGTGGTCGTCTTGTACAGGTCGCGGGCGGTGAGGGCCTCGTCCATGACCCGCCGGACGTCCTTCACGCCGGCGGTGATGGCAGAGAGCTCCACGAATTTCCGACCGGGACCTTTAGCGATCACGTGCGCGAGGGTCGTCTTGCCGGTGCCGGGAGGCCCCCAGAGAATCAACGAACTGGGTCCGGCCGGTCCGGTGGCGTCGCTGCCGGCGGCGAGCTGGCGCAGCGGCGAGCCGTGGCCCAGGAGGTGCTGCTGGCCCACGACGTCATCGAGGGTCCGCGGCCGCATCCGGACCGCGAGCGGGCTACGCGGCGCTGACAGGCCTGCGCGGTCCGCCCGGGTGTCGCCGGCGTCATCGGCGTCGACGTCGTTGTGCGCAGACGCGTCGTCCTGCCCTGCGCCAAAGAGATCATCCACATAGATAGGCTACTTCTAGTTCACGGCCCGCCCCGACCGGCGGCCGCCCCGCAACCCTGCAACGGAGTTACGCCATGCCCAGCCCCGAGACCCGCCAGGCGTTCGTCGCCGGCGGCCGGCTGCCCGGCTGGGTGGAGCGGTTCGCGGCGAGCCACGGGCGCCTGGCCGAAGAGGAACTCGACGGCGGATTGCAGCTTTCCGCCGCTGACGGGGCTGCGGCCCTGCTGCAGCCGCCGTGGCCGGCCGACGGGCGCCCGGGCCGCGGACCGGACCCGGTGGCGCGGCTGTCGTCGCTGGTGTCCCAGCCCCGGCACCTTGGCCTGGTTTTGGTGCGCCGCGGCGGGTACTCGGTGGCCGTCGTGTCGGAAGGGCAGGTACTGGCCGCCAAGACCGGCACCCGGCACGTGCAGTCCCGCACCGCCGCCGGAGGCTGGTCACAGCAGCGCTTCGCCCGGCGGCGGGCCAACCAGGCGGACGCCCTGGTCGAAGCAGTCGCCGCCCACGCCGCGCGGATCTTTGCGGACCACAGAGTCGAGTACCTCGCGCCCGGCGGGGACAAGGCCCTGGCCGAGCAGGTGCTTGCCGAACCCGTGCTGAAAAGCTATGCGGCGCTGGTGCGGCTGCCGTTCCTTGACGTTCCGGACCCGCGCGCGTCGGTGCTGAAAAAGGCCGCCGCGGACTTCTGCGCCGTGCGGATCCTCGTCACGGATCCGCCGGCGTAGACACGAGCGCCCCGCGGCTCAGCAGCCGGTCAGGTGCCGCTTCGGCCGTTCCTGCCGGTAGAGGTAGCGGCTGGCTTCTTCGAAGCCGGCGCGGGCGTAGAGCTCCCGCGCCCCGCTGTTGGCCGTAGTGACGAGCAGCCAGTAGCCGGCCAGGCCCCGGCGCGTTCCCTCGTCCAGCAACCCGCGCAGCACCTGGCCGGCGTAGCCGCGCCGGCGCGCGTCTGGACGGGTCGCCATGCAGTACAACCCGCCGTGGGACTTGCCGGCTCCGGCTGCCGCGCCGTCCGGCATGGCGAGCCGTCCGACGCCGGCCGGGCCGCCGTCGCCGTCCCGTACCAGGGCGTACAGCGCGGGACAGCCCGTCAGGATCGCGCGGGCAACCCCGAGAGCCTCGGCGCCGCCGCGGCCGTCCACGCTCCACCAGAGCCGCAGCCACTCCACTGAGGGCTCTGTTGAGATCTCGACGCCGTGGGCCGGCGCCGGGGCAGAACCGCCGCCGTCCCGGACCAGCATGACGGTTTCGGACTGGCGGGTGAATCCCTCGGCGTCGAGCACCGCGTTCAGCGGCCCGGAGCGCGGGTCCTCGAATACCTGGAAGATCAGCGGGAGGCGTTTCGCCCGGTACCAGAGCCGGGCCTCCCGAAGTGCGGCGAGCTGGGCATGCTCATCGGTCCCTGGCTCGCGCGGCCAGACCGAGTTGGCCCGCTGGGTCACCCCCGAGGCGGCGCGCAGCACCCATCCGCCGCAATCCTGCCGGTCGGAAGCGGGCCAGGCTGCGTCCATCAGCGCTTCCAGCGCGGGACCGGACTCCGGTGCCATTGGGTTTCCCTTCTGTGCCGGGGCACTTGATCTCGTCAACCGACAGCAAAGGCCCCCCGGACTTCCGGAGGGCCTTCGCTGCTGATTAGCCGGCTACTTGGAGCCTTCGTCCTTCTTGGTTTCCGGCTTGAAGTCCACGCCGGCTTCCTTGCGCTGCTGGGCCGTGATCGGCGCCGGTGCCTGGGTCAGCGGGTCGTAGCCGCCGCCGGACTTCGGGAACGCGATGACGTCGCGGATCGAGTCCACGCCGGCCAACAGCGAGACCACACGGTCCCAGCCGAACGCGATGCCGCCGTGCGGTGGCGCGCCGAACTTGAAGCCCTCGAGCAGGAAGCCGAACTTCTCCTGCGCGTCCTCGTGCGAGAGGCCCATGACCTTGAACACGCGTTCCTGGATGTCACCCTGGTGGATACGGATGGAGCCGCCGCCGATTTCGTTGCCGTTGCAGACGATGTCGTAGGCGTAGGCCAGCGCCGATTCGGGATCGGTGTCGAAGCTGTCCATGAATTCCGGCTTGGGTGACGTGAAGGCGTGGTGCACCGCCGTCCACTTGCCGCCGCCGACGGCGACGTCGCCGGACGCGACGGCGGCTGCGGCCGGTTCGAACATCGGCGCGTCGACGACCCAGCAGAAGGCCCAGTCGCTGGGGTTGATCAGGCCCGTGCGGTGGCCGATCTCAACCCGCGCGGCGCCGAGCAGCGCCCGGGACGGGGTCTTCTCACCGGCGGCGAAGAAAATGCAGTCGCCGGGTTTGGCGCCGACGGCGTCCGCGAGGCCCGCGCGCTCGGTCTCGGTCAGGTTCTTGGCCACCGGGCCGGCCAGCTCGCCGTCTTCCTTGTACAGGACGTAGGCGAGGCCCTTGGCGCCGCGCTGTTTGGCCCATTCCTGCCAGGCGTCCAGGGCGCGGCGGGCCTGCGAGGCGCCGCCGGGCATGACGACGGCACCGACGTAGGGCGCCTTGAAGACACCGAAGTTGGTGTCCTTGAAGAATTCGGTCAGCTCGGTCAGTTCCAGGCCGAAGCGCAGGTCCGGCTTGTCCGAGCCGTAGCGGGCCATCGCGTCGTTGTAGGTGATGCGCTGGATCGGGGTGGGGATCTCGACGTCGATCAGCTTCCACAGCGCCTTCACGATGCTCTCGCCGAGGTTGATGATGTCGTCCTGCTCCACGAAGCTGGCTTCGATGTCGAGCTGGGTGAACTCCGGCTGGCGGTCCGCGCGGAAGTCCTCGTCGCGGTAGCAGCGGGCGATCTGGTAGTACTTCTCGAAGCCGCCGACCTGCAGGAGCTGCTTGAAAAGCTGCGGCGACTGCGGCAGCGCGTACCAGGAACCGGGCGCCAGGCGGGCCGGAACGACGAAGTCGCGGGCGCCTTCCGGCGTGGACCGGGTCAGCGTGGGCGTCTCGATCTCGACGTAGCCGTCCTGGTGCAGCAGCTCGCGGGCCACCCGGTTGGCCTCGGAGCGCAGGCGCAGGTTCCGTGCGGGGCCGGGGCGGCGGAGATCCAGGTAGCGGTGCTTCAGGCGTGCCTCTTCACCGACCTCAACGTGCTCGTCGATCTGGAAGGGCAGCGGGTCGGAGGTGTTGAGGATGGTGACCTTTTCGGCCATCACCTCGATCTCGCCGGTGGCCAGCGCCGGGTTCTCGTTGCCCTCGGGGCGCTTCGCCACGGTGCCGATGACCTGCAGCACGAACTCGTTGCGGAGGCCGTGGAAGACCTCTTCTTCACGGACGACGACCTGGGCGACGCCCGAAGCGTCGCGCAGGTCCACGAATGCGACACCACCGTGGTCACGACGCCGGCCGACCCAGCCGGCGAGGGTTACGGTTTGTCCGATGTGCTCGGAGCGAAGGGATCCGAGGTCGTGGGTGCGCAGCACAGCTCGCCTTTCAGAAGGAAAACAGGGTGGTGTTAAATGGGACCGCTACGGGAACGGTCCCGTTCGAGTTTACCCGTTGGAAAGGCCCCACCCGCCATGCCAAGCCCGACGCCGGAGCCCGCTCGACTGCAACGCCGCCTGGGCGTGGTCGATTCCACCGCCATCGGGCTCGGCTCGATGCTGGGAGCCGGCGTTTTCGTGGTCTTCTCCCCCGCCGCGGCCCTTGCCGGGCCGCTGCTGGCCGTGGCGGTGGCCGTGGCCGGCGTGGTGGCTTACTGCAACGCGGTGGCGTCGGCGCAACTGGCCGCGAAGTATCCCGCGAGCGGCGGTACCTACGTGTACGGCCGCCGGCAGCTGGGCGAATGGCCCGGGTTCATCGCCGGCTGGGGGTTCGTGACGGGCAAGACCGCCTCCTGCGCGGCGATGGCCCTGACCTTCGGGCACTACCTGGCGCCCGGCTTCGCCACCCCGCTGGCTGTCGCCGCCGTCGTCGTGCTGACCGGGGTGAACCTGCTCGGCATCACCCGGACGGCCCAGCTGACCAGGATCCTGCTCGCCGTCGTGCTCGCCACGTTGGGTTTTGTTGCGGTGGCGGCGCTCACCGGCCCGCACCCGGCGGGGGGCGGTGCGGGCTGGAGCGCCGCGGCCGACGGCGGTTACGCCTGGGGGGTGCTGCCCGCCGCGGGGCTGATGTTCTTTGCCTTCGCCGGTTACGCCCGGATCGCGACCCTCGGCGAAGAGGTCAAGGATCCGGCCACCACCATTCCCAAGGCCATCCTGGCCGCCCTCGCCGCCGCCTTCGTCATCTACCTGGGGCTCGCACTGCTGCTGCAGTGGCACCTGCCGGCCGCACAGCTGGCCGGCTCCGCCGCGCCGCTGCTGGACGCCGTGGCCAGTTCCGCGCTCAGCGCCGGCACGCCCCTGGTCCAGGCGGGATCGGCCGCCGCCTGCCTGGGCGCGCTGCTGGCGCTGATCACCGGGGTGGGCAGGACCACGATGGCGATGGCACGGGAAAGGGACCTGCCCGCACCGCTGGCCCGGGTGGGCGGCGGCCACACGGTGCCGTTCGTGGCCGAACTGGCGGTCGCGGCCGCCGTGATTGTGCTGCTGCTGACCACGAACGTGCTGACCGTGGTGGGCTTTTCCAGTTTCGGGGTGCTGGTGTACTACGCGGTGGCCAATGCCGCCGCCTTCACGCTCACCGACCGGCCCTGGCACGCGCCCCGCTGGCTCAATGTCCTCGGTTTTGCCGGCTGCGTGGTGCTGGCGCTCACCCTGCCGCCGGCCTCGGCGCTGGGCATGGCGGCAGTCCTCGCCGCCGGGATCGCGGGCCGCTTCCTGGTGCTGCGCCGGCGCAAAACCCGGGCTGCGGGGCCCGCGGCCAGCTGACCCACGGCGTTTGGCCGGCCTCGCGCCTGGCCGGCACCGCACCTGCGGCCGGCTTCAGCGCTTAGGCGCGGACGACGCGGACCTGCAGGTCCTCTTCGGCCGGCGTCCACGCGGCGGGGTCGGCGTCGACCTGTTCACCGGTTCGGATGTCCTTGACCTGGTGCTTGCCGTCGTCGTCGGTGAACCAGACAAACGGAATGCCGCGGCGGTCAGCGAACTTGATCTGCTTGCCGAACTTCTCCGCCTTAGCCGCCACTTCGGTGGCGATGCCGCGGGAGCGCAGTTGGGCGGCAATGTCCTGCGCCGCGCCCCAGCTCCCGTCATTGTTCAACGCCACGAGTACCGCGGTGGGCACGGTGCGGGAGGCTTTGGCGAGGTCCTGGCTGAGGATCCGGGAGACCAGCCGGGTCACGCCGATCGAGAGGCCGACGCCGGGGAACTTGCGGTTGCCCTTGCTGGCGAGGGCGTCGTAGCGGCCGCCCGAGCAGATCGAACCGAGCTGCTCGTGGCCGACCAGGACGGTCTCCACCACGGTGCCGGTGTAGTAGTCCAGGCCGCGGGCGATGCTGAGGTCGGCGACCACCTTGCCCGGAGCGCGCTGCACGGCGGCGGCGATGACCTGCTCCAGCTCGTTCAGGCCCTCCTCGAGCAGTTCGTTGCTGACCCCAAGCGCCCGGACCTGCTGGACAAACGAGGTGTCCTGAGTGCGTATCCCGGCGAGCTTAAGGGCGGCCTGCGCCTGCTCCTCGGTTGCGCCGAGTTCGGTCTGCAGCAGCTCGGCGACCCTGGCCGGGCCGATCTTCTCGAGCTTGTCGATGCTGCGCAGCACCCCTGCGGTGTCCGTCAGGCCAATGCCGTTATAGAAGCCCTCGGCGAGCTTGCGGTTGTTGATCCGAAGCAGGAAGTCCGGGATCGGCAGGGCACCCAGGGCCTCGGCGATGACCAGCGCGATCTCGACGTCGTAGCGGAACGGCAGTTCGCCGTCGCCGACGATGTCGATGTCCGCCTGGGTGAACTCGCGGGCGCGGCCCTCCTGCGGACGCTCGCCGCGCCAGACCTTCTGGATCTGGTAGCGGCGGAACGGGAACGCCAGGTAGCCGGCGTTCTCCACCACATACCGGGCGAACGGCACGGTGAGGTCGAAGTGCAGGGCCAGGGCGTGCGGGTCGCCCTTGTGTGAAGCGGCCGTGCCCGTTGCGCCCTCAGCCTCGTCGTCCTGGAGCCGGCTCAGGCCGTACACCTCTTTGTCGATCTCACCCTTGCGCAGCAGCTGACCCACCGTCTCCACTGCCCGGGTCTCGATCGAGGAAAAGCCGTGCAGTTCAAAGGTCCGCCGCAGGGTGTCCAGCACATGCAGCTCCACCAGCCGCTCCTCGGGAAGCCACTCGGGGAATCCGGACAGGGAGGCGGTGCGTGCCATGGTGGAATTTTCTCCTCAGATAACGACGGCGGGTCCCTCGGACGCGGCGTTCCGCGCGGACCGGCCAGTCGTGCATAAACTGTGTGCGGCAGTCAGTTTATGCTTTCGGCGCGTGCATCTCTAATGCGGCCGCGGAGGCAGTGCTGCCGGCAGCTTGCGCGCTGCACCCGGATCGGCGCCTTAGGTGCGGCCCGCGTGCGGCCCTACACCCAGGAGGACCTTTGGCGGCCAGTTCACGGAGCGCCCGCGAAGCCAAGCGGCGCGTCCAGCAGATGGAGGCAAAGCGCGAGCTGCGCCGGGAACAGGACAAACGCCGCAAGCGCGACAACATCCTGGCCGCCGCCGCGGGGGCTGCTGCCCTGGTCCTCGCCGTCGTACTGCAGCTGACCGTCTTCGCGAGCAATCCGACGGAGGATGAGTTCAAGGCAGCCGAGGCCGGGTTGAGCAGCCCGTCGGCGTCCGCCACACCGTCACCGGGCGCCAGCAACGGCGAGAACATTCCTAAGCCCGAGACGGCCGCCGGCAAGACCTTCACAGGTGAGCTGGTCCTTAACCTCGGCACTCTCGGCGTCGAACTGGACGGCAGCAAAGCCCCCCAGGCGGCAGCGGTGTTCAAGTCGCTCACAGACCAGGGCTTCTACAAGGGGCTCAGCTGCCACCGGCTGACCATTGCCGATTCGTTCGGCGTCCTGCAGTGCGGTTCCAAGGCCGGCGACGGCAGCAGCGACTCGGCGTACACCTGGGGTCCGCTGGAGAATACCCCCGCGGACAACACGTACCCGGCCGGCACGATCGCTGTGGCCCGGACCGGCGGCAACGCCTACGGCAACGGGACGCAGTTCTTCATCGTCTACAAAGACACTGTGATCCCGGCCGACGCCGCCGGCGGTTACACCGTGGTGGGCAAGGTGACCTCCGGACTCGACGTCGTCCGCAACGTCGCGGCGGCCGGAGTGAAACCGGGCGACAGCCCCACCGACGGCGCACCGGTGGAACCAGTCACGATAGACTCGTTCTCTCTGAAGTAACCAGCCGGGGCCCTCGCGGCCGCGGTGCCGGTATTTCCCTCCAAGCGAAAGACTTCTAGCGGTGACAGACAGTCAGAAATCCGACGAAACAGTGGCAGCAGCTGCCAACCCGACCGACGCCGAGGGTGCGGTGACCGGGGCGGCCAACGAAACCAGCCCGGCCTCCGGCGCTCCGGCGCAGGCCGAAGAGCAGGCCGCAGCGCCCGCTGAGGCGCCGGCCGCCGAGGCTGCTGAGGCTTCCGCTGAGGCGCCGGCCGCCGAGCCCGCTGGGGCGCCTGCCGTTCCGGAGACTGCAGCGCCCGCTCCTGCCCCGGCCCCAGCGCCCCGCCCGGCTCCCTCGCCGGCTGCTTTTGCGGCCCGGCCAAAGGCGACGCCGTCCGTCGCCGCGCCGGCAGCCGTCCCGGCGTCCAGCGCCAGTTCGCTCGCAGAGGCCGCCCGCTGGGGCCGGGTGGAAGGCGACGGCCACGTTTTCCTGACCATTGATGGCGAGGAGCACGTCGTCGGGCAATACCCCGGCGTCAGCGATGACGAGGCGCTGGGCTACTTTGCCCGCAAGTACGACGACGTCGTGGCCCAGATCGTCCTGCTTGAGCAGCGGGTGGCTTCCAAGGCGCCCGCGGCTGACATGCAGAAGACCGTGACCCACCTGCGCGAACAGCTGGCGGGGCGCAACATGGTCGGCGACCTCCGGGCCGCCGAGGGCCGCCTGGACACGCTGTCCGGCCAGATCACTGACCTGGAAAAAACTGAGAAGGCCGAGCACGACGCCGTCCGTGCCGCCGAGCTGGCAGCCCGCGAGGCGATCGTGGCGGAGGCCGAGGAGATCGCCGGGCACGATCCGGCCCAGATCCAGTGGAAGACCTCCAGCGCGCGGATGAACGAGCTTTTCGAGAGCTGGAAGACCGCCCAGAAGAGCGGCGTCCGGCTCGGCCGTGGCAACGAGGATGCGCTCTGGAAGCGGTTCCGTGCCGCGCGGACCGTTTTCGACCGGCACCGCCGCGCGTACTTCTCCCAGCTGGACAGCACCAACTCAGCTGCCAAGGCGGCCAAGGAGAAACTCATCGCCGAAGCCGAGGCGCTGTCGTCCTCGACCGAGTGGGGCTACGCAGCCGGCGAGTACCGCCGCCTGATGGACCAGTGGAAGGCGTCCCCGCGCGCCAGCCGGAAGGATGACGACGCCCTGTGGGCCCGTTTCCGGGCCGCGCAGGACGTGTTCTTCACCAACCGTCAGGCCGCGAACGAGGAAATTGACCAGGAGTACGGCGCGAACCTCGTGGTGAAGGAAACCCTGCTGGCAGAAGCCAACGAACTGCTCCCGATCAAGGATCTTGCCGCCGCCAAGAAGGCACTGCAGTCCATCCGTGACCGCTGGGAGGAAGCCGGCAAGGTGCCCCGCGCGGACATGGGCCGGATCGAAGCGGGCCTGCGCAAGGTCGAGGACGCCGTGCGGCACGCCGAGGATGAGAACTGGAAGCGGTCCAACCCCGAGACGAAGGCGCGCACCAACAGCGCCCTCTCGCAGTTGGAGTCCGCCATCGCCGGGCTGAAGGAAGACCTGGTCAAGGCGGAGAAGGCCGGCGACGAACGCAAGATCAAGGCGGCCCGGGAGGCCCTTGAGGCCCGCCAGGCGTGGCTGGAGCAGCTCGAGCGTTCGGCCAGCGAACTTTCCTAGGTTCCGCCGCCAGGTTCGGCCCGCCAGAGAACAGGCTCCGTCCCCGTTATCCACATGACGGGGACGGGGCCTGTTCCGTGTCCGGGAGCAGGCGGGACGATGGCGGAATGGTCATCCCGCCCGGCCACCCCGCCTCCGGTCACCCGGCCGCCCCGTACGCCTCGGTTGCCCCGCGGCACGCGGGTGTCCCGGCGCCGGTGCTTTACTCCCCCGGAACGCTGTTCTCGTGGGCGGAGCTGCAGGCGATGGCGTCCGACGGGGTGCTGACGCGGCTGTCCCAGCGGGGCTATCTTCCGCCGGGCACCGCTGCCACCGCGCAACTGCGGGCCCGGGCAGCCGCGGGCATGGTTCCGCAGGCTATCCGGCAGCGGGTGGTGGCGGGCCGGATGACCGCTGCCTGGATTTACGGCTGCGCGCCGGAACCTGACCGGCTGGCCCTGTTGGTGGACGCCAGCCGGCGGATCTCCAGCCTCCGGGCCACCCGCGGCTGCAGCTTCCATGAGGTGAGGCTGGGCCCCTTCGACGTTGTCAGCCTGGGCGGGCTTCTGGTCTCCAGCCCGCTGCGGACGGCGGCGGACATCGCCCTGCATGTGGAGCGGGAGCGTGCCGTCCCGGCGCTGCAGGCGCTGCTGGCGGCACCGGAGCTGGACGTGCGGCTGCGGCTGCTGGTCCGGGCGGTGGAAGCGTCACCTCGGGTACCGTACAAGAAGTCCGCCTTGGGGACCCTGGCGATCCTACAGGCAGCGCAGGCCCGCGGATCCCAAGTCGCGGCCCGGGGTCCTGGGCCGGCACCGGACGGGCTCAGGTCGGGCGGTCCGGCGCCGGGCGGTCCGGCGCCGGGCGGCACCTAGCTACAGCCGCGCCTAGCGGTGGCCTGCTCAGCTGCGGCGGCGGTTGCCGGTGGTGCGGTACACGTCGAAGACGCCGTCGATGCGGCGGACCGCGCTGAGGACGTGGCTGAGATATTTCGGATCGCCCATTTCGAAGGCGAACTTCGAGATCGCTACCCGGTCGGTGGAGGTATGCACGCTCGCGGCCAGGATGTTGACGTGGTTCTCGGAAAGGATCCGGGTGACATCGGAGAGCAGCGACTTGCGGTCCAGTGCCTCGACCTGGATTTCCACCAGGAATACGCTGGACTGCGTGGGCGCCCACTCGACGTCGACGATCCGGTCCGGCTGGTCCATCAGGCCCGCCACGTTCGTGCAATCCGTCCGGTGCACCGAGACGCCGGAACCGCGGGTGACAAAGCCCAGGATGGGATCCGGCGGCACCGGGGTGCAGCACCGCGCCAGTTTCACCCAGACGTCGTCGACGCCGCGGACCACGACGCCGGAGTCGGAGTAGCGTGTCTTGCTGACCTGGCTGGGAATGGAAACCTCAGTCAGGTCGTCTTCGGGCGTGTCGTTGCCGCCCAGGCTTTCGACCAGCCGCTCCATCACCGACTGGGCGGAGGTGTGCCCGTCGCCCACCCCTGCGTAGAGGCCGGAGATGTCCTGGTATTTGAAGTCCTCGGCGATCGCGGCGAGGGCGTCGTGGGTCATCAGGCGCTGCAGCGGAAGGTTCTGCTTGCGCATGGCCTTGGTGAGCAGTTCCTTGCCGCGGTCGATCGCTTCTTCGCGGCGTTCCTTGCTGAACCACTGCCGGATTTTGTTGCGGGCCCGGGCGCTCTTGACGAAGTGCTGCCAGTCCTGGCTGGGTCCGGCCCCCTCTGCCTTGGAGGTGAAGATCTCCACCCAGTCGCCGTGGTTCAGTTCGCTGTTCAGCGGCACCAGTTTGCCGTTGACGCGGGCACCGATGGTGCGGTGTCCCACCTCGGTGTGAACCGCGTAGGCGAAGTCCACCGGCGTCGACCCGGCCGGAAGCGCCATCACCTCGCCCTTGGGGGTGAAGACAAACACCTCCCGGGCGTTGATCTCAAAGCGCAGTGAATCGAGGAACTCGCCGGGATCCGAGGTCTCCTGCTGCCAGTCCACCAGGGAGCGGAGCCAGCCCATGTCGCCGTCGCGCGGACTCCCGGGACCGGCCGCGGTGCGGTTGGGCTGGTCTTTGTACTTCCAGTGCGCCGCGACGCCGTATTCGGCGCGCCGGTGCATCTCGTGGGTGCGGATCTGGATTTCCACCGGTTTGCCGCCGGGGCCGATCACCGTGGTGTGCAGCGACTGGTACATGTTGAACTTGGGCATGGCGATGTAGTCCTTGAACCGGCCCGGGAGCGGGTTCCAGCGCGAATGCATGGCGCCGAGCGCGGCGTAACAGTCGCGGACCGAGTCGACGAGCACACGGACGCCCATCAGGTCGTTGATGTCGTCGAAGTCCTTGTCGCGGACGATCATCTTCTGGTAGATCGAGTAGTAGTGCTTGGGTCGGCCGGTGATGGTGGCCTTGATCTTGGCCGCTCGGAGGTCCTCGGTGATCTGGTTGCGGATGACGCCCAGGTTCTTTTCCCGCTCGGGGGTGCGCTCCCCGACCATCCGTACGATTTCCTCGTAGACCTTCGGGTACAGCGCCGCGAAGGACAGGTCTTCGAGTTCCCATTTGATCGTGTTCATGCCGAGCCGGTGGGCCAGCGGGGCGAAGATCTCCAGGGTTTCGCGGGCTTTCTTGGCCGAGGATTCCGCCGAGACAAACCGCCAGGTGCGGGCGTTGTGCAGCCGGTCGGCGAGTTTGATCATCAGCACGCGGATGTCTTTGGCCATCGCCACGACCATCTTGCGCACGGTCTCGGACTGGGCAGCCTCGCCGAAGCTGACCTTGTCCAGTTTGGTGACGCCGTCCACCAGCATGGCAACTTCGGGGCCGAACTCGCCCTTCAGGTCCTCCAGCGTGTAGGACGTGTCCTCGACGGTGTCGTGCAGCAGCGCCGCAGCCAGCGTGGTCCCGTTCAACCCCAGCTCGGCCAGGATCGTCGCGACCGCCACAGGGTGGGTGATGTACGGGTCGCCGCTCTTGCGCTTCTGCCCGCGGTGGCAGCGCTCCGCAACGACGAAGGCGCGCTGGATGAGTTCGAAGTCGTCTTTGGGGTTGTTGGCACGCACGGTGCGCAGCAACGGCTCCAGAATGGGCGAGTAAGCGGGCGTGCCGCGGCCGGTCAGGCGCGCAAGCCGGGACCGGGTGCGTTCGCGCCGGCCGGGGAAAGTGGGCCGGGTGCCGGTGTTGTCCACGGGGACCGCCGCGTCAGGGCGTCCGGGAGCCGCGAGGCCAGTCTGAGCAGCCTGGCCGTTGGCCTTTTCCGCCGGAGCTGCAGGCGCCGACGTCGAACGTTCTTCCAAGAAAGCAACCTCTTCCAACCCGTTAATTCTTCAAGTGTATTCCCGCGGCAAGGGCTTCGATAACCGACGCCCAACGACGGCGGGCCGGAGAACGTCGCGGGAACGTTCTCCGGCCCGTCGGGGCAACGCCGCAGCAGGCGCTGCGGGTCAGGAGGTGGCTGGTG